>JAVBXO010000271.1 GCA_030824535.1 Azonexus sp. | reverse complement strand
CCACAAAGCCGCCATCTGATTTGCAGCTGTACTTCGAGTAACTGCCGTTGTGCCAATTCATAGTGATCGGCTTTTGCCGACAGTCGCGAGGTGAGGTTCCCGGAGTTGCTATGAACCCATACCGGACATCGGCTTAAGACAGAATATCGGTGCGAGGCATATATAATGCGTCGGACATCATAAACACGGAACCTCAGATCAGTGATCCCGTCAAATTTAACTCTCGGCTGCCTGCTCAAAGATCTGCTCAAATCGGACGATGTCTCGCTACGGGCAAGGGCAGAGAACTTTTGCTTCGAGGAGCGAGTCGGCCAAGATAGGCAGGCGCGCTACGAAGTCGAGCATGGGCCGACCGGACCCGTTTATGATGAATGGCTGGAAAGCCACATGGATTACCTTTCGGCTTCCGTTTACAGAGAACAGCCGGAAACCTTTCTTTCATTGAATGCCGACGCTGCACTCCCGGCGGCAGCGGCTTCCGAGTTAGGCGAGGAGCAGGTACTCATCCGGGTCGAATCCCTGGACTATGCTTTGCGTGACACCAAGATCAGTTCGCTGGCTGATCTGGAAAACATCCTGGCCATATACAACGGCCAGCGCCGCGATCCGAACCTCAACGCCGGCGACGCCAAGGCACTCCTTCAGGAGGTATGCCGCTCGCTCAACCAAAATCCGAACGCCGTAAGGCCGCGCTTCGCAGCCTTTGCCCAGGAACTGGCAGACGATATTGAGAGCCCCGAATGGCCGATGCGGCTACGTGACCGGCTTGGTCTGGCTCACTTGCCGCCGACCCTAGCCTTTGGCCCTTACCCGGTAGTGTTGATGAAGTACAAAGTATTTGAGGTCGCCCGGCGCGCCGACAGAGTCGGTGCGGCCCATCCAATGACCGTGCCCACAGTTCTGGATGCCGAACCCTATGAAATATTCCACCCGTCGCCAAAGGGCTTGAATTACGGACGGACCTTGAACCTTGCCGGTTCCGGCGACTGCGACCAGCTTGCATCCGAGTTGCTGCACCTGCGCATCGACTACGCTCCGGGCCATATCTGGAAGGTCGGCGCTATCACAACTCGCGCGGATACTTCGCCGGAACGGTTGTCAAACCTACGCAGCGACCACTTGGCCTGTCTGCAACTTCTCAGTAATCGAGACGATTTCGGCATCCTATGAGCGCTACACCTGATTTGTCTTCATTACGCCATCCTTGGCTGGATCGCCTCACCGCCGAACCGGACCGTGCGGTGGACGCACTGTTGCGCGGTGTTGCCCATCTACCCGGTCTGCAACGGGCCAGCCCGAGCGAAGCGTTGGTGGCGTTGCTGGGCGACCTCCCGCCGGAAGCGCCGGAATGGAGGTTAGTGGATCGGGTATTGCTGGCCTGGCTCAAGGCCCGGAGGAATTCGGTCGACGGATTGCTCGGTCGGCCGGGAGGCGTGGAGCGCTTCATCCGCGAAACTGGCGAGGCTTTCCGCTCGGCTTGGCGTCTGGCCCTGCCCGAGAGTTGTGACTGGATTCGCACCGGGATGTTGGACCTGTTGCACTGGGCGGAAGGCTTCAGCCACAACGCTCCATTCGACCTGGGCCGGACACTGCTCACCGCCGCTGCCCACCTGCAGCAGGGAAATGAATTCCGCTTCCTTTGGCTGCGCATCTGCGAAGACGCGGCAGCCCCCCGCCTGCGCCAACGCCTCGATGCCGCCCTGCTTGGGCTCGCCAGGACTCCCGTCGAACCGGCTGGTGGCCCATCCCACGACGTCGTGGTCGGCTTGGCCCGCTGGGCCGCCCGGCTGCCGAAAAATGATCAGGCCAAGAGCGATGTGGTACGGGAATGGCGCGCACTCAAAGCCGCCTTTCCTCGCCAACCCGGCTTCTGGCGTGACGAGTGGGAAGCAATCCTGGAAGACGAGCGTATCGGCGTCCATCCGTTTACCAATTGGCTGCGAGAATCCGATCCTGCGTTGCAAATGCCACGAAACTCTCGGCAGCCGAGACGCACCCCGCAGTTGCCGAAAAATATTCCGGGCCTCATCGAGGGGATGGGGCGGGAATACCGTGAACAAGGACTGACGCAGCCGCTGTGGCGGAGCATGGAGGCACTTCTCGATGTAGTAGAGCGTTACGCCGACGCCACTGGCGAGAGCTATTACCTGGTCACCAGTTGCACCAACATCGCCCGGATCATCCTAGATCAGGCGCCTGGTCGCGCCCTTTCCCTGACCCGGCGTGCCCTGCTCTGGGCTCCCTCCAACGGCCACGCTTGGAGTATCCGTGCCACCGCCCTCAACCGCCTGGAACGGCCGGATCTGGCCGAGGCAGTACTGTGGGAGGCGGTACGCCGCATCCCTTCGAACCCGGTGCTCTACAATGCCCTCACCTTGGCCTGGGTGGAACGCGGCGGGCTCGACGAAGCCGAGGCACTGCTGCGCAAGGCCGTCGTGCTTGATCCATCAGATGAACCCACATTCGTGGAGTTGGCGCGGGTGGTATGGCTGCGCGGCCACGCCGATGAGGCTCTGGCTCTGTTAAACGAATTCCTCGATCGCAAGGAAAGCGATGTCGCCTTTTACACCCTCGGCTGCTTGCTGGTCGCCGAAGGCCAGGCTGAGCAGGCCTCTGAGGCACTGGCGCGATACCGCCGCGCCTATGGTCAAAACAGCAAGACAGAGAGGCTGGAACGCTTGATCGCCAGCGGGGCGACAGGGCAGGAAGATATGCGGGAATATCTGCGCGAGCCGCGGCGTCACGGTAATGCGTTCCAGAGTGTCCCTTGGGACTCGCAGAGCGCAGAGCGGGCGCTGGCGGCGGAATGCGCGGAGTTTCCCAAACTGGATCGGATTGGCCGAGTGGCGCAGGCGGACCTGCTGTTCAGCCTGGGAGACGAGCGCCGGACCGACGCTCTGCAACTGGTGGACGCTGCCTTGGCCGACCCTGCCGACGCCTACGCTCAGGTTGTGAAAGGCCTCGCGGTCCCTGAATATCGCGTCGAAATGGTCGGTCGAGCCGGCCGCTTCGAGGGCTCGCTACCGGTACGCTTGGCCCTCACGCCGGAGAACGTCGCCGCTGACCACTGGCTCAATCTGGTCCGGCGCTTTCCGGAGGGGCAGCACTTGACCCATCTTATCCAGTTGGCCAGGGGACAGGCGGACGATTCGGTCCATTCGGCCCTCGCGGCATGGTGTTCCGCGCCTACGCGCTGGGACAATGGCTGGGAGAAGTACCTTAAGGAGACGCTTCGCCGCTATCTCGATGGGAACGAAATCCCGGTCGACCTTGCAGCCCTGGCTCACGATGCCTTGACACAGGCGGTAGACGTAGGCCTTGATGCCACGCCGTTGGCTGCCTGAATCATCTGTCGGCAGCGATTGCGAAGGTGGTACGCCGAGGTACTAGGCTTCATCTGGTTAGCGCTTCCAAACCGACATCAGCCAGTAGCGGAGCCGTTTTTCGCAATGGCCGAGGCGCTGGCCGTCAGTTGCTAATCCGGATGACCGGTATACTCAGGAACCGGTCGTCGAACTATCAATACGCTGAAAGATAGCAACGGGTCGGCACCACGCCTTCACCTAAGTTAAAAGCGGAC
>JAVBXO010000390.1 GCA_030824535.1 Azonexus sp. | reverse complement strand
GGTGCCGGGGATGATACGGTTTATGCAAGTGGCGGCAACGATACGGTCAGCGGTGGTGAGGGCAATGACTACCTGGATGGTAGCGATGGCAATGACCGGATGGACGCGGGGGCCGGCAACGATTATTTGTATGGTGGTGCTGGCAACGATTCCCTGTCCGGTGGGGACGGCAATGACTACCTGGATGGTAGTGACGGTAATGACGTGCTGGATGGTGGCTTGGGCACGGATTCGCTGTATGGCGGCAATGGCAATGACATCTACTACGTCAATGTCAAGACCGACGTCACGACTGATTCGACGGATACCATCAATGGTGGCATCGATACCGTGATTTCCACGGTCAACCGGGTTTTGGGGGCTGATCTTGAAAATCTGACCCTGTCCGGGCCAGCCGCGCTCAACGGAACAGGCAATGAGCTGGCGAATATCCTGCAAGGGAATGCCGCTGCGAATCTGTTGCAGGGCCTGGACGGTGACGACAGCCTGTATGGCAGCGATGGGGATGACAGCCTGAATGGCGGTGCCGGCAATGATCTGCTGAATGGTGGATCGGGCATGGATTCCATGGCCGGCGGAACCGGCAACGACAGCTATTACATTGATAATGCCGGTGATGTCGTTAGCGAAGCGAGTATCGGCGGTGGCGTTGATACCTTGATTTCCTCGGTTACCCGCACTCTGGGCGACTTCCAGGAAAAACTGACGCTCGCGGGCAGCCTGGCGATTGACGGCATGGGTAACGCGCTGGCGAATGTGCTGGTCGGCAATAGCGCTGCCAATCTGCTGCAGGGTGATGCAGGCAATGACACCCTGACCGGCAATGCCGGGGACGACAGCCTGGATGGCGGCTTGGGGACGGACGCGATGTCCGGTGGTCTGGGGAACGATAGCTACTGGGTGGATGTGGCGGCAGATACGGTCAGTGAATCCACTGATACCGTCAATGGCGGGGTTGATACGATCATTGCCAGTGTCACCCGGACGCTCGGTGCCTACCAGGAAAACCTGACGCTGAGTGGCACGGATGCCATCAGCGGTACGGGAAATACCCTGGCAAATGTCCTGCTGGGCAACGAGGCGGCGAATCTGCTCAAGGGGGCGGGTGGCAAAGATACCCTGAGCGGCGGTGGCGGCAACGACAGCCTGAGTGGTGGCGGCGATGCCGACTGGTTCCTCTTCAACACGGCGCTGGCCGCCGGCAATGTCGATACGGTGACGGACTTCATTGTCGGCACTGATCATCTGGTGCTCGACGACAGCATTTTCACGGCCCTGGGCATCAGTGGTACGGCAGAAGGTGTGGCGCTGTCGGCGGCCTTGTTCCATCTCGGGGCGACCGCCAGTGATGCCGATCAGCGGCTGATCTACAACAAGCCGACCGGGGCGCTGTATTACGATGCTGATGGTTCTGGTATTGGCGAAGCCGTACAGGTGGCAATCATCGGGACCACCACGCATCCGCTGCTCAGTGCGGCTGATTTCCTGATAGTCAGTTAGGATAAATCCGGCACAATGAGGGCTGGGCAGTTTTGGCGAACAGGCCTGGCTGTCCGGCTTTCCTGGAAACCGGCCAAGGGCCGGCAATAACTACAACATGCAACAACTTTGAGGTTTGGCAATGAACACCACTTTTGCAGATACGATTCTCAACATTTCCCTGACCGGCCCCTTGGTGCGCATCGAGTTGGGGACGCTCAAGGCAACGGTCGGCGCCGACGGGAAACAGCAACTCCATCCGACGCTGACCCAGGAACTGGTGATGCCGCTGGAAGGCTTTGTCCGGGCCTTTTCGATGCAGGAAAGCGTGATCAAGAAGCTGATGGCCGATGGCGTTCTGACGCCAAAAGATCCGGCGCCAGCAGCCTGAGATTATTCAGGGCCAGCAAAAAGGGACCGCTTGGTCCCTTTTTTTGTGGCCGGATTCAGGCGGCCAGTGGCAGGCAGGATTCGCGACCCTTGGCGCAGGCCTGGGCTTCTTTCAGGCATTCGCGGGCGCAGGAGGCGCAACGGCCGCAGTCTTCGGTCACACCCAGTTCGCGGCGCAGATCACGCAGATTACGGGCGCCATCCTGGGCCGCCTGAAAAATCTGACGGTCGGTGACGGCCTTGCAAACGCAGACGTACATGAACTGACTCCAGAGGGTTTAAATGCGAACAGTTCTTATCTTATAGTGTTGAGAATGATTGTCAACAACATTCATGCGACTTGATTCGCCCATTTTGTTGCCTTTAGGACGGTCGACCGCAGATTTGCGTTTTCAATGCAAAGGCCGGGCCATGTGCCTGTTTTCAGGCATGAAAAAGCCGCAGGCTGGCTGCGGCTTGTGGGGCCTTGAAGAAAAAGTTGGAACTCAGCCTTCACCCGGTTCCATGTGCGCCTGCAGGTAATTCGGCAGGGTCACGTCTTCGATCAGGCTTTGCTGGGTTTCCAGCCAGTCGATGGCCTTTTCGCAGGCTTCGAGCAGTTCGGCCAGCAGGTCACGGCTGACGTAGTCCTGCAGTTCTTCACACAGGGCGATGGCTTCGATCAGCAAGGGGCGCTGAATCTCGCGTTCGTATTTCAGGTCGCCTTCCAGACATTCGACGACATGTTCGCCGATCAGCAATTTGCCAAGGTTTTGCAGATTGGGCAGGCCTTCGAGGAAGAGCACGCGTTCGATCAGCGCGTCGGCTTCCTTCATGACGCGGATCGACTGCTTGTACTGGTAGTCGTTGAGCTTTTCCAGACCCCAGTTGCGGAACATCCGGGCGTGCAGGAAATACTGGTTGATCGAGGTCAGTTCGTTCTTCAGGACCTTGTTCAGGATTTCGATGACTTTCTTGTCGCCTTTCATCGTTCTCTCTCCTTAAACCGCGGCCGAGCCCATCTGGCTCTGCTGGTAGTTGGCCAGGCCGACCAGGTCGATCAGGCGAATCTGTTTTTCGAGGTAGTAGGCGTGATCCATTTCGGTGTCTTCGAGCTGGACGACCAGCATGTCGCGGCTGACGTAGTCCTGGGCCTTTTCGCAGGCGGCAATGGCTTTTTTCAGCTCGCCGACGACCTTGTATTCGACGGTGAGGTCGGATTTCAGCATGTCCGGTACGGTTTTGCCGATTTTCAGGCCGTCGCGCTTGGAGAGATCAGGCTTGCCTTCGAGGAAAAGGATGCGCTGGATCAGCGCCCGGGCATGCACGCGTTCGTGCTCGGATTCGTGGATGGCTTTGTCAGCAAGGTGCTGGAAGCCCATGTCGGCATACATTTCGCCGTGGATCAGGTACTGGTCGACGGCAGTCAGTTCGCCGGCCAGCAGATCGTTGAGGATGTCGATGATCTTCTTGTCGCCCTTCATGGTTTTCTCCGGTAGTTCGGTTAAGGGGCGGGCTGGCTGGCAGCCGCGGCTGGCTTGCCCAAGGCCGGTATTCTAAGTGTGTCGCTGCGAGGTTGGAACGACAGAATTGAAAAAAGTTCTTTGTATTCAATCGATTGAGAACAGTTCTCATTGGCGTTGTGGGGCGGTGGTTCGGGGGGGCTTTCGATGGGTTTCCGGCTTTTGGGGGATGCATCGATTAAGGGCCTGCAAAACGACACTTAAATGTCGTTTT
>JAVBXO010000331.1 GCA_030824535.1 Azonexus sp. | reverse complement strand
AGCGCGACATCCTAAAAAAGGCCGCCGCGTACTTTGCCAAGCAGTCCGGGTGAAGTACGCCTTCATCAAGGCCCACGAGATGGAATATCGCGTACGGCGCATGTGTTCGGTGATGCGCGTGCATCCGAGTGGCTATTACGCCTGGCGCGCACAGCCTGCGTCGGCCCGCGCCCGAGAGGATGCCCGGCTGGGAGCGCTCATCCGCACCAGTTGGGAAGAGAGTGGATATGTCTATGGGTATCGCAAGATCAACAACGATCTGCGTGACCTGGGTGAGCACTGCGGCAAGCATCGCGTGGCGCGTCTGATGCGCCTGGCAAAGATGAAGTCACAGACAGGGTATGCGCGCAGGCCGCACTTTCGATCCGGCAAGCCGGCAGTGGTGGCGCCGAACCATCTGCAACGCCAGTTCGCTGTCAGCGCACCGAACAAGGCTTGGGTTACCGACATCACGTACATCCGCACGCATGAGGGTTGGCTGTATCTGGCAGCAGTCCTTGATCTGTTCTCGCGGCAGGTGGTGGGCTGGTCGATGGGCGAGCGCATGACGCGCGATCTGGCCATCAACGCCTTGTTGATGGCTGTGTGGCGCCGCAAGCCGACGGAGGAGGTGATGGTGCATTCCGATCAGGGCAGCCAGTTCAGCAGCCACGACTGGCAGGATTTCCTGAAAGCGCACCATCTGAAACCGAGCATGAGCCGGCGCGGCAACTGTCACGATAACGCGGTGGCCGAGAGCTTCTTCCAGTTGCTCAAGCGCGAGCGGATCAAGCGCAAGATCTATCCGACGCGGGCTGATGCGCGGGCCGACGTGTTCGACTACATAGAGATGTTCTACAACGTGAAGCGTCGGCATGGTTCGAGCAACGAGCTCTCGCCGGTAGAGTTTGAAAAGCAATACTTTCAGAGGCTCGGGAACGTCTAGAAAACCCGGGGCGATTCAATTGCGCATGGAGATTTAAGCAGGCGCGTGAAGATACACGCGCAGTATCCCAATGACAGCGACCACTTCGTCGTTGGAACTGCCGTCGGCGAAGTACGAATCGAAGTGATAGCTTTCGACGGCGATTTGATCGTGTCTGAGACGTCGGTGCCAGTCGACGGCACAAGGAGATACAAAAACATCGATACCGGCGAAACGATCTCTCAGGTTGCTGCGTTTGCGCCGCAAGATATAGGCGGCAACCGGATCGCGCTTGAATTCCATCGAATGGGAGAGGAAGGAGAAACCTACGTCATTCTTCGAACAACGGATAGCGATGGCTAACAGTTTGTCTCAGCCGAATCTGCTTCGCAGCCTGGGTCGACTCACGCGTCACCCCCGTTTCACCTGCGAAACGTAAGAATAGTGGACAGACCAAGGTTTCTGCCGGCTTTCATAGTAGGAACAGTGGCCTGTTGCCTATTACCTAAAAAAATTACCGTGCTACATGTAAGCCGTCCTCCTCTTAAGCTAGAACATTCATGCCTCGAACTGAAGACGTACTCACCATATTCTTGGCATCCCCTTCAGACGTCGCGGATGAGCGCGCGCGATTTGTCGAAGTTATTAGCGAATGGAACAGAGCGTGGAGTCGCGAGCTTGGTTTGCGCCTCGATGTCGTGCGCTGGGAAGATGACGCATACCCTGCGGTTGGAGAGGATGCTCAAGACGTCATAAATCATCAAATACCGAACGACTACGATCTCTTTGTTGGCCTCATGTGGTATCGATTTGGCACCCCAACGGGGAGAGCCGGATCGGGTACCGAAGAGGAGTTTCTCAGGGCACTCGCTCGATATCGACAAGCATCCGGATTGATCGATATCCTTTTTTATTTTAAAGACGCGCCTATCTCACCAAGCAAGGTTGGCCCTGCTCAACTAGCAAAGGTTCAGGAGTTCAAAGCATCCTTGCAGGCGGCCGGACTTCTGTCGTGGGACTTCGCCGATGTGGATCAGTTTGAGAAGTTGGTTGGTCTGCACCTGACACGTCACGTCCAAGCTTGGCGGACACGGCGCGTACAGACGCAGCCGGTGCCGCTTCCAGTCACGCACGCGCCTCCCGCGCTTCTTCACCAGGTAGAATCAGACGAGACAGATGAAGACGACGGATACATCGATCTTCTGGAAGAATTCGCTGAGCGCTCCGCCGAAATGGCCGAGATTGCTCTTAGATTGGCAGCAGCTCAAAATGAGTTGACAGAGCACACACAGAAGGGTGTAGAGGAGTTGGGCGCGCTCAGAGCTTCGGGCAGGGAGTTGTCACCGAAGGTTGTGCGGCGATTGATCGCCCGTGTGGCCGACGAAATGCTTCGGTTCACTAACAGCGTTGATGTCGAGATTCCGTTGTTTCGTGCAGCCGCTGACCGAAGTATGGCCGCTCTCGTCAAAGTGGCGACGCTGTCAGCGGATTTCAATCCCGGCCAGATTGCCGAAACTCGAGATGCAGCATCTACGTTACTCACCACACTCGGCAGTACGCGGAGATTAACGGACCAATTCAAGCAGACTACAGCTGCACTTCCCCGTATGACAAAGGAGTTGAACGTCGCGAAGCGGAAACAGGTGGCGTCCTTGGACCGACTTGTCGCGGAGTTTGGCAATACAGAGCGGCTTCTTGTGGAAGCCATCACCGTCATCGACGCCTTGCCTGCTCCTCCAACGGATGATGCCTAGCAAGTCGCTCGAGTCGACCACTAAACTGAAGATGCACCGCACACGCGCACTTTTCCAGTCTTGCCGGTAGTAAAGCCGGTGTGATGCAGCCCTAACCTCACCGCACCGCAGCCGGCACGGCTTCAACCGGCTGGCTCGCTTCGCTCTGTGCAGCGAGCCACTGCGTGGCGGCGCGGGCCGTCATGGGGCGGGACCACAGATAGCCCTGGCCCTTGTCGCAGCCCAGCGTGGTGAGCAGGGCCGCCTGGCCGTCGGTTTCGACGCCCTCGGCGGTGGTGCTCATGCCGAGGCTGCGGGCGACGCGTACGGTGGCTTCGATCAGGACGCGCTTGTGCAGATTGGTTTCGGCGTCGGCGACGAATGAACGGTCGATCTTGACGACGTCGATCGGCAGCTGGCCGAGGCAGGCGAGCGATGAGTAGCCGGTGCCGAAATCGTCCAGCGCGAGGGCGATGCCGAGCGCCTTCAGTTCAAGCAGGCGGGTGCGGATGTCATCGCCCTGGGCGGCCATGCTTTCAGTCACTTCGAGTTGCAGCGACGCGGCCGGCATGCGGGTCGCATGCAGCACGCGTTCGACCTGACGGGCGATGTCCGCGTCATTGAGCTGGGCGCGCGAGAGATTGACCGAAATCATGCGCGGCATGCCGCTGCCGAACTGTCGCTGCCAGGCCATGAGCTGGCGGCAGGCCGAATTGAGGACGAATTCGCCGAGTGCGCCGATCAGGCCGCACTCTTCGGCGATCTCGATGAATTCGATCGGCGACACGACACCGCGTTCCGGGTGCTGCCAGCGCACCAGTGCCTCGAAGCCCGCGACGCGGGCATCGGGCAGTTCGACGATGGGTAAGCGTCCGACCGACACCGTGTTGACGGTCAGAGTTTGATCTTTGCGAGTCGTCGATCGACTTCGGCGATGTCGAAGGCAGCGGGGTCGAAGGTTGAGCCGAACCAGTCGAGCAT
>JAVBXO010000198.1 GCA_030824535.1 Azonexus sp. | reverse complement strand
GAAATTGGATCTTGTTCATCGACATGGCTTCATCCTCAGAAAAGCACCGAACACCATTTCAATCTAGACCCAAAAACCGCTTCCCGCCCTACTTAGCTGAGCTTTGTTGCTAATCAGGAGGTGTTTTGTGCGAATGAATTCGCACCTACATGCAAGTTCTTGCCTTAAGTAAGTGCTATTCGTGACTGACCTGACTCCCGCAGCAGCAGGAGTCAAAGACGCTCAGTGATGCGCTGTATCGTCCAGATGGCAGACGTCGTCGCAGTTCTGCTGGTTCGCGATATGGCGGCGGCGGATCAGGTACATCAGGCTGCTGACGAACAGGCCAAATAGCGTGACGACCAGGTAGATCGACAGGTCCATCTTGATCATCAGGTAATACAGGCCGGTCATGATCAGGATCGACAGGTTTTCGTTGAAGTTCTGCACGGCAATCGAATGGCCGGCGCCCATCAGGATGTGGCCGCGATGTTGCAGCAGGGCGTTCATCGGCACGACGAAGAAGCCGGACAGGCTGCCGACCAGGATCAACAGCGGCACGGCGACCCACAGGTTGCCGACAAAATTCATCGCCAGCACGATCAGGCCCATGGCGATGCCGAGCGGAATGACCAGCACTGATTTGCGCAGGGTGATGAACTTGGCCGCAGTGATGGCGCCGATGGCGACGCCGACGGCCACCACGCCCTGGAGCAATGAGGCCTTGGACAGACCGAGACCGAGGGCGACTTCCGACCATTTGATAACGATGAATTGCAGCGTTGCGCCAGCGCCCCAGAACAGCGTGGTGACGGCCAGCGAGATTTGCCCGAGCTTGTCGCGCCAGAGCAGCGTCAGGCAGTGCTTGAACTCATGGATCAGGTAAATCGGGTTCTTTTTCAGCGCCTTGTGGTCGACGCCGGTGTCGGGGACGTAAAGATTGAACAGGGAGGCGATGACATAAAGCACTGCAACCACGGCAAGGGCCATTTCGCCGATGGTGTCGACGCCGGTTTCAATGACCGGGAAATCAAAAGTCAGCAGATGCTGGGCGATTTCCGGACGGATCAGGGTGCCGCCGATGACCACGCCGAGGATGATGGCGCCGACGGTCAGGCCTTCGATCCAGCCATTGGCGACGACCAGCAGGCGGTGTGGCAGGTATTCGGTGAGGATGCCGTATTTGGCCGGCGAGTAGGCGGCTGCGCCGAGGCCGACGATGGCATAGGCAGCGAGCGGGTGAACATTGAGGAACATCATGCCGCAGCCGACGATCTTGATGGTGTTGCTGATGAACATCACCCGGCCCTTGGGCATCGAGTCGGCAAAGGCGCCGACGAAGGCGGCGAGGACGACGTAGGACAGCGTGAAGAAAGTTTTCAGCAGCGGTTCGTATTCCGCCGGGGCTTGCATCTCGCGCAAGGCGGCGATGGCGGCGATCAACAGGGCATTGTCGGCCAGCGCGGAGAAGAATTGCGCAGCCATGATGATATAGAAGCCGAATGGCACGGGAGTCTTGTCTCTTGTATATGACTTTGGGCGGGTTTATACCACGGATTGTCAGCACTGCCATCTTTGCCCGGTTGGCGGCCAGCCCGACAAGCCTGGCGAGCCGCCCAGCCAGTCAGGGTAAATTCTGCGGGTTAAGCGCCGATGACAGGCAGCGCTGCTGCGGTGCACGATTTTTTTTGCCGGAAATTCAATTGTTTCGGCCAGGCCCGGACGGATGTGATTGAATATCGCCCGCACACCCCGAGGGAGAACCACCATGGCTGACCGGCGCCTGCAGGTATTTCATGCCGTAGCCAAGCATCTGAGCTTTACCCGCGCGGCCGACGCGCTGTTCATGACCCAGCCGGCCGTCACGTTTCAGATCAAGCAACTGGAAGAGCAGTGCAGTACGCGGCTGTTCGAGCGCCGCCACGGTAGCATCGCGCTGACGCCGGCCGGGGAAGTGGTGCTGTGCTACGCCGAGAAAATTCTCGCGTTGTCCGACGAAATGGATATCCGGCTGGCGGAAATGACCAGCGAAATGCGTGGTTCGCTGCTGGTCGGCGCCAGCACGACGATTGCCGAATTCATGCTGCCGCGCATTCTTGGCGAATTCAATGCTGCCTATCCGCAGGTCAGGGCGCGGCTGATTGTCGCCAACTCGGAAAGCATCGAAAGCCGGGTTGCCGAACACAGCCTGGATGTTGGCCTGATTGAAGCGCCAGCGCACTTGACGGGCCTGAGCAGCCTGATTTGCTGCGAAGACGAATTGCAGGTCATTTGTGCGCCGGACTACCCGCTGGCCGGCATGGCCTCGGTGACGCCGGCCAGCCTGGTTGATTACGAATTCATTTCCCGCGAACCTGGCTCCGGGACGCGGGCGATTACCGACGCCTATTTCCGCGAACACCAGATTGCCCCCGAGAGCCTGAAAACCCAGATGGAACTGGGCAGCCCGGAAGCCTTGAAAGGCGTGGTGTCGACCGGCCTGGGTTTTGCCATCGTCTCGCGCGTGGTGGTCTACAAGGAACAACAACTGGGCGAACTCGTCGCCATCTCGCTGAATCCGCCGCTCAAGCGCGATCTCCACTTGATTTATCCGCAGGATCGGTTCCAGTCGCGCCTGACCGCGACCTTTATCGATTTTGCCCGACGCAAAATGAAAGAAATGGCTTTATGAAAACTTCCCGTCCGATCCGTGCGCGCATCGCGCCATCGGCCATTCTCGACAACTACCGCCTGGCCAAGCGCCAGGCGCCGAACTCCCGTGCCTGGGCGGTGATCAAGGCCAATGCCTACGGCCACGGCCAGTGGCGCGCCGTCGAAGCGCTGCGCCAGGAAGCCGACGGCTTCGCCCTGCTCGAGATTGAAAACGCGCTGGCCCTGCGTGAAGCCGGGATTACCCAGCCGATTTTGCTGCTCGAAGGCTTTTTCAGCAGCCGCGACCTGCGCGCCATCATCGACCAGCGCATCAGCACGGTCATTCATTGCCAGGAACAGCTCGACATGCTGGTCGACGGCCTCAAACCCGGACAGTCGGCTGCCATTTGCCTGAAGCTCAACAGCGGCATGAACCGTCTGGGCTTCACTTCAGCCAATCTGGGCAAGGCAAGGGAAATCCTGGCGGCGCAGCCGCAGATCGACGTGACCTTGATGACGCATTTTGCCGAAGCTGATGGCGAACGCGGCGTGCTCTGGCAGCTCGAACGTTTTCGCGCGATGGCTGGTGACTGGCGCAGGCCGGTGTCGCTGGGCAATTCGGCAGCAATTCTCCGCCATACCGCCGCGCACGGCGACTGGGTGCGGCCGGGCATCATGCTCTACGGCGCCAGCCCTTTTGCCGACGTCAGCGCCGCCGAACTCGGCCTGAAACCGGCGATGACGCTGGAGAGCGCACTGATCGGCGTGCAGCAGCTCGCTGCCGGCGAACGCCTCGGTTACGGTGGCACGTTTGCTGCCGAACATCCGATGCGTATCGGCATTGTCGCCTGCGGCTATGCCGACGGCTATCCCCGCCAGGCCCCGAGCGGCACGCCGATTGTCGTGCTCGGCCGGCGCACGCGCACCCTGGGCCGGGTGTCGATGGACATGCTGGCCTGCGACATCAGCGATATTCCCGAGGCCGGCATCGGCGCGCCGGTGACGCTGT
>JAVBXO010000171.1 GCA_030824535.1 Azonexus sp. | reverse complement strand
GCAAGCCCTGCCGCAACGCCTGCGCCAGATCATCAGCGGTCTGGCCGGCGATGGCCGCGATGGCCCGGATGGGCGCGGCAGCCTGGAGCTCAAGCGCGCCAGCGATCCGGAAACCGTGCACGTCCGGCTCAATCGCCACTGGAACGCCCTGGAAAAAATTGCCGAACGCCGGCGTAGCGCTGCCGGGCGGCTGCTTGAACACTGGCTGTCCTGCCTGCCCAAAGGCGCGCGCGGCGTCGATCTGCTCGCCGAAACGACGCTCGGCCAGCTCACCGCCAGCGTTGCCGGCGACGCCCTGCTGCTGGCTGAAACCACCGACCTGCGCAAGCTCGTCGAACGGGCGCTGCTGTGGCTGCATGAACAGGAAGTGCTGCGCCTGAACAAGGGTCTGGCGATTTTCCGCACCGCGATGACCCTGCACCTGGAAAGCAACTGGAAACTGCAATTCGAGAAAAGCAATTATCAGCCGCTGCAACTGCACTACAGCGAGCTGACGCGGCAAATCCACATCATGGCCGAGTACGCCGAGCGCGGCCTGCAGCAAATGGCCGACGCGCTGCAACTGGCCATGGACTACTTCCGCCTCGAACGCGATGAATTCTGCCAACTCTGGCTACCGGGCCGGGCTGGCGAACTGGAGCGGCAAACCACGCCGCACTCCTGGGAAGCCATCGTCGACACCCTGGCCCGCCCCAGCCAGCGCGCCATCGTCACCGACGAGCGCGACAACACCAATGTGCTGGTGCTCGCCGGCCCCGGTTCGGGCAAAACCCGCGTACTGGTGCACCGCATCGCCTACCTGGTGCGCCTGCGCCGCGAAAACCCCCGGGCCATCCTCGCCTTGGCCTACAACCGCCACGCCGCGCTGGAAATCCGCCACCGCCTGCGCGCGCTGATCGGCAACGACGCCAACGGCGTCACCGTGCTGACCTGCCACGCGCTGGCCATGCGTCTGGTCGGCGCGAGTTTTGCCGAGCGCAAGGAACAATCCGAAAACGACTTCGACGCCGTGCTGGCCGAAGCCACGGCCTTGCTCGAAGGGCGCGGCCTGCCGCCGGAAGACGCCGACCAGCAACGCGACCGCCTGCTCGCCGGCTTCCGCTGGATATTGGTCGATGAATACCAGGACATCGGCCCCGGCCAATACGCGCTGATCTCGGCACTGGCCGGGCGCAAGCGCAGCGACGAAGACGGCAAGCTCAACCTCTTTGCCGTCGGCGACGACGACCAGAACATCTACGCCTTCGCCGGCGCCTCGGTCGAATTCATCCGTCGCTTTGCCGACGACTACCAGGCGCAAACCCAGTTTCTGGTCGAAAACTACCGCTCAACCGCCCATATCATCAGTACCGCCAACGCCCTGATCGCCCCGGCCGGCGAGCGCATGAAAGGCCAGCAGCCGATCCGCATCGACAACCGCCGCAGCAAATCAACCCCCGGTGGCGACTGGCAGACCCGCGACCCGGTGGCGCAAGGCCGCGTGCAGATCCTGCCCGCCGGATGCAACGCCGAACAACAGGCGCTGGCCGTGCTCACTGAAATCGAACGCCTGCGCCCGCTCGGCCTGGCACTCGACAAAACCGCCGTCATCGCCCGCCAATGGAAAACCCTCGAAGCGCTACGCGCCGCCTGCGAAAGCCTCGGCCTGCCAGTCAGCATGGCCGACGAAGACGCCCCGCCGCTGTGGCGACTGCGCGAAACCCAGGCCCTGCTGCACTTCGCCGAAGCCCACGGCGCATTGATCAAGGCCGACCTCCTCAGCCAGTGGTGCGCCGCCCGCGCTGACAACGATGGTTGCGATGGTGGCTGGTCAAACAGCCTCAAGGACGCCATCGCCGCCTTCGCCGAAGAAACCCAGGGCGCCGAAGTCTCGCTGCCGTGGTTCCGCGACTGGCTGCACGAATGGGGTCGCGCCAGCCGCCACCGGCAAACCAGCCTGCTGCTCCTGACCGCCCACCGCGCCAAAGGCCTGGAATTCGATCACGTCTTCGTGCTCGACGGCGAATGGCAGACCCACAGCGGCGAAGACCCCGCCACCGCCCGCCGCCTCTACTACGTCGCCATGACCCGCGCCCGGCAAACCCTCAGCCTGCTGCGCTTCGCGTCCGGTAACCCGCTGATCGACGCCCTGCCCGATAGCCCGGCACTACTACGCCGCCCGCCGACGCAATGGCTACCAGCACCGCCGGGCTTGGGGCAACGCTATGTGATTCCGTCGTTGAAGGAAATCGTCCTTGGCTACGCCGGCCGCAAACCACCCCAAGACCGCCTGCACCGCCGCATCGCCACCTTGAAAGTCGGCGATGCCTTGGAACTGGTACAGGACGAACGCGGCTACGCCCTGCACACCCCCGACGGCCACCCCGTCGGCCGCCTCTCGCAACACTTTTCCCCGCCTGCCGGCCAACACTGCCTCAGCGCCCGCGTCCACGCCCTACTCACCTGGCGCAAACGCGACAGCGCGGCTGAATACCTGGATCGCTGCCAATGCGAGGCATGGGAAGTGGTGGTGCCGGAATTGGTGTTTGGGGTGAGGGAAAATGGGTGATTTGGGGGGTTGACCGCAGGATTGGCGGCACCCCGGCCATAAATCGCCATGCAGCGAATGTCTGCCAGCGCTCCGGGCTAGCACGCAGTATCGTCCGGCGCTGTTTCGCGGGCCAACATGCTCAGCCTGCCCGCGCTCACGAACAGCCACAGCGTCAGCACACCCGAAGCGAGTCGTTCATAAAGCCCCGTGTAGGCCCGCGTGGCCTCGCTCGCCGACATCAGCACCAGAAAGATCAAGCCGGCCACCCCGGAAGCGAAGGAGTAGACACTGAGCAAGCGCAGCCTGGCATTGCGGCGAAAAAGCAGGGGGCCGAGCAAGGCCGCGGCGGTAAGCGCCATGAAAGCAAGGCTAGCCGACAGGCCATGCAGCCGCTGACCGAGAACATCCGGTGCGGCGCAGCCCGGCTCGCAAGGAAAGATTCCGGCGCCGATGCGGCCGATGCCGTTCAGCGCGACGAGCGCGGCAATGAGTAGTGCAAGGCGGGGACGATCAGTAAGGCGGACCACCATCGCATGAAAAGCCAGCGCGTAAGCGACGATCAGTACGCCGCTGCCGACGAAACCGCCGACGCGCATGAGCATCTCGGTTGCGCTGCCACGTTCGCCGAGTTCGCTGATGTACTGGCTGACATGATCAAAGCCGGGACGCAGCTCGCCAGCAAGGACAATCGCGACCGCCCACAACAAGGAGGCCGCAAGGCCGCAGGCCAGACCGGCACGGGTCATCCGTGCTGACAGCCGGGCCGGGCGCTGGCGTGAAGCTTGGCGGGTAGTAATTGGCATGGAGAATCCGGAAAAGTCCGCGATGCCCGCTATATTGCACCAGCTAAGAGCCACAGCCCTGTAGGTCGGGTTAGCCCGCGGGGCGTAACCCGACAAACGCCAGCAAGCGCCGCAAATGTCGGGTTACGCTGCGCTAACCCGACCTACTTTCTGAGCAGCCTTTTGGGGCAACATCCGTAAGCGCCCGGCGAATCCAGGTTGACTCTGATTCAGGCGGTGGATTCGGGCAGCCAGCGATGGGGCAGCAGTTCGCCGATTCGACTATTGGGCTGAGTCGGCAAGCGAGACAGGA
>JAVBXO010000362.1 GCA_030824535.1 Azonexus sp. | reverse complement strand
GGCCGGGAATTATCCACTACACCGCAGCTTGCCCGGCTTCGGACAAGCGAAAAGCAAGACCAAGGCACAAGCAAGCTCGGTTTTCGTAGGAATTTACGTTTTTTACGCCTTTTACGAACTTTTCAGAGCCATTAACCGCCATTTACAGCTTTAAAAGCAAAAATCAGTCGCCTATTCACGGAGAAAACCCATGCGACCCAGCCGCTTGCTTAAATTGCTTCCGCGCACTCTTGGCCCGGATGGTTATCTGAACCATCAAGGCGCGATTTTTCTGATCAGCCATATGCGCGGCTACACGACGCTGCTCAGCCACTTGATCGGTAGTCATCCCGAGGTCGCCGGCTATGCCGAGATGCACCAGAGCTACCACAATGCCCTCGACCTGATCGGGTTGGCCGAAAAGGTCGAAGCGGCCGGCGCGGGGGCCCCGCAAGGTCGCCGACTGTTCGACAAGATATTGCATACCTACAAGATCCGCGACGCGGTCCTCAAACGTCGCGATTTGTCCCTCCTGATCACCGTCCGCCACCCCTGGCCAACGATTGCCAGCATTCTCAAGGGGCGTCACGGCGGATTGAGCAGCGAACGGGATGCCGGGTGGTATTACCTGGAGCGTCTCGCCCAGTTGCGCACGATCATTGAAAGAAGGGCGGGGCGGGTACTGTTTATCGAGGCCGAAAGCCTGATCGAAGCGCCGGCAACGACCTTGCAGGGCATCAGCGGCTATCTCGGCCTGAAGAGCGGCCTCGCCAGCACTTACCGCAGCTTTCCGCTGACCGGCAAAAAGCGCTCCGGCGACTCATCGAGCTGGATTCATTCCGGCAAGATCGAACGCGAGCGGGACACGAATCGACTGCTCTCGCCCTCACCCTACCTCAACGAACTCGCCGCCCGCTACGAGGCGTTCCGGGATTTTGCCCGCAGCGCTGCCGAATGTTCATTGCCCTGGAATGCCCCGGAACCCGAGGTGGCGGTGAGCAGTTCGCCCATGCCTGGCCAGCGACGTATCCAGACCTCGCTGCTGCCGGTGCATGCTTGATGATTCCTGCTCAGAACCCCGGCCAATGCGCCGCGAGCCCCAGATAAAAGGCGATTTCGCTGAGCTGTTGCACCGCGCCCAGGCAATCGCCGGTGTAACCGCCTAGCCAACGCTGGCACTGGCGCGCCAGCCAGAAGGTGGCGAGCAGCGCCAGCCCGATGCCGGCTAGTAGTTGCGGCCAGGGTAGGCAGGCCAGGGGCGGCAGGACGAAGAGGCCGGCAAACAACAACGCCCCGCCGCCCATGCGCGCAGCCATGGGGCGGGATTTGCTGTGCTCGTCATCGCGGGCGTAGTCCATGCTCGCCAGCAGCAGCGTCGCGCACAGGCGTGAAAAGGCGTGGCCGGCGACCAGCGCGACTGGCAGCAAGGTCGGCGGCAGCGACGCCAGCAAAGCGAATTTGCCGCTCAGCGCCAGCCACAGCGCGACCACGCCATAACTGCCGACGCGCGAATCCTTCATGATCGCCAGAATGCGCGCCTTGTCCCAACCGCCACCGAGGCCATCGGCGGTATCCGAGAGGCCGTCTTCGTGGAAAGCGCCGGTGATCAACAACGTCGCCGCCATCGCCAGCAACACGGCAATCATTGGCGGCCAAAGTTGCGCGGCCGCCCAATAAATGCCAGCGGCCATGCCCCCCACCACCAGCCCGACCGCCGGAAAATAGCGCGCTGACTGGCGCATCGCCTCATCCGAATGTCCGACCCAGGCGGGCGCGGGCAAACGGGTGAAGAAACGCAAAGCGCCGAAGAAATATTCAGCTTCGTGTCGCAACAGGGAAAACATACAGCCTGCCTTTGGCGCTCAATGTTGAGGAAGCACTGAAATTTCCGTCATTCCCGCGAAAGCGGGAATCCAGTGCGTCGATTTTCCTGGGTTCCCGCCGGTGCGGGAACGACATTTTTCAAGTCGACTTGAGCCTTTCCAAGCACTCAATCCTGCTTGTCCGACACCCCGGCCGACTCGAAGCTGGCCATTTCGTTCAGGAAGCTCACCGCTGCCTGAACCAGCGGATAGGCCAGCGCCGCGCCCGTGCCTTCGCCCAGACGCAGGCCGAGGTCAATCAGCGGCTCGGCGTTCATTGCCTGCAACTGCGCCTGCGCGCCGGGTTCGGCGGAGCGGTGGCAGAAGATGCAGTAATCGCGTAACGCCGGCTGCAGGCGGCAAGCGACCAGGGCGGCGGAGCTGACGATGAAGCCGTCGATCAACAAGGTCATCCCGGCTGCCGCCCCGGCCAGCATCGCGCCGACCATGGTGGCGATCTCAAAACCACCGAATTCGCCGAGCAAGCTCAGCGGATCATTGGCCGCACCGCTCGCCTGATACCGCGCCAGCGCCTTTTCCAGCAGCCCTTGCTTGCGGGCCAGACCGGCGTCGTCGAGGCCGGTGCCGCGCCCGATGCAGTCGGCGAGCGGTGCGTCGCTGAGCAGATGCGTCAGCAACGAAGCGGCGGCGGTGTTGCCGATGCCCATTTCGCCAAAGCCGACGATATTGCAGCCCTTGGCCGCCAGTTCGCGAACGATGGCCGCGCCGTTCGCCATGGCTTGCACACATTGCGCGGCGCTCATCGCCGGTTCTTCGAGGTAATTGGCCGTACCGGCGGCGACCTTGGCGGCTATCAAGCCGTCGCGCGCGCCAAAATCATGCGCCACGCCGCAATCGACCACCGCCAGCGCCAGACCGTTCTGGCGCGAGAAGACGTTGATCGCCGCACCGCCAGCGAGGAAGTTTTCGACCATCTGCCAGGTCACCTCCTGCGGGTAAGCCGAGACGCCAGCCTTGGCCGCGCCGTGATCGCCCGCGAAAACCAGCATCTGCGGCTGCTGCAATTGCGGCGTCAGCGTCTGCTGGATCAGCCCGATCTGCACCGCCAGGCTTTCCAGCTGGCCGAGCGCGCCCAAAGGCTTGGTTTTACGGTCGACCTTGTTTTTGAGGGCATTTTCAAGGTCCCGATCCGGGGCCGAAATTACCAAGGAATGCATCCGATTCTCCAAAAAAGCAAAAGGGCCTCGCGGCGACGTTTTGCCAAACGCCACCGCGAAGCCCTGTCCATAGGCTTCTTGCTAAAAGATTTCGACAGGTCTTCTGGCTCTCGGATCGTCCCTTGCGCTGCGTCTTCCCGGCGGGTTTGTTTCCCCTCGTAGTGACGTGGTGCAGCCAAAGTCCCCGATTACAGCGGCGGGCCCGCTCCGGAATTGCCATTGACGGCGCACCGGATTCCGTTTTGTCGAAGGCGCGATTATAGCGGTTGCAGCCATTGCCAGGATTCGCCCACAATTCGCCCCCATGAAAGAACTGATCATCGGTGGCGCCCGTTCGGGCAAAAGCCTGCTGGCCGAACAGCGGGCGCAGGAATCGGGGTTGAAGGTCGTCTACCTGGCGACCGCGCAAGCCCTCGACGGCGAAATGGCGCGCCGCGTTGCCCATCATCGCGAACGCCGCCCTGCTGACTGGGGCTGCGTCGAGGAAAACCTCCACCTCGCCGCCAAACTGCGCGACATCGCCGCGCCGGATAGCTGCGTGCTGGTCGATTGCCTGACCTTGTGGCTGTCCAACCTGCTGTTCGCCGGCACCGCCGCGCAGCAGGCCGAAGCCGGCG
>JAVBXO010000006.1 GCA_030824535.1 Azonexus sp. | reverse complement strand
GGATTCAGCAGAAGGACTTGCGACGACGGTTGGATGACGCCGCCCTTGGCGACGTACTGGGTTTTCCGCGTTTTGCGGGTTGAGTCTAGTTTTCGTGGCATGGTTTTTGACTTGTCCCAAGCGCAAGATTAACAGTAATCGCGCTGCTACCGAGTCTGCGTGGTAGCACTTAGTGCAGTAGCCGACCGCAAGCGCTTGCTGAAGGAGAACAGCGACAGTCACACATTGCAGGAACTACTGCTCTATGCTCAGTTGGCGACAGCCATGATCAACGCCCACGTGTTGCAAATTGACGGTGGTACGCGCCCCTCTTGACTAGTTGTTCGACGTTAGACGCCCCAAAGCAGTCGCTGGTGAACTTCTGCAATCAGCCTTCACCGGACATTGGCTCCAACCAATTCAATTTCCGCTCCTGGCCGATTGTACTCATTCGGGATTTTGCCGAAAAGCTGTCTTTGTCGGAAATCACATGCAAAGCGAATGACGGGTTTAGGTAATTGCAACAAATTCCCGCAATCGAGTACAGACCGGCCATTGCTATTTCCAGACAGGGCATGACAGCTTCTTCATTTTGGTTACGTCGGCTTCGTGCCCTAAACGGACTGTCGAGTCTTGCGGAAGCTAACGTTTATCGTGGGTTTTGGGTTTCTTTCGAACGTAAGGCTATTCCCGACGGGTATGAAAAAGAAGTGGGCGTTTGTGCCGTAGTGTCTGAGGTTCGCGCAAACCACTAGAATGTTAAAAAAATATTGCGATGGTGCGTTGATGCAAAAGAAAACCTATCTAAGTGACGGTAACATCAAAAAATTCATTGAGTGGCTCAGTCCACGGCTGGATTCAAATGACCTCGCTCACAGCTATCTCAATCGCCAGTCCAAACTTTGGTGGAACTGCGTTGGCTTGTTCGATGCGTTCAAGCAATACCGATGGCCAGCTAAGGGAGGATGGGACTTCCAGTGCAACGCTAGGGAACTGAACGAACTGAGAGAGTGTTTGAATAGCGCATTACAAAACGGAAGTGACCAGTTAGCCTGTGAAGCCACCGTCGAGGTGATGCACTGGGGCGGGGTCGTAGCGGGTAATGTCCGTTGGCTTCGGGTGAATCAACATGGTCTTGCTCAGCTGCTTATGACCGTAAAGGGAGCCTTGGACGAATGTGATTGTGCCAATAAGGTACTGACGGATGCCAACTTGAGATTCAACGCTGGAATGACAAAAGTCTATTCTTTGCTGTGCAATGATTTTCTTATCTACGACAGTCGTGTTGCCGCTGCACTTGGATGGCTTGTCGTTAAGTATTGCAAACATGAAAAGCTGTCGGAAATTCCTAAGACGCTACGATTTCCATGGGCGCCCGCAAAAGAATCCGATAAACAGGTCAATCCCAAATGTCGCAATCCTAATGAGGGCAATTTACGCTTCCCTAGGCTGCAAGCCGGCCCGATGCACGCGGAGTGGAACCTAAAAGCCAGCTGGCTACTAAAAGCGGTTTTGGAGCAATCCAGCAGCAAATTCAACAGTGAAACCTCCTCCCTTCGGGCTCTCGAAGCTTCTCTATTCATGATTGGCTATGACCTAGCAGCAGACCCTTGCGCTGCCACAACCTTGTATGAAGGAAGGGACGTTGATGCCCCCTGGGTGGAGTGCTTTACGCTGGCGCGAAGAAACCGCTTCGAATATCGGCTAAATAACGACGGAGTTAAAGTGCGAGATGGTGTGAACTTCAGTGATCAAGAGTTGAATCTTGTCTTGTCCGACCTCTGGATTCGATTTAGGAAACGCCCATTTCCGCTTAGCAATAATGCGACGAGGGTTCGATCCGGCGAAGCCGAGCCTGGACTGGGCTCCATCTATTTTGAAAAACTCCGTCGAAATCCCCCTGACACCAGCAAGCTGGCCGCAATCCTTGAGGATATAGCCCTCCTCAACCCCATTACCGCCCCGGGCAGGCGAGAATTGATGTGGACGCTGGATTGGGGCCGCCTCGACCTTAATGCGAACAGTACAACCGTCGATATCCGTCGTTACCTTGACAGCATCATGGAGGATTAGCTTTTCATTCTCCATTCCGATGAATGCGCCGATATCATGAGCGGAAACAGGCTGGGTTAGAGATGCTCACTGGTCGGGACGCGAACGCCATTGACGGCAATCGAAAAAGCCCCGGACATATTGGACAGGCCTCCGAATTCTTCATCGGTTTTCAGGAAGGTGAGTTTTGACTACCCACCTTCAGCGCTCTGATGCCCTTTACAGGGGCGACATCCGGTATGGGTTGGATGCTGAATTAGCTGGGCTGCAAAAGCAGTCTCTCAGCCCCTGAAGGTGCCAATGGCCGGTCTGGAATCAGAACCGGTCATTTTTCGTTTTGTGCTCACCGTCGGCTTCGGCCGAACTCCGGTCTCATGCCAATGACGATAAGCAACAAGTCGGCCTTTGTACCAATCATAGCTGGTCTGTATTGCTCAGCAATGGGTCGCAACCAGCCTCCCGACACACTTTATTCTTCAATCCCCAACCACAGACCTTCTAAGCCAATCCCTCGACGAACTTTATTTGGAATGTAACCATCAATAAATTCAAACAGTTAAAACATCCCCCTTCGACCAACTTTATTCGGTGGAGTCAGTCCGTGAAATAAAGTTGGTCGGATTCGAATAAAGTTGGTCGGAGTCTGAGCGATAAGAAGGAACCAGCGATCATTCTTGGCATTTCGGGGTGCTTGCCCAAAGAGTTTAAGGCGATTCAATTCTAGCCGTAGGCTTTACGGAAGGACGCCAACTAAAGCTCTTCGCTCTTGCTATGGTCAAAATTCACGACCATGAAAAATATGTCGTTGCCTCACCATGCCAAGCGACTTAGGATCATGCCTATGTGGTGACTAAGAACCAGAGGGGAGCATAGGCACATCGTGGCGAAAAAAAATTCAGCAGGTACTGGATTGATTGTCGGGGCGGCCGTCATCATCGGCCTCCTAGCCTCGATACCGAAGGAGATTTGGATTGGTTTCATCATCCTAGCGATTGTTGGCTGGATTGCCTTGAAATTAACGAGAACCAAGGATGCCGGACTGAGCACCGCCACCCTACCTAAGGCGGCACAGGTTCAAGTCCAGACAAACACACCAGCACCATCTGTTCCCCGTCAAGTCGAGGCTTCCACCAACAGCGTCAAGCAATCCCCCGAGGCATTTGCCACCGTCACCGTTAACGGAGCTCGTGGCAGCGATGAATACCGGATCCCGACGCCGCCTACCGACACTCAGCCAAAAGCGCGCTGGATTCCGGCAGGGGAAACCGTCACCATCGCCGGAATCATTATTCCGGGGGGAATGATCTATGTTGGCACCGGCCTGAAGTCGGGTTACTACGACGTCGATCCAGCCCTAATCAACCCGAGCCTCAAGGTCTCCCGCGCTGATGTCAACATCAGCCTAGCGTTGACCGATTACTGGCCCAGCTACTCGAGCATTTCGCCGGATGCTCGAAAGGGCTACCTGCAGTGGCATTCCAGCGAACGCAAGGCGCCGCAGGCCAACATCGGCTACGTCTTTCTCTTCTTCTATGGATTGGAACGCCGAGTCCTCCTGGATGTGCATACAAATCCTGGTGCCAAGGCGGATATTCTGACCATTGTGGCCGAGGTTCAGCGGTTGTTGGATATCTACGGCGGCAATAACTCGTTCCGAAATTACGCGAGCCAATTCCTGAGCTATATCTTTTCCGACGGATTTAACGAGAAGTCCTATCTCCAACCACCGCCAGTCATCAGGGAATACTCTTTTGTTCTTCCCTTACCGCTACGCGTTGGCCTCGGACAGCTAGCGGTCGCCCAGAAGCCGGTACCCACTGACTGGGCTTTGGCATGGGCACTGGCCGACCCGAACATCTCGCGTCGGACGGCTTCGACCCGCTGTGCCGATCTGTTTGCCAGCTTGTTCAAGCAGAAGTACGCTGAGGTCTTCGGTGAAGGTTTCGTTCTCAAGATTAATCGCACCAAGCTCAAGGTCAGCTACACACCAGCCTCGGCGGGTCTTCGCTCCGTCGATTTCACCCGTACGATTGGGGATCTACCTGACGTATCAGCAGTGAAGACTCCGGTCGCCAAATTGCAGGAGTTGGTCAATGACTGCACTGCGGCACTTGATCCCTATAGCCGGTATATAGGCCGCCATCCCGACAAGGCGCAAGCACTGGAGGGACTCCTGCAACTGCCTGCCAAACTCTGGCCTGAGCCCATAAGAGTGGAGCTTGATGAGATCAAGAAGCGAGTCGGTGACGGCTTGATTCTCATGAGCTTCGGCGAACTATCTGGGCGCTTGAAGAGCGCGGGCGGTTTGACGCGCGACAAGGTGCTCGGCCTCGCCAGGGCCCTGGAGAGTCTCCACCTAGGGTTGGAACCCGACGTTTTGGCGGGCGCCAAAACGCCGAAGGCGGACGACAAAATTGCCCTGTTTGCCACTCACCCAGAGGACGGGTCGGTACGTGCGGGGCCGGCCTATTCGGCTGCCGAGGTGACGTTGGATCTGGCCTGCGTGGCGGCGCTGGCCGATGGCGATGCGTCAGCTCACGAACTGCTGCATATTACGAGGCAGGTAAATTCCTGGACGCATCTGAGCGAAGCCCACCGAAAGCGCCTCAAGGCTCATCTTCGGCTTGGAGTCGACCAACCAACCACTTTGACGTCCCTCAAAAAAAAGCTGGAGCCTTTACCGGCAGACGCCAAGCGCTCCATCGCCCGATTCTTGGCGCATCTCACACAGACCGACGGCAAGGTCACCCCCGATGAGGTAAAACTCCTCGAGCGGGCCTACAAGATGCTAGGGATTGAGGCCCAACAGGTTTATTCCGATCTGCATGTCCAAGCTGCGAGCGGTGCGCCCGCGGCAAATCCAACCATTGGTGTCCCGGTCGCACCGGCCGACTCCTCCGGTTTTACCCTGAACGCCGAACGTATTGCCCAGCTACAGAAGGAAACCGAGGCTGTCTCTGCGCTGCTGGCGAATGTCTTCGTTGAGGAAGCGCCTGTCGAAGCGGCTACAGATGAAGCGGCGACTGCGGAAGCATTGCTCGCGGTTGAATCCGGAGTACTCGGCCTGGATCACGACCATTCCGCCTTCCTGCGCCGATTGATTGGCCGGCACGTGTGGTCACGTGACGAGCTGACTGACATAGCAACGGATATGGAACTGATGCTGGATGGTGCGCTAGAACATATCAACGAGACCATTCTGGATTCGTTCGAGGCGCCGCTCACCGAAGGCGATGACCCCATCGAAATCAACCAAGAGCTTCTGGAGAAACTTCCCCTATGAGCACCATCCGCGCCAAAGACCGCGATGCCGTTATCCAATCGTTGCGAGCCGGCGTCGTGCCGCGCACAGGCCAACATTTGATTCAGGTCGGCCGAGTCAGAGAATTGGAAGCCTTGATGAAGGATGTGGAGCGCATCGCCGACAGCGGCTCCGGATTCCGGGTCGTCATAGGAGAGTATGGCTCCGGTAAGACCTTCTTCCTGAATCTCGTTCGCGCCATTGCGCTGGAGAAGAAGCTGGTTACCGTGCACGCGGACCTAAATCCCGACCGACGACTGCACGCCACCGGCGGTCAGGCACGCTCGCTCTATGCAGAACTCGCCAAGAACCTCGCCACCCGCACCAAGCCCGAGGGTGGCGCCCTGGCCGGCGTGGTTGAGAAGTTCATCGCCCAGGCGAAATCGGAGGCCAAGGCGGGTGGCATTATCACTGAGGAAGTGATCCGAAAACGGCTCGACCACCTGACTGAAATGGTCAATGGCTACGACTTTGCCGAAGTCATCGCCGCTTATTGCCGGGGCTTCGAAGAGGGTAACGAGCAGCTCAAGGGCGACGCTATCCGCTGGCTGCGCGGAGAGTTCACCACCAAGACCGATGCCCGTGCAGCGCTCGGCGTCCGAACCATAATTGACGATGCTTCCTTCTACGATCAGTTAAAACTGCTGTCTCGTTTCGTCCGTCTAGCAGGCTACAGCGGTCTGATGGTCTGCCTCGACGAGTTGGTTAATCTCTACAAACTCTCCAACACCCAAGCCCGAAACTCCAATTATGAGCAGATCCTACGCATCCTGAACGATTCACTGCAAGGCTCGGCCGAGGGCTTGGGATTTGTACTGGGGGGAACGCCCGAGTTCCTCTTGGACACACGGCGCGGGCTATATAGCTACGCCGCGCTGCAGTCCCGATTGGCAGAAAACACCTTTGCGAAGGCCGGCATGGTTGATTACTCAGGCCCGGTGATGCGCTTGGCCAGTCTTGCGCCGGAGGATTTCTTCGTCTTGCTGCATAAATTACGGCATGTCTATGCGTCAGGCGAGGTCACCCAATATCTCCTTCCGGACCCCGCCATTCCCGCTTTCATGGAGCATTGTGCCAAGCGGCTGGGGGATTCCTATTTCAGGACGCCACGGACCACGATCACGGCCTTCATTAACCTGCTGGCAGTGCTCGAACAGAACCCTGGCACCGACTGGAAGGAACTCATCGGGGTCACCGAGGTAGTCGCTGACAGTAGCGGTGCAGCCGACTTGGCGGTCGAGAATGATGACGAGTTCGCCAGCTTCCAGCTCTGATTCGCAAGGGTTCTCCCAACTCGACAAGCGTATCCAGCGCTGGATATGGAGCGAAGGCTGGGCCACGTTGCGGGACGCCCAGGAGCAGGCGATTCCCGCCCTCATTAAGGCTGACCGAGACGTCATTGTGGCAGCCGCTACAGCGGCAGGAAAAACCGAGGCAGCCTTCTTCCCGATCTTGACACATTTGCTGCGCGACGAATCTGAGATTGGCTTGGTGCTCTACATCAGCCCACTGAAGGCGCTGATCAACGACCAGTGGCGCCGCCTGAACAACTTGTGCGAGTCCTTGGATGTGCCAGTTGTCGGTTGGCACGGCGATGTGGCAGCTAACCGCAAGCAGCAATTTCTCAAGCATCCCCAAGGCATCCTGCTAATTACCCCGGAATCGCTTGAGGCCCTATTTGTTACGCGCGGTTCGGCCATGCCAGGGTTGATGGCCAGACTTCGATACATCGTGATCGATGAGTTGCATGCTTTTATAGGATCTGAGCGGGGCAAGCAATTGCAGTCGTTGCTGCACCGGGTTGATCGGGTGGCCGGCCACCCGGTACCTCGCGTGGGCCTATCAGCCACCCTAGGCAACATGGAATTGGCAGCGCACTTTCTTCGCCCATTCGCCGGGGACAAAGTGCACCTGATCGTGGCCCAAAGTGGTGGCCAAGAATTGAAGATCCTTTTGAAAGGCTATACAGAAACACCGCCAAAGATTGAAAGCGAGCCCAACCTAGAAAACCCGGCATTGGAGGACGTGGTGCCCGGCAGCATGGTAGCGGTAGCGGCGCATATTTATCATGCGTTGCGCGGTTCGAACAATCTAGTGTTCCCCAACAGCCGGCGTTCAGTCGAAATATACGCAGATTTGCTGCGACGTCACTGCGAACGCGAAAGTGTGCCCAATGAATTTTGGGCACACCACGGCAGCTTGTCCAAGGACTATCGGGAAGAGGCAGAGCGGGCACTGAAGGAAGGAACACACCCGGCGACAGCCATCTGCACGACGACCTTGGAGTTGGGGATCGATATCGGATCGGTCAAAAGCATTTGCCAGGTCGCTCCACCACCTTCGGTCGCAAGCCTGCGGCAACGGCTTGGTCGGTCGGGACGCCGAAAGGGGGAGTCAGCAACTCTTCGGGGATACTGCATCGAACCCATCTTGGGGCCGAAATCTGGCGTTTCGGACAATTTGCGGGAAGGATTGGTGCAGGCTGTGGCGATGATCCGCTTGCTGGTTGGCGGATGGTTTGAACCCCCTCGAGTCGGCGGCATCCACGGCTCGACTTTGGTCCAGCAGATACTCTCGATCATCGCCGAGCGGGGCGGTTCGCATGCCCGAGAATTATGGGGAACATTGGCTGCTCAGGGATGTCCCTTTGAGGGGCTATCGCGGGAAGATTTTTTTCTGTTGCTTAAGTGCCTGGGGGAACGGCGCCTCCTGATCCAAGAGAGCTCCGGACTTCTCTTGCATGGCGAACTTGGAGAGAAACTAGTCAATCATTACGAGTTCTTCGCGGCCTTCGCCAGCAATGAGGAATTTCGCCTCATTTGTGACGGCAAAACATTGGGCTCTCTACCCGTGACACGACCTCTCATACCTGAACAACGGATCATCTTTGCGGGCCGGCGTTGGCGGGTTTTAGAGGTAGACGGCGACAAAAAGCTTATTGTGGTTGCTCCGGATAAAGGTGGCGCTCCACCTGCTTTCGATGGCAGTGGAGCGATGGTGCATGACCGAGTCCGGCAGGAAATGCGGGCTGTTCTAGCAAGTAGCGATAATGTGCCATTCCTTGATGAAGGCGCTCGAACGCTATTGGCAGAGGGGCGGAGCTATTACCAGCGCGCGGGCTTGGACGCTAACCAGATATTGGAACGCGGTAATGAAGTCCACCTAATCACATGGCATGGCGACTGGGTCAATGATGCCTTAGCGCTGCTGCTCGGCCGATACGGGATGCAGGCTAGCAACGAAGGGCTGGTAGTAAATATCACAGGAAGCACAAAGGAACGTGTTCTTGAGGTTTTAGGTGAGATAGCCGAACTTGAAAATCTCGATCCTGTTTTTTTGTTAAACGGAGCCAAAAATACCTTGCGTGAAAAATGGGATTGGGCGTTACCAGAGGCGATGGCACTGCACTCATTCGCCTCTCTATGCTTGGATTTGGCTGGTGCCCTGAATATGGCCCGAAGCATTTCACAGTCGAAAATGGAGCGCTAGGCAGATAATGTCAAACAGGGGTTAGAGAAGGGCGGTAGCCTTGGTTGCTGGTTTTCGGCCTTATGTAGCGCTCCACATAAGGCCAAGGATCAGAAGTAAGCTATACCCGACTCACTTGCCCAGCGGAACTGCGCTTTGACCAACTATACGCTCTTGCTTTCACTGGCTTGGTTTTCGGAGTCTCTCGACCAACTTCAGCTGGAAAAGCACCTCTAGCATAGTCAATGAATTCGCACGCCCGAACCCGAGCAAGCTTGTTTGGTGAAGTCAAAAATCCGGGCTTTTGAACATTTAGGCGACTGCATCACTGCACCAGGCAACTACCGCCGCCGCTGGGAACTGCAGCGCCCGGCTGACCAACTGCGGGCGGGGGAGTAAAGCTGGGCAGGGGCGTGAAATTTCTTGGCACCGGCGATGGCGGCGAGAGCTGGTCACCCACGTAGGTGGTTTCACCTTGCGTCACGACAGTCACTCCGACAGCATTGCCGACACTGACCGCCCCCTCCTCGACATCGACGTACAGGCCGTCCGGTGTTGCTCCGCAGTCACTCTGACAGAGCTGCGCACCGTAAATGGTCCCACGGATACCGATGGTCGCCGTGACGGCTTCGAGGCGATAAGCGGCGCGATCCCCACGCTTGCCGATAAAACCGGTGACCGTCCGCAAACCGCCCTTGAGCAGATCGAGCACCGCAGCGTCAGCCTCGGGCCGGTTTTCCTCGTAGGCATACTTCACTAGCCGCAATTGCGAGGCCGGGCGCAGAACGATTTCGGCGCCATCCTTCAGTTTCAGGCGGGCGTAGGTGTTCTTTTCGGTCACCAGCGTGTCCCCCTCTTCGACCGCCGAATTCACCGCCAGGGTGCGCACCGCGCCAGCCCCACCCTGGACGAACAGCGGACCGCTCAGGTGCGATACCACACCGGCCGGCACGGCGGCTGCTTCCAGCCCCCAGCAGGCCAGCGCCAGCAGCAGCCAGCAGCGGCGATCAGTTGCAAATGGTTTGTTGTTGGGGCGCATTGGCCTGCCCTCCAGACGAAGTATTGCTTTCGGTACCATCCTCGGTCTTGGTCTTGCTGCTCGCCTGCCGCTGGGTACCAGAAGTAGTCGTCGAGGTAGTCGAAGTTGTCTTTTGCGACGAACTGTATGAAACCGGCGTCAGCGTCTCAATAATCGTGTTCGAACTTTGCACCGATTCAACGACCACTGGTGCAATGTTTGATTCGCTGGCGATCAGCCGCGCCGCCGGCAAGACAACGATGCAGCCCTCTGCCGACGGGTTGGCGATACAGCTATCCGTTGTCGGCAATACGACCGAGCAACCCGCTGCCGCAGGTTCGAGAACACAACGATCCAGCGACGGCAAAACGACAGAACATCCCGGCAAAGCCGCGTTGCTCACACACTGACCCAGGCCAGGCAGCACGACACTGCACCCACTGACACTCGGCTCGGCAATACAGGCACTCAGGGTCGGCAACACCACCGAACAACCGCTAGCCGACGGGTTGGCGAGACACTGCGCCAGCGCCGGCAGAACCGCACTGCAACCCGCCGTTACCGGCGCCGCAATACAGGCACTCAAGGACGGCAGAACCACACCACAGCCCGCCAGGGTCGGATTGGCCGTACAGGCGCTCAGGGTCGGCAACACCACCGAACAACCGCTGCTCGCTGGGTGGGCGGTGCACTGCGCCAGAGTTGGCAGAACCACGCTGCAACCCGCCGTTGCCGGCGCCGCAATACAGGCGCTCAGAGATGGCAGGACAACGCTGCAACCAAGAGCCGATGGCGTCGCGATACAGGTGCCAAGAGTCGGCAAGACTGACGCACAACCTGTCAACGTCGGATTGACCACGCATTCTGCCAGCGTCGGCAGAACCGGGAACTGCGTCGTCCGGATATTGATATTGGCATTGGGCACGGAGGGCGTGCCACTAAGCTGCGCCCCCCAAGCGTCAAGATCAGCCGTGCCGCCAACTTGGTAGGTCAGTTGCGCCACGCCCCCGGAAGGATGAACGACATTATTGACCGAACTGCCATCCCCATCGCTGATGTTGCCCGAGGTGGCCAGATTGACGACCCCGGCGCGCAGCAGGCTGAGCGTCATATTGGCACTGCCAGTACCGGTGTTATCCAGGCTGATCGACCCACTACAGGCACTGGTCTGGTTCAGACAGGCATCGATACCGGCCGGAGCAACGGTCAGACTGGCATTAGGCAGCACAAGGGAAATACTGCCGCCACCGGGTTTGCTGCTGGCGATTCCGGTGGTGGTCAGATCAATGACGTTACGGAAGGACAAATTGCCGCCCACGGTCGCGGCCAACTGACTGACCTCGTTGCCAGCCAAATTCATCGCAACACTCCCCAGTGCATCGATGCTCAGCGACGGCGTCAGGATTTTCCCGGTTGCGCTCTGGTTGATATTCCCCGTCGTGCCGCCTGAACCGGCGACCGTGCGCAAGGCCACTTGACTGCTCGCACTCAGGGTATTGCTGATGGCGATATTGCCGCCCTGTGCCTGGTATTCAATCTCGCCAGCACTGACGGGCGCAGACTGACTAACCCTGCTGCCCTCTGCAGACAGGTGGCTGGCACTACTCAGGCTCAGCGGCGAACTGAATGTCACCGGCGCATCATTAGCCGAGAAAAAGAAATTATTGGCAGATATTTGTCCGGCTGCTGGTGTGCTCACATCGGTCAGGCTTGCCGGATCGATGGTTAACCCGGCCCCGGGTAGCGAAGAAACGGAAACTTCCCTTCCCGAACTCAGGCTCGCAAAATGCACCCCATCGCTGCCTCCCGTGCCATTGGCACGAATTGATGCACTTGTCGGCGACAACAGCAGCGTATCAGTCTGCAATTCAACATGATTGGCAACTAACGGATTGAGTAAGGTAATACTCTGCCCCAGCAGGCGGGCCTTGCCACTCACCGTCGTCGATCCGCTCAGGCTTAAAGCGCCGGAAGGTGCCTCCAGGCGCAAATCACCAGTTCCCGAAGCAATGCCACCAATACCTGCCAACACCGAGAGAGACCCGCTGGAGACTATCGGGGCATCAAGCTGAACACCACCCTGCGACGAAATAATAATAATGTTTTGCCCACTATTGAGCGTTGTCAGCGGTCCCCCGACCGTAACACCACTCTCCCCGTTCAGCAGCATGGAGCCACCGAGAGTGATGGAAACGCCCGGCAAAGTCCGAACTTTCCCCACCCCGGTCGCAATCGCCTGGAATGCGCCAGCCGCGTTGGAGGAGCTGATATTTGACGCGAGTAGCACATCCCCGGAAACCGATCTCAGGATCAGACTATTTCCCGAGTCCCAAGCCAGCGGCGCATTCAAGGATATGACGCCATCCGTTGCCGTCATGGTTATTTGGTTACTGGCCAACCAGTCAATCAGACCCACACCACAGGACGCCCCACCACCGATGCAAATCCGGCTGGTGGTGGCATCAGAAGTCCCGCCGATACCATCGATCACGATATTAAGCGGATCAAGCAGCCAAAAGCCTGTTTTGCCCAAAGCTGCACGGGTATCAACCGCCACCCCGGAAATATCCAGCTGCTTGCCAGAGGTTTCGACTGTGCCGCCATTACCGCCCAAGGAGCCACCACGCGCACTGATCGTGCCATGTGCCGCCGCCGCCCCCTGCGCCCAGAGCACGACCTTGCCGCCATCACCGCGCTCGCCGGCATCCGCCAGAACCCGGGCACCGGCCGCCAAATTAGTACTCTCAGCATTGTGGACCGCAGAATTCTGACCACGCAGATCGCCGCCCACCAAAACACTGCCTCCACCGCCAAGGCCGGAGGCATCCACCAGAGCCGTTGTACCCAGACTGACATTTTCACCCAGCAAACGCACTTCGCCGCCCGTGCCCAGTGAGCCGGTCACCGAAACGCGTCCGGCAATCTGCGTTTCACCCGTCGAATCGACCTCAACGACGCCACCACGTCCACCGCTGGCGCTTGTTTCGCTGGCGGTAGTGAGCACAGCCTGCCGAGTGGCACGCAGGAAAATCCGCCCCCCCTCGCCTTGCACAGCGCTATCAGCACTCAGTTTTCCTGCCTGTTTGACCAGAGCACCGTAAATCCCGACCCGGCCACTTTCGGCGATGATCTGCCCAAGATTCAGCACCTGGTCTCCGGTCGCACTGACTACCACCTGCACATCCGGATTGTCGCCATCGACCAGACTGACCTGGCTACCAGCGGCCAATAGGACCTGCCCGCCGGGCGCGTGGATCAAACCGTTGTTTTCGACATTCGGCGCGAGCAGCAAGATCCGCCCACCCGCCGGCGTCTGCAACACGCCATCGTTACGCACCGCTCCTGCGGTCGACGTGCCGGTGAAGCGTAAATTGCCCGCAAGAAAATCACGATCACTGATTTGCAACGAAGAGGCCACCAGCCCGGCTACATCAACCCGCGCTCCGGCACCAAAAAGGATACCGTTGGGATTTACCAGATAAACCTGACCATTCGACAACAGGCTGCCGAGAATCTGCGAACTGCTGCTGCCTTGCACGCGATTGAGCACGGCACTGGCGGCATTCTGCTGAATGAAGCGCGTCGTCTCGCCACTACCGACCGAAAATGACTGCCAATTGATGACCGTGCCAGGGGTATTGGTAATCGACAGCACATTGCCCTGCTGCACAAAACTGGCCTGCCCATTAGCCACCTGTGGCGAGGAAGGATTGCTCAGAACGAGCCCGCTGAAGAACAAACCGGCAATGGCCAGCGCCAGTTTTCCGGGAGTGAAACCAACTCCCGCCACCCGATTGAAACTCATTGCCGGCCCCCCTCAATAACTCGCGACCACCAGGAAGTGGAAACGCATCTTTCCTTCCCCGCCGGTACCACCATCATCAAGAACCCGGGCGCCATCAAGTCGCCACGAGAAGTTCTTGCTCAATGAATAGCGCAACCCCAAGCCGGCGCTGGCTATCGAATTCCTGGGCAGTTCGCCGGGTAACGGATCATTTCGCCACAGATTGGCAGCATCGTAAAATGCCACCAGGCGGCAACTGGAATCGCCGAACCATCCACCGGCACACAACTCCGGCGTGTAGACTTCACCGCTGAAGAAGGCCCCCTTGTCATCCGCTAAAGCCCGCTCGCGGAAACCGCGCACCGACATTGCACCACCAGCACCGAATTGTTCTCCCGGAACCAGGCGGTCGCGACTCCATTGGCCGTTGAATGCCAGCCCCCCCTGCCAATCACCGGCAAAAGTCCAGCGCGTGTTGGCACCATAACGCAAGACGCCGTAAGACGACGAAGCCCCGCCGCGTGCCGCGTTGAAAGCCTGGGTATCGCCATTTGCCCCCCCCGGCAGATTCTGCACGGCGGTCACATAGCCCGAAAGCTCGACAGCAGGCAAGGTCCATTTGCCCACATAGCCCAGACTGAAAGGCCGCACAGTGACATCATTGCCCAACGGCATGGTGCCGAATGTGACATCGCTCTCGTAAGCCCGATAATCAAGGCCATAGACCAAGCGATGCTCATAGGCGCCGATCCGGTTCAGCGCGAGGTTATAGCGCAGCCCGAGAATCGTTCCCTTGCCGCTGATATTCAGATTGACGCCACCAGTCGTCAGCATGCCGGAATTGACATCGGAGCGACCGGCAAAAAAATCGACCGAATCACCCAGGGCATACAGGGGAATATGGTAACCAAGACCGTAGATCGAGACCTCGCTTGGCTTTTCCAGCGAGGTTGTATATTGCAGACTCAAGACATGATCCCGGTCGAAGAGATTGGCATGCTGGAGCGAGACTCCCAGCCGATGCTTGCCGGTACTTTCCAGGCCAGTGTTGTCGAGGGTCGTCCAGAAACGCACGGGCGACTCATCGGAAACCTGCAAATTGGCCGAAACCTGACCATCCTCTTGCGCCGCACCCAGTTGTAATACGGTTTTCTTGGCCGGACTCTCGTTGGCCATGCGCAAGGAGAGCGAAATATCGTCCATGTTCGGCACCGTGCCTTCGCGTAACCCCGGCACACTGGCACGAATATTGGCTGCAGAAAAATGCTTCGCCCCGTCAACAAGGATTTTCCCGATACGCCGTTCATGCACCAGCAAGCGCACCCGACCTGCGCTCAGTTCCTGCTCTGGCACCACAACCTCAAGTACGGAGTAGCCTTCTCGACGATAAAGGCGCTCAACGCGCTCTACAGCCTGTTGGATATCGGCAAAGCCGCGCTCGGCACCCAGCAGATCGGCAAGAACGGCTTCGATTTGCGCGCTAGTAATCAGCGTGTTTCCGGAAACTTCGAATGCGCTAATGGCAAAACGTGGCGCAATAGGCGTGCTTTCGGCCAGAGCAGCCTGTGCAGCAAGCCCCCCACCGAACAGGGCCAGGGCAAGCCCGATTTTCTTGATTTTGGCGATGGCAGACATTTGACCGGTGCAAGGAGTCCGTGACTTCCTCATTCTATACGCTTTGCTTTGGGCTAGGCTGACCGTGTACTACATGCATTTGCTTGAACCTTAGCCAAAGCCATTGCTTCCGCCCCGGCCTGGATTTCGTAAATATGCCCAAGGAACACGCTCAAGTATAATTATCAGTTCTGTAACTTGTATTGAGCGCGCCATGGTGCAGTCGAGGATGGGTCTGCTTTCTGTGTTATTGGTACCACTGCGCTACCCCCAGCTTTTCCACCAGATGGTACGCCGGGAAATATTGGCACGTTATCGAGGCTCGGTTCTTGGTCTGGCCTGGGCCTTTCTGACCCCCCTGCTGACGCTGGGAGTCTATACCTTTGTCCTGGTTGGTGTGTTTCAGTTTCGCTGGCCTGGCCTTGAAAATGCGGGCGGAGCAGTCTTCGCAATGCGCATCTTTGCCGGCCTGATGGTATTCAACTTTTTTGCCGAAGCGATTGGCCGTGCTCCAAATTTATTTGTTGAACAGCCCAATCTCGTCAAAAAGGTACCTTTCCCTCTGGAGTTGTTGCCTTTTGTAGTTCTGGCCTCGGGCGCTGTGCATTTTGCAGCCAATTTGCTGATTCTGCTGATCGGCGCTTCTCTCACAACCGGCATAGCTGAGTCATGGCGCTTATTGCTGGTCCCCGTGGTTTTTGCTCCCTTGTTGCCGATGCTGCTGGGCTTGTGCTGGTTGCTGGCATCTCTGGGCGTTTATGTCCGTGATCTAGCGCAAGTAATGACAATGCTCGTGAGCTTGCTCATGTTCCTTTCGCCAATTTTCTATTCGCTGGAATCGCTCAAACCCGATTGGCGTCACTGGATGATGCTGAACCCGATGACCCCGGTGATCGAGAATCTGCGTGCGCTTGTATTCTTGAATGCGCCGATTGATTGGCTGGCATGGCTGTTTTCGTGCGTGGTCAGCTTGCTGGTGGCCTGGCTTGGTGCCAGGGTATTCATAGCTTTGCGTCAGGGATTCGCTGATGTCTTATGATGGTTTAGCAATCAGGGCGGAGGCCTTGTCGAAAACCTACATGGTTTTCGACCACCCTCTGGATCGTCTCAAACAATTTGCCTGGGGTGGGCGCCGTCAGTTTGGACGTTGCTTCAATGCGCTTTCCGACGTGAGCTTCGAACTGCCCAAGGGCTCGGTTCTGGGCATTGTCGGCAGCAACGGAGCAGGGAAATCCACGCTCCTGCAACTGATATGCAAAACCTTAACCCCCACCTCCGGATCCATCCAGGTCGGAGGGCGGGTCGCTGCGCTGCTCGAACTGGGCGCTGGTTTCAGCCCGGAATTCTCCGGCAGGGAAAATATCTACCTTTCAGCGGCAATCCAGGGGCTGCCCAGCACTGACATGTCGGCACTGGTCGAAGAGATTATCGAGTTTTCCGGCGTAAGGGATTTCATTGACCAGCCGGTAAAAACATATTCCAGCGGAATGTATGTTCGCTTGGCCTTCGCGATCGCAACCAGCATCAATCCCGATGTACTGGTCATCGACGAGGCCCTGTCTGTCGGGGATGGCGCGTTCGCCCGCAAGTCTTTTGACCGCATTATGGCGCTGAGAGCACGAGGAACGACGATTCTCTTTTGCTCGCATGCGATGTATCACATCGAGGCAATTTGTGATCACGCCTTGTGGTTGCGCGATGGCAGAGTCGAAATGCTGGACAAACCGGCACGCGTAATCAGTGACTACACCAGCTTTCTCGACAGAAAAGCGCTACCTGTGCAGACGGAGCCTGTTGCAGAAGGCCGGGAATCAACCACCCTGCCTGGTTGTGCGCGCATTGCCGGCATAGAAGTTTCTGTCAACGGCCGCCTGGCGCGCGAACTAGAACTCCATTCCGGGCGCGACACCTTGTCAGTACGAGTTCGCTTCAACTCAGACCCGGCCTTGCCCTGCCCGTCTTTAGGGATTGGCATCATCAGCGCCAGCGGTATCACGATTACGAGCGCGGGAAATTTCAATGAAGGCCTGGTACTGAATCGCCGCCCGGATGGCAGAGGTGAAGGCTGCCTGACCTTCCCTGATCTGCCGCTACTGAAAGGCGACTATTACATAAGCATTTTTCTGTTCTGCGAAAACGGAATTCATATTTACGACCACGCAGAGCGCTACGCGATGATCAGGGTGACTCAGCTTGGCCTGGAGCAAGGGGTTGTTGCTTTGCCCCATCGCTGGGAGTAGCGCTTCATGCCCCCCATGAGCCTGCCGAGCAACTCCTCCTGTGAGAGTTTGATCGTCGACACACTACGCGACTCCCTGCTGCCCGGAGCGAGTTTGCTTTTGGTGGGCGACTGTAGTCTGGCCCCACAATTAAGGGCTGCAGGCTATCAGGTGAGTTATTTTGCTGCTAGCGACGGGGATGTTCGCCCAACAGCAAGCAATGAACAGCGATCAGAGTTTTTTGCATTAAAAAATGGCAACGCTATTTTTGACGCCATTGTGTTTAACAACACCTGGTCATTCTTGAGCCCTGTTGATGTTTTTGATCAGGCACCAGAATTAATCTCGGCCACAGGAAATATATTCCTGGCAGATCGCTTCTGCCTTGAACGCGGCGCAGAACATACCTCCTGCCTACCGCTGCTGGAATATGTTGACCGCTTGGCGGTACGGGCAGGATTTTCGTTCCAGGTCCTTGAGACACTTGCCGAGTCGTCGAGCCTGCATGAGGCAGAGTTACTCCTGTTCTGCAGTCGAAAAAGTGATCCACGCTGGCGGCTTGGCTGGATTCACCCTGCCCGATCAGTCGAAATGCGTTCCTTGTTTCTGGAGGTCTTCGGGCACGAGATGACCGAGGCTTACTGGCAATGGAAGTACGGCGCAGGACGAGGATGCGGCATTGGTATATGGCGTGCCGACAATGGGAAACTAATCGCCCATTACGGCGGGACGACGCGTCCTGCATTCTGTTTTGGGCGCCAAATCATGGCTTTTCAAGCATGTGACTTGATGGTATCGGGCAGTGACCGAGGCTCCTTCAGCCGTCAAGGTCCGGTTTTCCTAGCCGCAGCAAGCTTCCTGGAAAACCAGTTGGGTTTTGGCGCCCCTCATTTGCTGGGTATCGGTTTTCCCAATGAGCGGGCATATCGCTTACCAGAACGGCTTGGCTTGTACACCGGCTGTTTGGGACGAATACAGGAAGTAACATGGTCTGCTCACCCGATGGGGTGGCGGAGCATGCTATGGGATTGCCAGGAAGTATTGCCCGGTAACATTTCCATGAAACCAATGCTCGATAGCTGCTGGCAGGATATGCTGACAGGCATGGATGAGCGAGTGATTGGGGTGCGTGACGCAGATTATTTAATGCTCCGCTATTTCCAGCATCCTGATAAAAAATATCGGGTTTTGCTGGTTCGGCATCGCCTGAATCGCGCACGCCGGGGCGTAATTGTCTTGCGCGCCCTGGATCAGGATCGATTTGAGCTGCTGGATATCATTGCGGCCCTTTCCAACATTCCGGCTTTAACCGGGCACGCACAGTCATTTGCACACGCCGCAGGCGCCAAGAATATTAGCGCATGGTTGGTTGAGAACATTCTGCCCTGTTTTAGCAACTACGATCACATCCAGGATCTAGGTGTTCTGGTACCGGGTAATCAATGGACGAAGGGGCCACTCAATGATTCTGTGCAGGGGCGCTGGTGGTTGACGGGTGGCGATACGGATTTTCGCTGACCGGAATGAAAAACCTCGCGTGAAAGCTGACCGTGTCTGATCATAACTTGCTGCATATAGCTCAGTCATATCTGCACATGATTGCAGTCGGGCGCTTATTGGCAAAGCTTCCCCTGCGCCTGGCCTATCCTCTGGCTGCCCACGTAGCGCTCAGGAGCGGTCCTTTTCGGGCGCTGGCAAATGATTTTTTTACGTATGTGAGTGCGATTGGCATAACGCAAGAGAAACAGCACGCCCTTTGGGCCGAGGTCTTGCGTCATAACGGCATGTTTTTCGTAAATCATTTTCTTCACGCAAGCAAATCGGAACAGCTTGCCAGCGTATTCGATCAAAGCCCTTTACCTTGGCAGGCTTTTCTTGCCCAGCAGGGACCCGCACTTGTATTGACTTGTCATCACGAGTTTTACCACACGCTCCTGGTCTTGGCTGGATTAGCCGGGAAACAGGTGTATTTTGTTGCCGCCCCAGAAGATAGCGGCCCGCTGGCGCCCTGGCTGCTCCCGCACATCCGTCAACAGCACGCCAACTGCGCCCGTCATTTCAATGGTGGGAGTTATCTGTTTAGGCATAGACGGACTGCAGTTCGTCAGGCATTTGAGGATGGGGGAGTGGTGTTTTCCATGCATGACTTTCATGCGCCCGGCCCCGGCTCCCATGAGGTCCGTTTATTTGACCGGGGTTACCAAGTGCCAGCGGGAACCGTGGAGCTTGCCTTGGAATACGGAATACCGATCTACTTCGGGGCATTGGTGTGGGATGATAAAGCACACTGTTACCACCCTGATTTCCAACCTCTGAACGTTAATTCAGAGATGCCCATGCTGGCTTATGCTGAAGCGATGAACAACTTTTTGCGTAGACATCCCGCAAGTTGGCATGGCTGGCAGTGGTTCAGTCAATTTTCAGATACCCCACTCCAAGAAAGCTAAGGAAACTCAGCGGCAATCCTATTCTCAGCAGTGTTTTTTTCGGAATACTTTTTAAGCAGAGGAGCCGGTTTTGGCTACCCGACGATTAAGCCTAGGATAGGAAAATAGCAGTGATTGAGCCCCGGAGCCCCTCTCGGTAATTTTCCTGCAATGAACCGATCAAGCTCCTGCACCGCAAATTGCAATACAAGATAAAAACTGAAGATGATCTCATCACCATGATCGAAGAACCACAGCGATGATGATTGCAAGTAAGAGATTTAGCGCATTAGCTAAATTCCATTGTCACATCAAAATGAGCAGACGAAAATCATTAAAATGTCATCGTTTGCTTGCCTTCATGGCAACTCCCATCCTGTTTATAGCACCTGAAATCACAACGAGCAATTGCAGTAACAAGTCCACGGATTATATTACATGAATACCTGCTACTTCCTGAAAGGCAAATTTCACCCAGCACCTTCAGGTAGTAGTAGTTCATTAATCGGCCTTCAGCGGAGAAATTATCAAAATGATTGAATCTATTTTTTCTGGTTTGATCGGTAATAAAATTACCGATGAGGATATTACTGAAGTATGGAATCGCTGCCATCCTCATTTGCTTCCTTACGAAACCCACCTTACCTCGGAACAAGCAACCGAACTGCCAATCATCGCAAATTTGCGATTCAGCGGGAATATTTGGGTGAATATGGTTGGACTTACTTTCAACCAAGTGAAACGCCGGTTTACGCTAACAGCAGAAAGTCGACGATCCATTCTGAAAGAGCATCCTGAAATAGCTGCCACCAAGGTTGATGCTGTGGATGCACGCTTGTGGTTTTCCAAACCAACAATGATCAATATTGAACCGACAACGCGCTGTAATTTTAAGTGCTGGTATTGCGTCGGTAGACACATGAAACAAGATGATATTGACCTGAATGGTTTTACGTCGATGCTTGACCATTTCCCGGACCTGAAAACTATTGCATTGGTCGGTGAAGGAGAGCCTCTGATGCATAAAGACTTTTTCAAGATGGCCAAGATGGCAAAAGACCGAGGCATTCGAGTGATGATTATTTCGAATGGTTCTGCATTCAGTCAAAGTGTCATCCGTCAATTATGCGAGACGGAAGTTGCATATGTTTCAATTTCGATTGACTCTTATGATGAAAAAACCTTTGCTGACTCCCGCATCGAAGGCAAATTAGGAAAAATCTGGCAAGGTATCCGAAGTTTACGCGACTACCGTGACAGCAACGGATTTTCATTTCCAAAAATTGCCATCAAGGGAACGCTGTTCGAAAACACCAAAGATCAATTGCCTGGCATCGTTGACGAAGCCCAAGAAAACGGCGTTGAAATATTCGAGAGCTTTCAGCCACTTAACCCGATGCTTAACTATATTCAAATTTATCCAAAGGAAAAACTGGGCGAGCTAAACAAAATTGAGGTGATTCAGCAAAAAATCGACCAAGACTCACAGTATGCCAATGAAAAGTTGAAATCTTTCAAGGAGTTTTGCAACGAGGAAAATATCGAATTATATCCAGCCACCAACATCAATCATCTCGCAAAAAACTGCAATGAAACGTGGATTTACTCCCTTCTATCCGGCGATATAACGCCATGTTGTCAAGTTAAATTATCACCCAGCCCCAACTGGAATATTTTTGAAAATAATATCGACAAAATATTGATGGACCCCGAGTACGAAAACATGCGATTCAACTTGTGGAATGGAATCTTCCCGAAATACTGTGCAGGCTGCTGGAAAACTCGTTGAGCTCAAGTTCTGCACCCATTCACCATAAACTATCAGTGACATACTAATTATGGTGAATGAGCACCAAAGATTACTCAAGAAAATATTTACCCCGGAGTACACACACCGCCAGCGAAGCAAATATTGCTCTGCCCCAGTGCTTGAAACATCGTAACAATTTTCGAATTCATTCCGACCCGGTTTACAAATTCATATATTCGTCAATTAAAAATTGTCCCCTGACTCCAATCCCGTATAATTTTCCAAAGCCAAAACCAACATGCTCGACGAGAAACAGCAATTTCCATACGCCGCATGCAAATTATTTGAAGGAAAAAATATACTCGTTTTAGCCCCCCACCCGGATGATGAAATATTCGGATGTGGGGGCGCGTTGGCATTGCATGCAAAGCGTGGCGATCAAATCATGATCGCCATTATTACTGACGGTGGCGGCAATGGAAGTTGCGTCGAGCTGCGCAAGCAGGAAAGCCGGAAGGCGGCGCAAGTTATAGGGGCTCCCCCGCCTGAGTTCTGGGATCTCCCTGACCGTGGTCTTTCAGGCTTACCTGAACTATCAACGTTGATACTGGAAGCGATCAATAAATTCAAGGTAGATTTACTTTACCTGCCATCCCCAAGTGAAATACACCCTGATCACCGTGCAACTTCACTGGCAACAATGGATGCAATAGTCAGCCTGAAAAAGGATATAGGACTTGCATTTTACGAAATTGGCATACCTGTTCGCCCAACTCATTTGCTCGATATTACCCGTGTTGCGACGGTAAAAAGCTCGGCTGCGGAATGCTTTGCATCGCAAAACAGCCTTCAGAATTATTACCTGCAAATAAATGGGCTTAATAAATTCCGAACCTATACCCTGCCGGCACCAGTACAGCTTGCTGAAGCTTATGTTTATACTCGCTCAAGCCTTCTGGAAAAGGGTTATTGGCCCTTTCCTGCAGACTTGGGCGCGCAGATTGCACATGAAAAAATCACGCGGGGCTCAGAACTTGAGCATTGCTCAGAAACATTGTCGCTGAAAGATCATGACGAAAATCACGTTCTAACCGAGGCACTCGCACATGCCAGGCAAGAGCTTCTCGCACTCAAGAACTCAAAATCCTGGAAAATAACCCGCCCATTACGGCAACTATCCGAGTTGCTGCGCAAACTATGCCGAAAAAACGATCAAAGCAGCCGGTGATGATGGTACACAACTGATCTACCGGTTTTTTTCAGCTTACAGGGTATACTTTGCAGCTTTCCGTCTTAACGGCCGTGTGCCGCACTTGGAATAGCCTTGAATCCTGTTTCCGAGCCCTTGGTCAGCGTCATTGTTCGCAGCATGGATCGTCCCGAACTCGCCGAAGCGCTTGCCTCGGTTGCCCAGACGACATACTTTCCGGTTGAGGTGGTGGTGGTTAACGCCAAGGGCGGCGAACACACACCGCTTCCTGAACGCTGCGGCAATTTCCCCCTACGTCTGACCAATGCCAACGGCCCGCCCTTGCCTCGCGCCATGGCGGCCAATTTTGGTTTACACAGCGCCGGGGGAGCATATGCGCTGTTTCTCGATGACGACGATCTTCTTGATCCACAACATATCGGTAAGTTAGCTGCTGCGCTGCAGTTGCATCCTGAATCTCCGGCTGCCTACACCGGCGTTCGCTTGGTCAATGCGGACAATCAGTTGATCCGGGAAATGAATATTGGCTGGGAACGCGCACGTTTGCAGGGAATGAACTTTCTGCCCATCCATGCCGTCATGTTCCGCCTCGCAGAGGCTTTGGCCCATTGCCACGTTGACGAACAACTCGCGGTGCTGGAAGACTGGGACTTCTGGCTACAACTGGCAAGCCGCGGCGATTTCATCAATTTACCCGGGACTTCTGCGGTCTACCGCATCGCCTTGGGCAATTCCGGACTCTCATCCGACCGCGACTTGGTCCGTTTTCGCCAGGCCCATGCCCAGATTCTGAAGAAGTGGGACATTAGCGGCACCAGTGCCATCGCCAGCAATTCGCTGATCTGGTTCAGCACCGCCGTGGATCATTTGTCTTCAACCATCGATCAACAGTCCTCCCGGCTCGACCAGCAATCCTCCTGGATTGATCAGCAATCTTCCCAAATTGCGCAGCAGTCGTCCCAAATTGCGCAGCAGTCGTCCTATATCGAACAACTCACCGTCGAAAATGCCAATTTTCGTGAGCAGCTTTCCCACCTGAGTGGGGAACGCGATGCCCTGCAGCGTGCATATAGCGAAATACTGAACTCCTCTTCCTGGAAAATCACCGCCCCCCTGCGCAACATTTCCCGCAGCTTACGCCCCAGAGACAAAAAACATGATTGATGTCATCGTTCCCGTTTACCGTGGTTTGGACGAGACCCGCGCCTGCCTTGAGAGCGTCTGGTCTGCGCAAAACCAGCAGCCGATGCGTTTGATTGTCATCAACGACTGTGGTCCCGAGCCGGAATTGGCGGAATGGCTGCGCGAGCAAGCCGCCACCCGGCCAATGCTGCTACTCGAGAACGAAGAAAACCTTGGCTTTGTTGCCACCGTCAATCGCGGCATGGCCCTCTCCACCGACAACGATGTCGTTCTGCTCAACAGCGATGCCGAAGTACATGGTGACTGGCTTGACCGGCTCCATCAAGCGGCCTGCTCGGCTCCTGACATCGCTACGGTCACCCCGTTCTCGAACAACGCCACGATTTGCAGCTATCCGGCTTTCTGCCAGGACAATGCACTACCGCGCGGTTTTGATCTGGCCAGCCTGGATCACCTGTTTGCCGCCACCAATCCCGGCCAGACTTTTGACATTCCCACCGCCGTCGGTTTCTGTATGTATATCCGACGTGCCACCCTGCAAAAAATCGGGCTGTTTGACGTCGAACGTTTCGGCAAAGGCTACGGTGAAGAAAACGATTTCTGCTGCCGGGCGCTGGCGGCGGGTTACCGCAACATTCTTGCCGGCAATATTTTCGTCTGGCACAAGGGCAATGTCAGCTTTGGCGATAGCCACAATGACCGCAAACAGCTGGCGCTTAACACACTGGAAAAACTCCACCCGACTTACACTGGCAATGTTCAAGCCCACATTCTGGCCGATCCGGCACGTGAGGCACGGCTGGCCGTTGATCTCGCGCGCTGGCGGAGTAGTGGCCTGCCCAGCCTGCTCTTCATCACCCATGATCGGGGCGGCGGCACCGAACAACATTGCCGCGAACTGACGGACCTCCTCGATGGCCAGGCCCAGGTTTTCAAGCTGGCCCCGGAACCCGGCGGCTTGACCTGCCTGAGCGCCTATAACCTGGGCGAAGCGGCCAGCTTCTATTTCCGCCTGCCCACCGACTACCCCCGTTTGCTTGAGCTGCTGCGGGCCATCGGCATCAGCCGTGTGCATTTCCATCACACCCTCGGGCTGGACCCGATTGTTTTCGAGCTGCCATCGGCGCTCGGTGTCGGACACGACTTCACGACCCACGACTATTACCCGCTCTGCCCGCAAATCACCCTGACCGACGCCAACAATCGCTACTGTGGTGAACTAGGCCGCGAGCAGTGCCAGTCCTGCCTGAAAAAACGCCCTGCACCAGGCCATAGCATTGATACTTGGCGAGCACGCTTTACATCCTTATTACAGACGGCCGAGCGCATCATTGCGCCGACGCCCAGTGTTGCCGAGCGCTACGGCCGCATTTTTGCCCTGAAAAACCTGTTGACCGCAGAACACCCCGATGCGTTGCGCGGCTGGGCCAGCCATGTTCGCTCGCCACGTTCAACCGACCGCGAACTGCGCGTCGCCGTCCTCGGCGCTCTTTCACCCGTCAAGGGACCGGACCTGCTCGAAGCAACTGCCCGCGATGCGGAGCGACGCCGGCTACCGCTTCATTTCAAGCTCTTCGGCTATGCTTATCGCGAGCTGCAAGCGGGTGAAAAACTCGAAATTCACGGCGCTTATGAAACGGACAAGCTGGCCGGCTTGCTCAAAGCCTGGGCGCCCGACCTGATCTGGCTCCCTGCACAGTGGCCGGAAACTTACAGTTATACCTTGAGCCACAGTTTCGCACTGGGAATACCGGTCCTCGTCAGCGACCTGGGCGCTCCCGCCGACCGCGTCAAGCAACGCCCCTTCGCGTGGTCCTACAACTGGCAGGCCAGCCCTGGCGAATGGAATGAGCGACTACTCGAGCTCGCCCGCCAAACACCGGCCGAAGCTGCCAGCGCTGAGGCCAACATTTCATCAGCCACTTTTTATCTCGCCAACTATCTGGCGCCGGCTATCGCCGCAATGCCAGAAAAGCTGCCTGCCGTCGACCGGAAAATGCTCGCCCAAACCCGCTGGCAACCCTTTGCACAAGGGCAAAAAATGCGCATGCGAGTACTGGCAACGCTGATTGACCTGCGCAGCCATCCCGCCCTTTCGTGGCTGGCCCGCCGTATCCCGATGTCACTGCAGCGGCGGATCAAGAGCAGGCTCCTCGGTCAGGCACCGGAATAATGCTTGGCATTATGGGTAACAAGGCCTACATGCTCGGCGCTACCGATCAAGGCGCCCGCGAAAACAATCTGAACTTTCTCCGTCTGATCGCCGCTTCGCTGGTCACCCTGTCGCACGCCTGGCCTATTACCGGCACCAACGGTGAGCCGCTTGCCAGTGCAACCGGTCTGCTCAGCTTGGGCTCACTAGCGGTTGACATCTTTTTCGCCATCAGCGGTTTTCTGATCGCAAAAAGTTTTGATCGCAGCCGAAATCTGGGGCATTTCCTCAAGGCGCGGGCCTTGCGTCTTTACCCCGGCCTACTGGTCGCCCTGCTGCTAAGCGTCATCGCCATTCAGTTTCTCGCCGGCACTTTACCAAACCAGCAGTTTTTCCTGAATTCCAGCACCTACAGCTATATCAAGAACAACTTGCTGTTCAACACCCAGTTTGATTTGCCGGGGATTTTCCTGAACAACCCCTTCCCCGGATCGGTCAACGGCTCGCTATGGACCTTGCGCTACGAAGTCGCGATGTATCTGGCGGTTACATTAGCCGGGCTAGCGGGGCTACTCAGGCGACCACACTGCTTCAATGGGTCGAGCATTCCTCTCGTTATCCTGCTGATTGCCGGATCATTGTCGGCATGCAAACCTTTTGGCGACATCCCGGGCCACGCGATTGTCATGCTCCTGTGTTTCTATCTGGGCACGCTGATGTATGTCAATCGCCACTACATCATGCTGGATATGCGCCTGGCCCTCGCTCTCTGGTTTATCGTCTGGCTGAGCAGGAACCACCCGGTTTTTCACCCAATCTATGCCATCACGCTGAGCTATAGCGTTCTGCTTTTAGGCTTCTTGCCCCGACTGCAACTAGCTACCCTGAGCTTGCGCAACGACTATTCCTACGGGATCTATATCTATTCTTTCCCGATCCAGCAATTGCTCGCCTACTTCCAACCGCAGTTTGGCCCCTGGGCCAATTGCAGTGTCAGCTATTTGCTCGTTATCCCTCTTGCCATTGCCTCCTGGCACCTGATTGAGAAACCAGCCTTGACATTGAAATAGGCCGGAAGAATGACTTCCGGCCCATGATCACTTGTCCAGCCAGCGCTGCACCAGTTCGATATCGTTCTCATCAAGCAAACCAGCGGCGCCACGCAATTTCAGGCGCGCCAAGACATATTGATAGCGCGCCAATGCAAGATCCCGTTTGGCTGTAAATAGTAATTGCTGAGCATTCAACACATCGAAGCTGGTCCGCGTTCCTGCTTCCAGTCCCTTCTTGGCTGAATACAACGCCACTTCGTTGGATTTTACCGCCTGCGTCAGTGCATTCACCTGGGCCACACCGTTCACCACATTCAGAAATTCAGAGCGTGTGGATAGCGTAATGGCACGGGTCTGAGCATCCAGCTCGTAGCGCGCCCTTTCCTTCTGCGCTGACGCCTGATTGACTCGCCCCTGCTGTGTTCCACCAGAAAACAACGGCACGGAGATTTGAATGCTGACCGTGGAATTCCAGGTATTCGCACCAATCATCGTAAAACTGGGATCCTGGTTCTGCACTCGACTGGCAACAAGATCGACTGTCGGCAAATGGGCGGCTACGCTTTTGTAGACTTCCTTTTGCGAAACCTCCAGTGCCGCCTCCTTGGCCTTGATGGACGGGTTATTCGCCAATGAAAACTCCAGCCACTCGTCAATTACCCCTGGCTGCGGCATCTCGAGTACCAAGCGAGAACCAAGATGGTCGAGTTGGCGATGAACGCCACCAACAAGCTGTTCCAAGGTCCGGATTTTCACTTCAAGCGAGTTTTTCGCTGCAATTTCCTGAGCGACAACCGTATCGTAGCGAGCCTGGGCCTCATTAATGTCGGTAATTGTCCCGACACCTGCCTCGAAATACCTGGTCGCCTGCTTCAATTGCTCGGCAATTGCCGCCTTTTGCTCCCCCGCCAGCGTGACGTTATCTTCTGTCAGCAGGATCTCGAAGTAGGCCTGCGCCAACTTCAGGATGAGATCCTGGTGAGCTTGTCGCAAACTGCCTTCAGCCTGCTGTACCTGCGCGAGAGTCTGGGCATAGGAAACCCATACCTGCGGACGGAACAGTGCCTGCGATAAGCTCAACGAAGCCGCTCGCGAAGTGAAATCGTAATCCTTCGAGGAAATACTGTTTCCCGAGTAGGACGTCACGTTCTGGTTATTTTTAACCCGAGAGGATGAGGCGCTAATCTGCGGCAGCAGTTGCCCACGCGATTGGGTAACCAGCGACTCGGCAGCGTCCCGATCAGCCTTGGCGGCAGCGTATTGCGGATCGCTCAGCACAGCCTGACGGTAAAGGTCGATCAGGCTGGCCGCTTGGGACGTCAGCGAAACACCGAGCACCATCACGGCTATCGCCGCCTTGCGTAATTTCGTTTGGATACAAAGCGTCATTTCAAAGCTCTTTCATACCTGACGAAAAACGGGCGCTCAACGGATGTACCAGATATTGCAAGAGTGAGCGCTCACCGGTGATCACCACAACATCCGTCTGCATCCCGGCCTGCGGCACGATCTTGTGCTTACTCAGACTCTCCTGCCCTTCCGGGGTAATTTCAATCCGCGCCGAGAAATAGGGACTACCCGTACGCTGGTCAGTCAGGCGGTCAGCCGAAACCTGGACCAGCTTGCCAGCAATTGCCGGCTGACGGCCACCAGCCAGAATAATCTGGAAATGGATCACAGCCGAGTTGCCAACAGCAACCTTGTCGATCAAATTGACCGGCAATTGCGCCTCGATCACCAGTTTGTCATCTTCCGGAACGATATCCATGATCGCCGCTCCCGGTGTTACCACCCCACCTATCGTGTGCGCAGTCAACCCGACCACATAACCATCGGCAGGTGCCTTGATAACAATATGCTCGAACTCATCCTGGAATGCCTCCAGACGATCAAGCTGAATACCGACATCGCGCTGGGCATCAGAAATGCCGCTTTCGACTTCCTTGCGAAAATCCTGTTGCGCCTGAATCTTGCGCTGCTGGATCTGGGCGATGGACGCTTGCGCATTGGCAATGGAGGCTAGGTCGTTACCACGTGAACCGGAAATATCGGCCAGCATGCGTTCCAGTTCATACAATTTGTTACGCGGAATAAAACCTTCGGCGACCAGTCCCCGCATGGAATTGGCTTCCTTTTCCAGCAAGTCGATCTGTATTTTTTTACCGTTTTCCAGAGAGCGAACGCCGCGAATCTGCTCATTCAAACCCGAAATCTGCTCGTCCATCGAACTTAATAGGCTGGTTAATGAAG
>JAVBXO010000402.1 GCA_030824535.1 Azonexus sp. | reverse complement strand
CGCGGCGGTACTGTTCCGGCACCTTGCCCAGATCCGGCACACTGCGGCCATACCACAGTCGCTCAGCAACCCGCCGCAGCAAGCCGGCATCGGCGCATACCAAGCCCTGACGGGCGACATCGCCAAGCATCGTTTCCAAGGTGGATATTCTGGAAGTCACAGTGGGTTCGCCGTCTGGTTCAACAATTTGCCAATATACGAAATTTTCCCATCAAGCGCCGGCCCGACATAGTAGGCCGCCGCTTCTTTTGCCAAACTGCGAAACCGCTCCCAACTCGCTGTCGGCAGCGACAGCAGCGCAAGGATGTCTGCCACATCGACATGGGCAAAACGCCCCAGCTTTGAGACAGCAATATCTTCAGCTGACGGCAACCAGACATCGACAGACGAGCCGCGCACCTGCTCAATCAGCACGGCACGATCACGATAATCCTCATGCAGTGGCCCGAAGGTGGTGTTGAAATTGGCATCCCAAACCAACTGCGACGGCCCTGTCGCAGGGTCGTCGTAATCCACGGGAGGCAAGGCCTGCAGCACCAACCTCACCTCAGAGCTGTTGATCATTTCCTCGTAGCTGAATTCGACATCAACATCCGAACTCGTCCGGGCCTGGGTATGCAAATGAACAGCACAACCGCCAAAAAGGTAGGCATGCACCGAATGCTCCGGAAAGGAATGCCTCGCCAGATCTTCCGCAAGATTGGCGAATAGCCGCAGTATCGCAAGCGTCATTGGCGTGGGCATCGGAAACCTCGTTGGGGAGATAGCCAATTCTACCTTTGGCCCCCTACTCATGCCGCAAAGCCTCTATCGGATCGAGCCGTGCCGCGCGCTGTGCCGGCATGTAGCCGAAGATGACGCCGATGGCGGCCGAGAAGGCGAAGGCCAGGAGGTTGATGCTGGGGTCGAACAGGAAGGACATGCTGAGCACTGCCGAGAGGCCGATGCAGGCCAGCAACGCGAGGACGATGCCGATCAGGCCGCCGCTGGCCGAGAGGACGACGGCTTCGATGAGGAATTGCAGCAGAACCTCATGCTCCAGCGCCCCAATGGCCAGGCGGATGCCGATTTCGCGGGTTCTTTCAGTCACCGAGACGAGCATGATGTTCATGATGCCGATGCCGCCGACCAGCAGGCTGACGGCGGCAACGGCGCCGAGCAGGCCGGTCATGGTGCGGATGGTGCCGGACAGGGTTTCGGCGATCTGCTTGGTATCCATCACGTTGAAATTATCGGCTTCGTTGTCGGCCAGCTTGCGCCGTTCGCGCAGCAGCGAACGGATGCGCGCCATGATGGCCGGCGTGTCGGCGCCATCGTGCAAGGAAATCATCAGGCTCGACACGTCCTGGTTGCCGGTCAGACGGCGCTGCACGGTGGCCAGCGGCATCAGCAGGGTGTCGTCCTGGTCCATGCCCATGGCGCCCTGCCCCTTGGCGACGAGCAGGCCGACGACCTGGCAGGCGAAGGACTTGACGCGAATCTCGTCGCCCAGCGGATTGCGCGTGCCGAACAGTTCGCGGCGGACGGTTGCACCGATGATGCATACCGCCTTGCCGGCCCGTTCCTCGTCGTCAAGGAAGGCGCGGCCGCTGGCGATCTGCCAGTTGCCGGCGGGCAAATAACCGTTGCTCGTACCGGAGACCGTGGTTGACCAGTTGTTGTTGCCGGCAACGACCGTGACGGCACTGCCGGCGACCGGTACGACTTCCTTGAGGCCGCCGATCTGACTGCGCAGCAGTTCGGCATCGGCCTTGCGGAAGGCCGGCGCACCAGCGCTGTCACGCCCCGGCCCGAGGCGCTGGCCCGGCCGCACCATCAGCAGATTGCTGCCCAGGCTGGAGATCTGCTCGGAAACGGCGCGGGTAGCGCCATTGCCCAGGGTCACCATGGTCACCACCGCAGCGACGCCGATGACGATGCCGAGCACGGTCAGGAAGGAGCGCATCAGGTTGCGCCTTATTTCGCGCAAGGCCAGCAGGAAGGCACTGAGGACGACACTGGTCATCGGCTGGCTCCATTTTTACCATTCCGACGCTCGTCGCTGGCCACCGCGCCATCGACGAAGGTGATGATGCGCCGGGCGTAGTCGGCCATGTCCGGCTCGTGGGTGACCATCAGAATGGTGATGCCCTGGTCGCGATTGAGTTCGACGAGCAGTTTCATGATTTCATGGCTGCGCTTGCTGTCGAGATTGCCGGTCGGCTCGTCGGCGAGCAGCACATCGGGCTGGGTGACGATGGCGCGGGCAATCGCTACGCGCTGCTGCTGGCCACCGGACAATTCGGCCGGGGTGTGCGTTTCCCAGCCGTTCAGCCCGACCCGCGCCAGGGCGCGCCGCGCCGCCGCATGCCGTTCGGGGGCGACTTCACCGCGATAGAGCAAGGGCAGTTCGACATTCTCCTGTGCCGAGGTCCGGGCCAGCAGGTTGAAGCCCTGGAAGACGAAACCCAGGCTGTGCCGACGCAGCAGCGCCCGCTGATTGCGCCCGAGGCGCTCGACGTGGATGCCTCGAAACAGATACTCGCCGCTGCTCGGCGTATCGAGGCAGCCAAGGATGTTCATCGCCGTCGACTTGCCCGAGCCGCTCGGCCCCATGATCGCGACGAATTCGCCGGCATTGACCTCGAGATCGATGCCACACAGCGCCTGGTAAGCCACCTCGCCCTCGCCGTAAGTCTTGGTGATGCCAGCCAGGCGGATCAGCGGCACATCGTCAGCGGCGCTCATGGGCGCCCTTCCCGGTATTCGGTGATCACGGCCATGCCAGCCTTGAGTTCGCCATCGAGGATCTCGGTCTGGCGGCCATTGCTGACGCCGACCTTGACCGGCACCGCCTGCGGCCCTTTGTCGGTCAGTATCCAGACCTGCGCATTGCCGCTGGGCGCAAGGTTCGGTCGCTTGTTCTCGGCCGGCGGGCGCGGCAGCAGATTGCTGACGAAGCTGCCGCCACTGTCCGCTGCCTGCGTCGGCGGCGTGAAGCGCAGCGCGGCGTTGGGCACCAGCAACACGCGCTCGCGCTGCGCCGTAATGATCGCCGCCGTCGCCGTCATGCCGGGGCGCAGCGCCAGATCGTCGTTGTGCACGCTGAGCACGGTCTTGTAGGTGACGACGTTGTCGGTAATCGTCGAGCCGATGCCGACGCGCCGGATGGTCGCCGGGAAATGCCGTGCCGGCCAGGCCGCAACGGTGAAAGTCGCCGGCTGACCGAGCTTGACGCTGCCGACATCGGCTTCGTCGACCTTGACCTGCAACTCCATCGCCGTCAGATCCTCGGCCAGGGTGAACAGCACGGGAATGGTCATCGCCGCGACCACGCTCTGGCCGGGCTCGACCTTGCGCGTCAGGACCACGCCATTGACCGGCGAGCGGATGGTGCCCTTGCCGAGATTGGTTTCGTCGGTTTTCAGGCCGGCCTGGGCCTGCAAGACCGACGCCCGGGCGCTGGCTTCGTTGGCCTGCGCCCGCTCGAGATTGGCTTCGGCGGTTTCCAATTCTGTCTTGGCCGGCACCTTGCCACCCGAGAGTTCCGCGACCTGGCGCATGCGATTCAGCGCCGCTTTGGCCTCGGCGACCGTTGCCTTCGCCAGCGCCACCGAGGCTTCGGCGGCCGCCAGCGCCGCCCGCGACTTGCTGACCGCATCCTGCAGCTTGGCGAGGTCTAGGCGGGCGAGCAGCTGGCCGC
>JAVBXO010000194.1 GCA_030824535.1 Azonexus sp. | reverse complement strand
AAATCAGATTGTTCAGGGTGTTGCCGTTCATGTCGGCAGCGGCGGTGCTGCTAATCCGGCCGTCTTCAACAGTGGCTGGCAGGGTGTAGGCCGGCAGATAGCTATTGACCGTGTCGTGGCCGCCATTCAGGACATCGCAGACCAGGTCGCCGACATCGCGGACCTGGTAGAGGTCGTTACCCAGGCCGCCATACATTTTGTCGATGCCTTTGCCACCATCAAGGAGGTCGTTGCCACCGCCGCCATTGAGCGTGTCGTTGCCGGTCAGGCCGTAGAGTTTGTCAGGGCCGCCCAGGCCTGACAGGAAATCGTTACCGATGCCGCCGCTCAAGGTGTCGGCCAGGGCCGTACCGAGCAGTTGGAGATCATTGGATGGAGCGACCACGAGCAGCTGGCTGGCCGGAGCGCTCAGTCCGAGCGGGTCGGCGACGCTGTACGTCAGTTCGATCGGGCCGCTATAGCCGGCGTCCGGCGTCAGGGTGAAACTCGCGCCGCTGCCACTGATCGTGCCATGGTCGGCGCTCAGCCCGCTAACGCTGAGGGCAGAGCCTTCCGGGTCGCTGAAACCGAGCAGCAGGTCGGCGCTGTTGAGCGTGTAATCGTGGTTTTCCAGGCCATTCGTCAGCGCGGCGCTGGCGGTGCCGATGGGCGCCTGGTTGATATGGACGTTGAGGGTGGCGATGGAGTCGGAAAGCACGACGCTGTTGCCGCTTTGCAGGTCAAGCCAGATGGTATTGATGGCATCGACCGCCGTGCCGGTGGCACTGGCTTTGGCAGCATTGATGGTGTCGTTGCGGTCCCAGATTTCCTGGACCAGCAGACTGGCGGTGGTCAGTCCCAGCAGATTGGCAATGAAGGTCTGATTGCTCAGGCTGATGGTCTTGTTGGCATTGTTGGCCAGCAAAATGGCCTGGGTCAGCGCCATGCCGGTTTCGTCGCTGCCCAAGGAGGTCAGCACGGCGACCTGCACGGCCTTTTTCTCGACGGCCAGCGCTGCGGCGTCCGTCGGGTTAGCCTGCAGCAGCGCCCAGGCGTCGTAGTGCTGCAAATCGACGGTGCTGGCGATGCCGAGCACTTTTTTGACGATCAGTTCGGCCTGGTTGGGCGAAACGCCGATTGAAATGGCGTTCTGCACTAGCGTTGTCAAAGGCGTCATGACGCTGGCGCCGACCGGTGCCGCGAGATTGAGCAGGGTGATGGTGAAATCGCCATTGCCGTGGGCAGCGATGGTCTTCGGGCTGCTGACCAGGGCTTCATGATTGCCGGCCAGGTCGGTGTAATCGACGCTGACGGTGATGTCCTGGCCGATCTGGGCGGCGCCGACGGTGAAGGTATTGCCAGTGACGCCCAGGTCGACGCCATTGGCCTGCCAGGCGTAGCTGATGCCGCTGCCCGGCACGCCGTCGATGTCGGAAATGCTGGCAGTGAGTTTTTGCCCCTGGCCGGCGATGCCGCTGAGGAAAACCGTCCCTGGCTGGTTGGTTGGCGGCACGACCGGGCCGCCCGTGCTGTATTCGCTGACGACGCCGGTGGCACCCAGCGACCAGATGCTGCCGTCGCCGAATTTGGCGAATTCGACATTGCTCAGGGTGTCGCTGCCGTCGCTGGCGGCGGTGCTGGCGGCCTTGCCGGTGATCGTGTAATTGCCGCTGGCGGCATTGAACGTGATGGCGTAATCGGCCTTGCCGCTGGCGAAGACGGCGGTATCGGTATCGGCGCCGCCATCGATCAGATCATCGCCCTGGTCGCCCTTGATGTCGTCCATGCCGCTGCCGCCATAGACCACATCGTTACCGGCACCGGCCACGACAATGTCGTCACCAGCGCCGGCATAAACCAGATCGTCGCCGGCCTGCAGGTCAAAATATTCATCCTTGGCCGAACCGCTCAGGGTGTCGCTGCCGCTGGTGCCGGTATTGGGCGCGCTGACGACGCCGGAGCCGGGGATGTTGCCAGCGCTCAGGCCGGAAACAAAAATGCCGCTGTCGAGAATGCCGTCACCGGTGTCGGCAATGCCGATGGTGATGGTATTGACGCCCGCCTGGATCGGCGCGACGAACTTCAGCAGCGAACTGACGCCGTCGTACTCGGTCGGCAGCGCGCCGTTGGCGTTGTCGACAAAATAGCCGGCGGCCAGATTGGGGCTGATGACGCTCAGGGGATGGTTGGGGTCGTGGTTGAACAGCGCGACATTGACGCCATTGACCATGACCACCGCGACGTCGACAAAGGCATCGACCCATTCCGGGTATTCCTCGGAACCGAAAACCAGGTCGAAACTGACGGAAGTGGCGGTCGGATCGGTGACGGTAAAGGCGAAGCTGAGCGTGGTGGCGTTGAAGGATTGGGTGCTGAAGACGGTATTGACCACGGCGTCGAGCGCGGCATTGCCGGGCAGAGCGTTGTCGCCGCCGAAGGAAGTCGAGGTGTTGGCCGTGCCGGGGGTATAGCCGCTGGTCAGCAACAGGCCGGCGCCGATGCCCTGCAGGCCGCCATCGTAGAAATTGGCCGAGCCGGCGGCGCTTTGCAGCTGGACGGTGCCGGCTTCGATGGCGATGCAGGAATTGGCTGCCAGCAAGGCGCCAGTCAAGGCCGTGGCATCGCTGCCGCTATAGGGGGTAATCGTATTGGTCATGGCTTGCTCCTCAATCCTGGAATGATGTGGCTCGCGCTGCGGCTGAAAACCGCAAATAGGCCTGTCTCTGCAGGCTATGGGAGCAATGCTAGGCTGGCGAAGCTTAAGATTTCCTTAAGCTTTTTCTGTTTGACGAGATAAAACTGCCTTGGCGGCTGGCAGATTTATTGTGGCGTGGCGGGAGAGCCCCCATTCGTTGGGCCAAGGCTGGTTGCAGAGGCAGAGGTGGAAATCGTGCTCATCAGGTGGTCGACCGCAAAAGCGAAGCTGGCGGGAAGCGCAGGCAGCTATCGATGACTTTAAAGCGAGGAATGACGATGAAGAATCCAGGGATTCAGCTTTCGCGCGTTGATATTCCGGGTGGTTCGCGGCACAGTGCGGGGATGAATGATATTTCTACAGCCTCGCTACTCCATGACAAAACAATCGTATCCAACGGCATTTCTGCAAAACTGGTTATATAGCCAGTCGCTCTCTTATCTTGAGGGGAAGGGCATTGAAAAGGCTCCTGTGGCAGCATTCTCATTGAATACCCAAGCTGCTGAATTAGGACACCGTGATGCCGTGTTGGCCATGGGCTGGTTTTACTTAAACGGCGTAGGTGTAGAGCAGAATCTTGATGAGGCTTGGTATTGGTACAGGAAGTCCGCCCGCCAAGGCGATCCAAGAGCGATGTTCAGTTTGGGCTACCTTTGCTACATTGATCGCAACTATTCAGGCGCGTATACATGGTTCTCTCAGGCAAGTGAGGCAGGCCACAAGAGATCACTCTATTGGCTCGGAAAGCTCCATTGGAAAGGATATGGCGTTGAACAAAACCGAAAAACCGCCATGGGTTTCTTTGCGGCAGCCGCAAAAGCCAAGGTCACAGAAGCGAAACGTGTACTCTGCTTTCTTACTCGGCACTAGGCTTAACAATCAAGTTTGGATGCTGATTGCAGGGGGAAAACAATCGGGGAAAACAATCGGAGGAAAACAATCGGAGGAAAACAATCGGAGGAAAACAATCGGAGGAAAACAATCGGAGGAAAACAATCGGAGGAAAACAAT
>JAVBXO010000283.1 GCA_030824535.1 Azonexus sp. | reverse complement strand
ACCCCGCCTCCACCCCCTTGAAGGGGAGGGAGAGTCGGTGCCGGATGTTGTTACCCCTCTCTCTGCCGGAGAGGATGTTGTCAAAACCATAAAAACCAACGGAGACGAACCATGACCTACAAGATCGCCCTGAATTTCGAAGATGGCGTGACTCGCTTCATCGACTGCAAGCCGACGGAAACCGTCGCCGATGCGGCCTATCGCCAGAAGATCAACGTTCCCATCGATTGCCGCGACGGCGCTTGCGGGGCCTGCAAGTGTTCCTGCGAATCGGGCAGTTTCAGGCTCGGCGACTACATCGAGGACGCCATGAGCGAGGCCGAAGCCGCGGCCGGCATGGTGCTGACCTGCCAGATGTATCCGCAAAGCGACTGTGTCGTGCGCGTGCCCGCTTCCTCCGAAGTCTGCAAGACGCGCCAGGCCGACATCACGGCGACCATCGCCGACCTGCGCCAGCTGTCGGACAGCACGATTTCCCTGACCCTCGAAGGCGAGGCCGTCGGCAAGCTCGGTTTCCTGCCCGGCCAGTACGCCAACCTGACGGTGCCCGGTACCCCCCAGCACCGCGCTTATTCCTACAGCTCGATGCCGAGCAACAAGCGCGTCTCCTTCCTCATCCGCAACGTTCCCGGCGGCCTGATGAGCGGCTTCCTGCGCGAGCAGGCCAAGCTCGGCGACAGCCTCAAGCTGGCCGGCCCGCTCGGCAGCTTCTATCTGCGTGACATCAAGCGCCCGGTGCTGATGCTGGCCGGCGGTACGGGCCTGGCGCCCTTCCTGGCCATGCTCGACAAGATCGTCGCCAATGGCGGCAGCCCCTTCCCGGTGCACCTGATCTACGGCGTGAACAAGGATTGCGACCTCGTCGAACTCGAGCGCCTGCAGGCCTTTGCCGCGCAATTACCGAATTTCACCTACGCCCTGGTCGTCGTCGATCCGGAAAGCGCTCAGCCGAAGAAGGGCTACGTGACCCAACACATCGAGCCGGCGCAGCTCAACGATGGCGAGGTCGACATCTATCTCTGCGGCCCGCCGCCGATGGTCGAAGCCGTCGCCCAGAACCTGCGCGAACGCGCGATCCAGCCGGCCAGCTTCCATTACGAAAAATTTGCCGCCAGCGTTTGAGCCAACAGGAGCCCATCATGCAAGCCCGTTTCACCAACAAGATCGCCGTCATCACCGGCGCCGCCCAGGGCATCGGCAAGCGCGTTGCCGAACGCATGGCCGAGGAAGGTGGCCGGCTGGTGCTGGTCGACCGTGCCGAACTGGTCCATGAAGTTGCCGCCGAGTTGCAAGGCATCACCGAGGTACTGGCGCTGACCGCCGACCTGGAAAAGTTCGCCGAATGCGAGCGAGTCATGGCTGCGGCGGTCGACCGCTACGGACGCCTCGATATCCTGATCAACAACGTCGGCGGCACGATCTGGACCAAGCCCTTCGAGCACTACGGCGAAGCCGAGATTGAGGCCGAGGTCCGCCGTTCGCTGTTCCCGACGCTGTGGTGCTGCCGTGCGGCGATCACCCACATGCTCGCCGCCGGCCAAGGCGCCATCGTCAATGTCTCGTCGATTGCCACGCGCGGCGTCAATCGCGTGCCTTACGGCGCGGCCAAGGGCGGGGTCAATGCGCTGACCGCCTGCCTGGCTTTCGAAAACGGCGAGCGCGGCATCCGCGTCAATGCCGCCGCCCCCGGCGCCACCGAAGCCCCGCCACGCCTCATTCCGCGCAATACCGCCGAACAAAGCGAGCGGGAAAAGTCCTGGTACCAGCAGATCTACACCCAGTCACTCGACAGCAGCCTGATGAAGCGCTACGGCACGCTCGACGAGCAGGCCGGGCCGATTCTTTTTCTGGCTTCCGACGATGCCGCCTACATCACCGGCGCGGTGATTGCCGTCGGTGGCGGGGATCTCGGCTAAAACCTTCCTCTGTGTCATTTGCCCCGCCTGCGAGCGGGGCTTTTTTTCCCTACAAAACTTATGGTAAATCGCTTCACCATATCGTAATATCGAGATTATTAAATCTATCGACAAAATTGAGGCCGGATGCCGCTACCAGGCAAACCGGACCTTGCAGGACACAAGGTAGAGGAGACCCCCATGAACCCGATGTTCGTTTGCCGTTACCCTTTTTTCGTCAGGAGTTGAGCATGTGTTTTCAGTTCCTGCGCGAAAAAAGCACCGTTTATAGCGCCGCTGATCCTTTTGCGGTGTCGGAATACGTCAATGAACATGTCGGGTCTCATGATCTGCGCCTGCAAAAGCGCGGCGATACCAGCACCGCCGGACTTGCGCATCGCAAGTTCGGCGGCATCGACCTTTGCCGCCTGAGCTATGGCCGTCAGGCCCGCGTCGTTTCGGAGGGGCTGGGCGATATTTATCACCTGCAGTTCATCCTGCAAGGCCATTGCGAATACGTCATGCGCAAGGAAAGCCACAGCTTTTCTGCCGGGCAGTTGCTGGTGATCAATCCCGACGATCCCATCGACCTGACCTACTCCGATGATTGCGAAAAATTTATCGTCCGCCTGCCAACCAGCATTCTTCAGGAATCCTGCCTGGAAAACCGCTGGCTGCGCCCGCTCGATGGCATCCGTTTCGCACCGATTCCCTACCGCTTCCAGGAACTCGAAAGCCTGCTCTACCTGCTGACGCTGATCTGCCAGGAAGCCGAGGGCGGCATGATCTCGCCGCAATTGCTCGGGCATTACAACCGGGTCATCGCCAGCAAGTTGATGACCATGCTGCAGCACAATGTCTCGCTCGAAGCGCCGAGCCTGACGACGATGTCCTTCGAACGCCTGGAACAGTACATCGAAGCAAACATCAAGCAGGACATCAGCGTCGAAGAACTGGCCAAGCAGGCGCGCATGAGCACGCGTTCGCTGTACCTGCTGTTCGAAAAGCATGTCAAAACAACGCCGAAGAACTACATTCGCCAGAAGAAACTGGAAGCCGTCTATAGGTCGCTGATGGACCCGGCCTGCCGGATCGCCAACATCACGGCGGTCGCACTCGACTACGGTTTCACGCACCTCGGCCGCTTTTCCGAAAGCTATCGCGAAGCTTTCGGCCTCCTGCCTTCCGAATCGCTGAAGGAACGCCACGCCCGCCTGGGCTGAGCCGGGAAACCCCATCGTAGATTGCCGCAAAAGCTGCGGAGGATCGCGGCTGGAGCATTACTGCGGTCAACACCCCAAAAAACAACAAAACCACATTGCTGCTCAAGGAAAATTTCATGTTTGATCGCCTTCGCCAGACTTCTTCCTGGCTGCCCGCCCTGCTGCTCGGCGCCGGTCTGTCCCCTGCCGCCCAGGCCGATCTGGTGCTGGCCCATGTCGCACCGCTGACCGGCCCGGTGGCCATCGAGGCCAAGGAATACAACCTCGGCATCCGCCTCGCCATCGCCGCGGCCAATGCCAACGGCGGCGTCAATGGTCAGAAGCTCAGCCTGCGCACCGAAGACGACGAATACACGCCGGACAAGACCGTGGCCATCCTCAACAAGCTCGGCAGCAGCGAGACGCTGGCGACGCTGCTACCCATCGGCTCGCCGTCGATGACCAAGGTCTTGCAGGAAAAAGTGCTGGAAAACAACAAGCTGCCGATGATCGGGGTCATCCCCGGCGCCGAGCCGCTGCGCACGCCGGGCAGCCCGTATCTCTACCACGTCCGCGCCGGCGATCAGGACCAGTAC
>JAVBXO010000012.1 GCA_030824535.1 Azonexus sp. | reverse complement strand
GACAAGAATCCAGGCCTCCGCTGGGCCATCGGGACCAGTCTGGCAGTGCTGCTGTGGTTTGCGCTTTACACCCGCCTGAACGACTTCGCGGATTTGGTCGTCGGCAGCCTCGGCCTCAGTCGTCAGACAGCCTTCGGCGAAGCCGTGCATTTCTTTGTCTACGACACGCCCAAGGTCTTGCTGCTGCTGACCGGCATCGTTTTCATCATGGGCGTGATTCAGACCTTTTTTGCCCCCGAGCGCACGCGCGCCCTGCTGGCAGGCAAACGTATCGGTATCGGCAATTTTCTGGCGGCGACGCTGGGCATCGTCACGCCCTTCTGCTCCTGTTCGGCCGTCCCCTTGTTCATCGGTTTTCTGTCAGCCGGCGTCCCTCTGGGGGTGACCTTCTCCTTTCTGATTTCGGCGCCGATGGTCAATGAAGTCGCGCTGGCCTTGCTGTTCGGCATGTTCGGCTGGAAGGTCGCCGCGCTTTACCTGGTGCTGGGGCTGCTCGTCGCCATCGTCGCCGGCCTGCTGATTGGCTACCTGAAAATGGAACGCTATCTGGAAGACTGGGTGCAGGCGATTCAGGCCGGCACCGGCCAGAGCTACGAAGGGGAAAGCATGAGCTGGGTGGACCGGGGCCGCGCCGGCCTTGCTCACATCCGCGAAATCGTCGCCAAGGTCTGGCCTTACGTCGTCGCCGGCATCGCGCTGGGCGCTGGCATTCACGGTTATGTTCCCGAGGATTTTCTGGCGTCGTTCATGGGCAAGGATGTCTGGTGGGCAGTTCCCGCCGCTGTCGTGCTCGGCGTGCCGATGTACAGCAACGCCGCCGGCATCATCCCGGTCGTTGAAGCGCTGATCGGCAAGGGGGCGGCGCTGGGCACCGTGCTGGCGTTCATGATGAGCGTCATCGCCCTTTCCGCCCCGGAAATGATCATTCTGCGCAAAGCCCTGAAGCCACCACTGATCGCCACCTTTGCCGGTGTTGTCGCCGCCGGCATCCTGCTGGTTGGCTATGTGTTCAATGCAGTCCTGTAAGGAGAGCGAAATGAAACAGATCAAGGTTCTGGGAAGTGGCTGCGCCAAGTGCAAAAGCCTGGTCGAACTGGTCAAACAGGCGGCAACGCAGACCGGCGTCGCCATTGAACTGGAAAAGGTTGAAGACATGGCGCGCATCGTTGCTTATGGCGTCATGAGCACGCCCGCGCTGGTGATTGATGGCAAGGTGGTGCATAGCGGTGGCCTGCCCGCCCCCGACAAAATCGCGGCCTGGCTGCAGGAATAATCCGGAGGGATCAGTTCATGGCATGGCGTTTTCTGTTGTTGCTGCTCAGCATCAATCTTTTTGCCGCCGACCACGCGCTTGCCCGTGGTCCCTGGCGGGCCAGCGAAGGCAATACCAGTGGCTGGGCGCTGATGACGCCGGAAGAGCGCATCGAACACCAGACACGGATACGCGGCTTCACCACGCTGGACGCCTGCACGCAATATCGTGACGAGCACCATCGCCAGATGGCGGCGCGCGCCGCTGAGCGCGGGCTGAACCTGCGCGCAGGGCACCGTGATGTCTGCGCCCACCTGCGCCCGACGGACGGCCAGCAATGATGCCGATGCTGCCCATGGCACTGCGACTGCCCCTGCTGACCGGCGCGCTGGTGCTCTTGCCGGTGCTCTGGGCCTGGCCGGAAGAGCTGCCCTTCTGGCGCAGCGCCGGCATCGTGCTCGGCTGGGCCGGCGCCGGCCTGTTGCTCGCCAGCCTGCTGCTGATGTTGCGCGAAGTCCGGCTGGCGCGCTGGCTGGGCGGCCTGGAACGAATGTATCGCTGGCACCACGCCACCGGCGCCAGCGCCTATCTGCTGCTGGCCGCGCATCCGCTGGCGCTGGCCTTGGGACTGCACGACGAATCGCCGGCACTGGCCTGGGCCATGCTCACGCCCTTTGCCGACAAGTTCACCGACAAGCCGGCGATACTGGCCGGCTGGCTCGGATTGCTCGGGCTGATGCTCGGCCTGGCAGCGGCCTTTTCCCGCCGCCTGGACTACCGCCACTGGCGCGCGCTGCACTGGCTGCTGGTCGCTGGAATCGCTGGCGGGCTGCTGCATCTGCAATTGCTCGGCATCGCTGCAGCGCCGGGGTTCAGTCTGCTGCTGGTCGCCGGGCTCCTGCTCTGGCGGTTGTTACGCGCCGACTGCAGCCTCGCCGCAAGACCGTATCTGGTTTACCAGCGGCAGCAACTGACCCCGGACATTGTCGAAATCGGCCTGCGCCCGCTGGCCGAGGCCATCACCGCCCGGCCCGGCCAGTTCGTATTGCTGCGCCTGGAAGACTCATCAAATTATTCGTCCTGCCACGAAGCGCATCCCTTTTCCCTCAGCGCCATCGACGCAGATGGCTGCCTGCGCCTGTGCATCAAGGCGCTGGGCGATTGCACGCGGCACATGCAGACGCTGGACATTGCTGTCCCGGCGCGTATCGAAGGGCCTTTTGGTGCATTTTTGCCTCTGGGAGCAGGTCGACCGCAGCAATGGTTCGCCGGCGGCATCGGCATCACGCCCTTCCTCGCCCACCTGCGCGCCGGCGCGCCAGCCGCCCCCGTTCATCTGCATTATTTCTTCGACGATCCCGCTGCCGCCGCCGGCATCGCCGAATTGCAGGCCATGGCTGCCAGCATCCCCGGTTTCAGCCTCGAACTGCACCCGGCCTGCACGCCCCACACCAATCTGGCCGCACTGCTCCCCGAGGCCGCAGCTTTGACGGGGCAAGCCTGCTACCTGTGCGGCCCGCCGGGCCTGGTCAAGGCCTTGTGCAAATTGTTGCGACAGCGCGGTGTCGCGCCAACCGACATTCACTTCGAAAACTTCGACTTCCGATGATGCGCCGCCTTTTCATTCTCGGCACCCTGCTGTTCTGGCTGGCGATTGCCTTCTTCTACTGGCAAGGGTTTACAGCACCAGAGACAGCGGCGGAAACCGCCACCGCCAGCCCGCCGGCAAGCCGCGCAGGCCTTTTCAGCCTGACCGAAGTCGCCCGCCATGCCAGCGCAACGGACTGCTGGATGAGCATCGACCAGCAGGTCTACGATCTCAGCGCCTATATTCCCGAACATCCCACCCGCCCGGCGGTGATTCTCGCCTGGTGCGGCCAGGAAGCATCGGAAGCCTACCGGACCAAGCTGCGCGGCCGGGCGCATTCGCCGGAAGCTGACCGCGTGCTGGGCAACTACAGAATCGGACAGTTGCAGGCGCCAGCAGCCATTCACAGCGCGAAATGATGAAGAATCCGCTCCTGCAGTAGTTGCCGGGTCTGTACTTCGTCGGTGTTTTGCAGGCGCTGGTAAATTGCCGGGGCCATGCCGCGAAAGACCTGGACGACACCGGGATCGAAATGGCTGCCGCTGTCGCATTCGAGGATCTCCATCGCCGCCGCGAAGCTCATCGGCTCCTTGTACGGCCGCCGGGAGCACAGTGCATCGAACACGTCAGCGACGGCAAAAATCCGCGCCGCCAGCGGGATTTCCTCACCGGCCAGGCCGCGCGGATAGCCGCTGCCATCCCATTTTTCATGGTGCCCGGCGACCACGTGGGCGGCATCATCAAGCCAGCCAATGCCGCCGACGATGTCCTCGCCCAGCCGGACATGGGTGCGCATGACGTTCATTTCGGCGGCGTCGAGGCGGCCGGGCTTGAGCAGAATCGCATCCGGGATACCGATTTTTCCGACATCGTGCAAAAAACTGCCA
>JAVBXO010000223.1 GCA_030824535.1 Azonexus sp. | reverse complement strand
TCTGTATTCATACAAAAAAACGCAGCTGTAAATTAATTTTTCGGGGCTGTGATGGAAGTCGGTTACGCATTTTTTGCTTGCATTTGGGCCTCGTTAGAGCGTGATCACGACCTCCTGACTGTCATCAGTTTGGGCTTGGCAACGAATTGAAACGGCCAAAACCCCTCCCGGCTGGAGGGCTGGCTTTGCACAGCCAGCCCGTTTCGGCGGTGCAGAGCGATGCTCTGCCCTCTTCCGCCTTCACCCCCTTGTCAGGGGAGGAGACCACCTCAAATCCCGCATGATCTGCTCCCTCCCCTGACAAGGGGAGGGTTGGGGAGGGGTTTGAATGACCAGCTAAAGATCGTGAACACGTTCTGAGGGCCGCAGGCCCGAGTTCCGCAGCCCGCGCCAAGTCCGAGTAGCGCAGGGCGCCGGGCGTAGCCAGGCAGCGAACCGGGGTCGCCCGGCTTACTTTCTTTCGGCGAAGCAGGAAAAAGTAAGTCGCGCCGCAAGCGCGAAACCACTGCCCGCCACGAAGAAAAATCTCAACAACAGGCAGTTCATTGCTTGCCGGGCACACCGCAGCGTTTAGCCATCCTCACTTTTGCCAATTCTTGATACAGCCCCTCCAAGCCCCTCGCCGATACTGACCTGACGCTCCCTAACGCGTCGAAAGAGGTCAGAGAATGAAAAAAATCAGAAGGCAGCTGTGGCTGCTGACGTTGCCGGTTTTGCTGGCAACGCCCCTGGCAGGGGCCGGGCCGAGTCGGCCGGAGGCGCTGCCGGAAGAGCAGATCAGTGTGGAACGGCTGGCGGCGGTGGATGGTAATCGTCTGTTTGTCACCGATTTCGTTTTCCATCACATGGTCGACGGGCGCCTGCACGTCGTCGATGGTCAGGCCGGGTCTTATCTGGGCATGGTCAATACCGGCTTCGGTGCGCTGACGACGGTCGCGCCGGACGGTTCGGCGATTTACGTCGCGACGACCTATTACCCGCGCCTTTATCGCGGTCAACGGGCTGATGTGGTTGAAATCCATGATCCGCAGACGCTGGAGCTCAAGGCCGAAATCGATATCCCGCCGAAGAAGGCCCAGGCCGCTTCGTATCGCAGCATGCTGGTGCCCAGCGCCGATGGGCGTTTTTTGTATGTGCAGAATGCCACGCCGGCGACCTCGGTGACGGTGCTTGATCTGGTGGCGCGCAAGTTTGTCGGCGAAATCCAGACGCCGGGTTGCTGGTCGATCCAGGCCTGGCCGACCGGGCAGCGTTTTTCGGCCATCTGTGGCGACGGCACGCTGCTGACTGTGACGCTCGACGAGGCCGGCCAGGCGAAATCGCGCGAACGCAGCGCCAAGTTCTTCGATCCTGACAAGGATCCGATCTATATCCATCCGGAAGTGCAGGGCGAGCAGCGCTATTACGTTTCTTATAGCGGCAATGTTTATCCGGTGAAACTGGCCGGCGACAAGCCCGAATTTGCCCCGGCCTGGTCGCTGCTCAATGCCCGCGACCGTAAGCAGGCCTGGCGGCCGGGCGGCATGCAGGTGTCGGCGCTGCATCGCGCCAGCAATACCTTGTTCGTCAACATGCACGACAAGGGCGAGGAGGGGACGCACAAGAATCCCTCGAAGGAAATCTGGGCCTACGACCTGGCGACGCAGCAACGCACGGCGCGCATTCCGTCCGGGGCGGCGGTGTCGATTACCGCCAGCCAGGGCCAGCAGCCGCTGCTGTATGCGCTCAATGTCATGAGCGGCGAAATCCTGGTGCGCAAGATCGCCAAGGGCTATCCCAAGCTGCGGACGATTCCGCGCGTTGGCGAGACCGCCGTGTTCATGGAGGTGCGCTGACATGAATCCGGCACAGGTTCTTTTCGATCCGGTGGTGATTCACGCTGCCGCGGCGGCGATGGGCATCATCCTGATCACCGGCGCGCTGGCCAAGCTGCGCGACCTCGAACTTTTCCGCTACGCCGTCGATAACTACGGCCTGCTCGACAGCCGGGTGACGGCAGTTTTCGCGCCGATTTTTGCGCTCGGCGAACTGCTGGCCGGCATCGCGCTGATTTTCGACAGCAGTCGCGTGCTCGGTATGCTGCTCGGCCTGACGACGATGGCGCTGGCCACTGGCGCCGTCGTCATCAGCCTGCTGCAGGGGCGCAATCGCATCGAATGTGGCTGCGGCAGCGGCGGTCAGCGCATTTCCTGGGGGCTGGTGCTGCGCAATCTCGGCCTCAGCGCCGCCATTGCCCTGGCCGCCGCCGACGAGCTGCCGCGCCAGCTCGGGGCTGTCGATTATTTCAGCGTGGCCGGCGCGATTCTCGCGCTGCTGGCGCTCTACGCCTGCGCCAACCAACTGCTCGCCAATCATCCGCTTTTGAAGGAGTTGCAATCATGATGGATCCCCTCGTTCTCTCCGTCGTCGTCCTCTGGATCGTCGTCGTCGCCCTCGGTGTCTGCGTGCTGGCCCTGTCGCGCCAGATCGGCATCCTTTACGAACGTGTTGCGCCGATGGGCGCCCTGATGATGGACAGCGGCCCCAAGGTCGGCGAACTCGCGCCGCCGGTCGAGGTCACCAGTTGGGAGGGGCGTGGCCTGACCATCGGTACGGCCTCGGCCAAGAGCACGCTGCTCTTCTTCGTGTCGCCGACCTGCCCGGTATGCAAGAAACTGCTGCCGATCATGCGTTCGGTGCAGGCGCGTGAAGGCCGCTGGCTCGACGTCGTGCTGGCTTCCGACGGCGACCGCACCGAGCACGTCGATTTTCACAGCAAGCAGCAGCTCGACGAATTCACCTACGTGCTGTCACAGCCGCTGGGCATGACCTACAAGATTTCCAAGCTGCCGTACTGCGTGCTGCTCGACGCCAAGGGCTTTGTCCGTGCCAAGGGTCTGGTCAATTCCCGCGAACAGGTCGAAAGCCTGCTGACCGCCTTCGAACATGGTGTCGCCTCGGTGCAGGAACATCTCGACCGCCGCCTGCTCGGCGCTGTCACGCCGGAACAGGGCTAAGGGGCGCGCCATGGATTTCCTCAAGTTACTCGACCGCTTCACCGAGCGCGGCACGCGCAAGGTGGCGCAAAACACCGGCCGCCGGGGCTTCCTGGTCGGCGTCAGCAAACTGCTTGTCGCCAGCGCCTTCGCGCTGCCGGTGCTGCCTTTCGACCGCACGGCGCAGGCCGCCGGGCACAACGACCACAAGAAAAAGGCCGCGTCGACCGATACCGATTGCGACTACTGGCGCTACTGCAGCGTCGATGGTTTCCTTTGTTCCTGCTGCGGCGGCACGATGACCACCTGCCCGCCGGGAACGACGCCGTCGGCGGTGTCCTGGGTCGGCACCTGCCGCAACCCGGCCGACGGTCGCGACTATCTCGTCAGCTACAACGACTGCTGCGGCAAGACCACCTGCGGCCGCTGCGAATGCAACACCAATATCCGCGAACGTCCCGGCTACCGCATGGGCGTGCATAACGACATCAACTGGTGCATGGCCAACCAGAGCAGCCTCTACCACTGCACGGTGTCGATCATCGTTGGCCTGGAAGAGGGGGCTTCATGAGCCGGCTGGTTTTTGCCCTTTTCATGGCGTTGACCGCAGGAGCGGCCAGCGCCGCTGACGGCCAGGTAATTTACGACGCCAACTGCGCTTCCTGCCATCAGCCTGATGGCGCCGGTGCCGTTGGCCTGGCGCCGCCGCTGCAAGGTACGCTGGGCAAGCGCCTGGTAAGCCCGGCCGGGCGCAAGTAC
>JAVBXO010000409.1 GCA_030824535.1 Azonexus sp. | reverse complement strand
GGCTTCTCGCGGGACACGCTGCTGCAGCTCTGTCGTACGCAGCTGCGCGCCGCCGGGGGTGAAGAATGAAGCAGCCCGCCGGCGACAGCAACGCCGCCAGGCTTCGTCTAGCCTTCGACCAGTCCTTCGCCTTGCTGCCGTCGCCGCTGTCGCAGGAAGTCGAAGACCTGCTGACGATAGGCGTGGGGGGCGAGCCCTATGCCATTTTTCTGCGTGACATCGCCGGGATGGTCGCGGCATGCAGAATCGTCCCCATCCCCGCCGTGACGCCCGACCTGCTCGGTCTGGCGGGCATCCGCGGTGGCATCGTTCCGGTGTTCTGCCTGGCGTCCATCCTCGGCTACGGCCCTGCCCCTGGGTCACCCCGGTGGTTGATTCTTTGTAGCAAGGACGAACCCATCGCCTTGGCCTTCTCCGACTTCGAGGCTTGCTTGCGCCTGCCGATATCCGCTCTCCATGCGAACGAGCAGCTTCCCGCCACAGGCCAACAGGAAAACTACGTGAACCAGCTCGCCAGCACACCGGCAGGCGTTCGCCCCATCATCAGCATTCCACGCATCGTCGCGACCATCCGTCATCGAACCGGCCATCATCGGCTGGCAAAGGAGCAGCAAACATGAATCTGTCGTGGACATTCGGGAAGAAAATCGCCGCCAGCTTCATGCTGTCCTTTGCCCTGCTTACCGCAATTGGAACCGTCGCCTATCGCGCCATCAACACCCTCGCGCAAACCAGTGACTCGGTAGCACACACCCACCGTGTGCTGGAAAACCTATCCAGCCTGTTCAGTCTGCTGAAGGATGCCGAGACCGGCCAGCGGGGCTACGTCATCACTGGCGACCAGCGCTTTCTCGAGCCCTATCTGGCGGCGCGCAGCGAGGTCGCGAAAACTATCATCGAGCTGCGCGAGCTGCGCGCTGACAATGCCGCTCAGCAGAAGCGCATCGCGCTGATCGAACCGCTGATTACGGCAAAGTTCGCCGAGCTGAAGCGGGTCATTGAGCTGCGGAGGAACCGGGATACCGTGCAGGCGATGAAGCAGATACAGGCTGGCGACGGAAAGAAGCTGATGGACGAGCTGCGGCGCATTTTCGCGGACATGGAGCAGGATCAACGCGATCTGCTCAAGCAACGTGCAGCGGAAGTTGCAGCCGCAGTCAGCGGTGCGACCCTGTCCATCACCCTTGGCACCCTGTTGTGCCTGCTGCTCGTCAGCGGCGCAGGGATTCGCATCACCCGCTCCCTGACGAATCAAATCGGTGCGGCGGTTCAGCACATGCAAAGCTCAGCCAGCGAGCTGCAAGTCGCCGCGAATCAACAGGCCATCGGCGCCCGCGAGCAGTCAACCGCGATGAATGAAATCACGACAACCATGAGCGAGCTGCTCGTCACCTCGAAACAGATCGCCGAGAGCGCCCAGAGCGTGGCCCACATCGCCGAGGAAACGGCCAAGGGCGCGCGCGCCGGCGAGCAGACGGTGGCGAAGGCCAACGACTCGATTGGTGGCATCAAGCGACAGGTCGACATGATCGTGACCCACATGCTCGACCTCGGGAAAAAGTCGCAGCAGATCGGCAGCATTCTCGAAATCATCAACGAGTTGGCCGAACAGACCAACATCCTGGCGATCAACGCGACCATCGAAGCGGCCGGCGCTGGCGAGAATGGCAAGCGTTTTGCTGTGGTCGCCGATGAAATCCGCAAGCTCGCTGACCGCGTCGGAGGTTCCACCAAGGAAATCCGGGGTCTCATCGACGATATCCGCGCCGCCGTCAATACGACCGTCATGACCACCGAGGGGGGTAGCAAGGCGGTTGATGCCGGCGCGCGGCAGTTCTCGGAAGTCGCAACAGCCTTCAGGCAGATCGTCAGCCTGGTCAGCACGACCACCGAGGCCGCACGCGAGATCGAACTCAGTACGAAACAGCAGTCGACGGCGGTTTCACAGGTCAGCATCGCCGTCGCCAACGTCGCCCAGGCGGCACGGGAAACAGAAGTCAGTTCGAGCCAGACGCTGCAAACCTCATCTGAACTCAGCAAGCTGTCGCTCGATCTGATGCGGCTGATTCAGCCGCAGGCGAGCACCTAGCCAAATGGCCAAGGATCCCTACCAGTATTTTCGTATCGAGGCGCGGGAACTCCTCGATGGGCTGATGCAGGGCATCCTGCAATTCGAGAACGGCATCTCGACGTCTGATGGCGTGGCTTCCCTGCTGCGCCTGGCGCACACGCTCAAAGGCGCCGCTCGCGTCGTCAGACAACCGGGAATCGCCGAACTGGCGCACACGATTGAAGGCATTCTGACCAGCCAGCGTGAGGCAAAACTGCCTTTACCCAAGGAGCAAGGGAGCGAGCTGATGCGCCTGCTGGACGACATCAGCTCGCAGCTTTCAGGCCTTGCGGCCATTTCGGCGCCAGCGGGCGAGGACAGGGTCGCCAGTGCAAGCAGCCCGATCCATCCCTCGCCCGAAGAACCACTTGAAAGCTTGCGGGTTGAAATCCAGGAGATGGATTCCTTGCTGCGCACGGTCACTGAGGCCAGTGTGCAGCTTGGCGCAGTGCGCAAGGGAGTCGGTGCCGCCGAGCAGCTGCGTGAATTGAGCAGCCAGCTTCTCGATCTGCTCGCCGCGCGCCCCGCTGAGAACCGGGCCGGCGCCGTCGCTGCGGGCATAACCGACACGCGCCGCGCGCGCTCCCTGGCGGAGGCGCTGCAGACCAGCCTCAATCACTTTCAGCGCAGCCTGGTGCTGGACATTGAGCGCGTCGACGGGGCGCTCGTCGAGATTCGCGACCACGCCCATCGACTTCGCCTGATCCCGGTGCAGACGATGTTTACTTCGCTCGCCCGCTCCGTGCGCGACGCCGCCCAGACGCTCGGCAAGCCGGTCGCATTCGAGGCTTCCGGCGGCAAGCTGCGCCTCGACGCCAGCATGTTGGCGGCGCTGCGCGATGCGCTGATGCATGTGGTGCGCAACGCTGTAGCGCACGGGCTGGAAACCGAAGCCGAGCGCATCGCACTCGGCAAGCCCGCAAGCGGGCAGGTGCGACTGGAGGTCTTGCAGCGCGGCAGTCGGGTGGTTTTCATGTGTTCGGACGATGGCCGTGGCATCGCCGTGGATGCCGTCAGAAAAGCCGCCGTGGCTCGCGGTCTGGTGCCCGCCGCGGAGGCAAACTCGCTAGCGACAGCGCAAGTCATTGCGCTGCTTGGCAGCCTGGGCGCCAGCGGACTGACGACGGCAAACAGCCTGAGCGAATTGTCGGGCAGAGGCATAGGCCTGGATGTCGTGCGGGCGACCGTTTCCCGACTAAAAGGGGAAATGCGCATACGCAGCGAGCCGGGGCGCGGTGTGACGCTTGAGCTTGAGGTTCCGCTTTCCATCGCGTCGCAGCAGCAGCTCCTTGTCGAGGCGGCCGGCGCACGAGTGGCAATTCCGCTCGATGCCATACGCCAGACGCTGCAAGTTCGCGATGCCGACATCGCCCACTCAGCGGCAGGCGACTCAATTCTCCATGCGGGCAAAGTCATTCCTTTCCTGCCGCTTGAGCGCCTGCTCCGGCGTCCGGGCGCGAGCGGCCCAAACGCTGGCAAGCCTGGCATGTGCTCAGCCGTGCTTGTTCAAACCGGAGCGCGATGCGTCGCGGTCGGCGTTGACCGGCTGCTCGGCACCGCCAACATCGTGATGCAGGCGCTTCCCGCCATGATCGAGGCCGATCCTGTCGTCGCCGGTGTGTCGCTGGATGCCGAGGGTA
>JAVBXO010000322.1 GCA_030824535.1 Azonexus sp. | reverse complement strand
CATCCGGCAGAGAGGAGGTCTGTTCAAAAGAAGGAGGCGGTTGCTCGGAAATCATGCGGCGCGCAGTAAAGCACAGTTACCCTTCTCCAAGAAGCTCCACCACTTTCTGAGAAACTACCTTTGTCTCATATAAGCTCCTGAATGAATGATGAAAAATCAATACCTGCTGGCGTTTCAGACAGGGCTTTGACGAAGCTGCCAGGTACTAGCCGAGGCCGGATTCAGGCAGTCAGCAGTTGCCTGGCAACGAGCCCCCCTGTTCTGCGTGTAGCGCCTTCGTGATTGCAGGAGATGATTCTGTGATATTTCCAGGGGATAAGCCAGCATGACGAAGGCTTTCCTGGCGGATTTTTCACCGTGCATATCAATGTGGCGGCAAATCTGGACAAGCTGGATTTCCTGGCGGAGCTGCTACGAGACCCAGGTGGTACAGCCACGGCGCTGCAGAATATTAATAGCTGAATTTCATCGTTCGCGGCTGCCAGCGGATTCTCTAAGCTGGCCATCGGTTTAATCGCCTGGACCTGTTCCGCAGGTAATACGAACGATGATGAATGACATGAATTCCCGCTCGACGGGCGCTTCTTCCTTGCCGGTGGACTCTGTCTCTGTAGCTGAGGCGGGGCAGGGGGAGTGTGGCAAGTTGCCGACTTTGCAACGCAATGCCTTGCGCAAGATTTTTGATCGCCAGGCGTTTTCGCCCGAGGAGGTGGCCGAGCTTGGCTATCGCCGGCTGCAGCTGGCTGAGGGCATCGGCAGCAAGGGGCTGGGGGCGATCATTGCCTGGTTGCAGACTTATGGTCTGGTGCTGAAGCCGCCGGAAGTCAGCGAGCCGGCGCGGACCAGGAGTCCGAAAAAGATGAGTCGCAATATCGAGCAGGCGGTGCGTTTGCTGCGTCTGCATGGTTACGAGGTACTGCCGAAGCATCGCCTGGGCGAGGGCAATAACTGATCCCGGCCTGGGCTTATACGTTTTTCTGATGTTTATCCAATTATTGATTATTTATTAATCTAAATGCTTTTTCTTACACTGCGTCATCGGTGTTGCACCCTGCGCCTTGGCGCTGCGGGGGAGGGAAAGGGCAGTCGCGGTCGTTTTCTCGGGCAACAAGCCGCTCTAATACGCAGGCACAGAGGAGAAAAGGCCATGAATTTTCAGCAATTGCGCATCGTCCGCGAGACGATTCGTCAGGATTTCAACCTGACGGAAGTTGCCAATGCGCTGTACACCTCGCAGCCGGGGGTCAGCAAGCACATCAAGGATCTCGAGGATGAACTCGGGATCGAGATTTTCATTCGCCGGGGCAAGCGTCTGCTGGGCCTGACCGAGCCGGGCAAGGAAATGCTCGGGGTGGTCGAGCGCATCCTGCTTGATACGCAGAATCTGCGGCGCATTGCCGACCAGTTTGCCAGCCGCGAAACCGGGCATTTTGTCGTGGCGACGACGCATACCCAGGCGCGTTACGCGCTGCCGAAAATCATCCAGTGGTTCAAGCTCGATTATCCGAAGGTGCACCTGACGCTGTTGCAGGGCAGCCCGCGCGAAATCGCCGAGCTGGTCGAAACCGGCCAGGCTGACATCGGCATCGCCACCGAGTCGCTGGACAAGGTGCCGGAACTGGCGTCCTTTCCGTTTTATTCCTGGCACCACGCGATCATCGTGCCGCTCGGGCACCCACTGCTGGCGGTGGAAAAGATCACGCTGGAAGTCCTCGCCGATTACCCGATCATCACCTACCACGAGGGTTTTACCGGTCGTGGGCATGTCGACCGCGGATTTGCCGAGGCCGGGGTGGTACCGGACATCGTCCTGTCGGCGATTGATGCCGACGTGATCAAGACTTACGTCAGCCTCGGCCTGGGGGTCGGGATTGTCGCTTCGGTGGCTTACGATGAAGCGCAGGATCGCGGTCTGGCGCTGATTCATGTGCCGGAACTGTTCCCGGCCAACATCACGCGCATCGCCGTGCGCCGCGGCACCTATCTGCGCAGCTATGCCCACGCTTTCATCGAAAAAGTCTGCCCGGATATTTCCGAAGAAGAGATCAAGAAGGCGATCCGCCCGCAGGGTTGAGCCTTTATTGCCACCAGGAACCGGACGGGGATGCAGCTTGCTGTGTCCCCGTTGTCGTATGTGTTGTGCCTTTTGTATTGGCCGGAAGGCCCGCTGCTGCGGTCAACCCGTCGGGAAGGCATATATTGCTCCGCCGCTGGCGGCTTGCGCTCGCTGAAATGCTTATGCTGCGGCGCCGGTATATGGAAATAACAACAACGTCGTTCTCGAAGGCTGCAGCCTTCCGTAAATTGAGGCTTCCAAATTACTCATCAGGAAGCCTGCACCATGCGTTTCGATACTACCCGCCGTGGCCTGATCGCCCTGGCTCTCGGACTGGCCTTTGGCGCCAGTGCCTTCGCCGACGTTTCCCTGCTGAACGTCTCCTATGACCCGACCCGCGAGCTTTACCAGGACTACAACGCCGCCTTCGGCAAGTACTGGAAAGCCAAGACCGGCGAGACCGTGACTTTCCGGGCTTCGCATGGCGGTTCCGGCAAGCAGGCACGGGCCTTGATCGACGGTCTCGACGCCGACATCGTGACCCTGGCGCTGGCCTACGACATTGACGAAGTCGCCAATGCCGGCCTGCTTGCCCGCGACTGGCAGAAAAAGCTGCCGCTGAATGCTTCACCCTATACCTCGACCATCGTGCTGCTGGTGCGCAAGGGCAACCCCAAGGGCATCAAGGACTGGGGCGACCTGACCAAGCCGGGCGTCGAAATCATCACGCCGAATCCCAAGACCTCCGGCGGTGCCCGCTGGAACTACCTGGCCGCCTGGGGCTACGCCAAGCAGCTGAAGGGGGGCAGCGACGAATCGGCGAAGGATTTTGTCAAGAAGCTCTACGCTAACGTCAAGGTGCTCGACTCCGGTGCGCGCGGCGCGACGACGACCTTTGTTGAACGCGGCATTGGCGACGTGCTGATCGCCTGGGAAAACGAGGCCTACCTGTCGGTCAAGGAACTCGGTCCGGACAAGTTCGACATCATCACCCCGTCCGTTTCCATCCTCGCCGAACCGCCGGTTGCCGTGGTCGACAAGGTGGTCGACAAGAAGGGCACGCGCAAGGTCGCGACCGAGTATTTGAACTACCTGTACTCGCCGGAAGGCCAGGAAATTGCCGCGCGCAATTACTACCGTCCGACCGACAAGAAGGTCGCCGCCAAGTACGAAAAGCAGTTCGCCAAGCTCAAGCTGTTCACCATTGACGAAGGCTTCGGCGGCTGGAGCCGCGCCCAGCGTACCCACTTCGCCGATGGCGGCATCTTCGACCAGATTTCGGTCAAGTAAGCCGGTCTGCTCTCTTCCGGCATCGATGGGGGTCGATGCCGGCCCAGCCCCGCCCGGCTATTGCTGTCCGGCGGGGCTGTGGCGTCAAGGAAACACCGATCGATCAAGAGATGTCATTCCCACGCAAGTGGGAATCCAGAAAATCAAGGGCTGGATCCCCGCCGTCGCGGGGATGACGGTTCAATTAGCGTTTCCTTGGCAGGGGGCGAATCGGATTTGAAAATCGCCTAAAAACCGAGGTCGACCGCAGAAATGGCGCTGCTGTCAGTAAAACAGCGCCGCCAGGTCGAGCGTTGCTTCCTGGCCGAGCTGCTGGCGATGCTGCGCCAGCCATTGCTGCGCATGCTCGCGGCCGCTGTCGCGCAATTTCTCGAAAAATGGCCGGTTGACCGCCAGTTTGCTGTCG
>JAVBXO010000265.1 GCA_030824535.1 Azonexus sp. | reverse complement strand
CGGCGCGGGCCCGGAGTGCGTCGGCCTCGGCGATTTGCCAGTCCTTTTCGGCGACCACGCCGGCTTCACGCAACTCCCGACTACGGCTCAGGGCGTGGTCTGCGACGGCCAGATCGGCATCGGCCTTGTGGGCATCGGCCAGCGCCTGTCCATAATCCGGCGAGGCGAGCACCGCCAGCAATTGCCCGGCCTTGACCGATTGCCCCAGATCAACAGCGATCTTCTGCACCCGACCACCGAGCTGCGGAAAAATCCGCACTGTTTTTTCGTCGTTCCACACCAGTCGACCGGGAAGACGCAAAATCCCCCCTTGATCGCGGGCTACCGTCGCCAGCTTGAGAAAATCAGCCTTGTCCGGCTCGCTGAGCACCAGGCGTTCGCCCTCGGCGCGGACCAGCGGCACTTTGACTGCTTCCTCCTTGGTAGAACAGGCGGCCAGCGCCACGAGCGCGGCGGTCAGGATCAGGTTGCGGATCATGGTGTGGTTTTTTCCTTGTTATCTTGCTCGTTCACGTATTCTGCTTGCAGCTCCCAGTCCGAACGGGCCTTGGCGTAATCCGCCTGGGCCGTGGCAGCTTCAATCCTGACCTGGCGCAGGGTGCGCCCGGCATCGAGTAAATCCATCAGGTTCATCGCGCCTTTGGCGTAAGCCAGTTCGGCCGCCTTGGCCACGCGCTCGGCGTCCAGCAGCATGCCGCCAGTCAGGCGCTGCAGGCGATCACGGGCGGCCAGCAAGGCGCTACGGGCCTGGGCGACCTGGCCCAGCGCCTGCGCCTGCTGCTTTGCGTAGTGCAGGCGGGCGCTGCCAAGCTCACTTTCGGCGCGGGCGATTTCACCCTCGTGGGCATGCCAGACCAACAGCGGAATCGAGATCCCGACGCCGTAACTATTGGTCGGGGCATTTTGCAGGTTGTGTTCCATCTGCACGCCGATACTGACATCGCGGGTTTTCAGCGCCCGTGCCAGGTCGCGCTCGGCCTCGGCCGCGCTCAGGCGCTGATTGCTGGCGCGCAAATCCGGACGCTGTTCAAGACGAGGCATGGGCAAGTCACCGCCGAGCACAGCCGGCCAGGGGTCGCTGGCAACCAGCATCTGCGCTTCGCTTTCGCGGCCAATCAGGTAAGCCAGATCCTCGCGCAACTGTTCGAGTTCGCCCTGCGCCTGGCGCGCCTCGTTGTCAGCGCGGGCCTTGTCGACCGCCAACCGGGCAACATCGACCGGCGCCACATCACCGGCTTTCAGGCGCAGGTTTGCCGCTTGCAGGCTGCGCTCGTACAACTCAGCAGCCGCCCCCGCCTGGCTGTGTTTTTCCTGCGCCAGCAACAAATCGAAATAGGCCCGCCGCAATTCGGCGCGCTGCTGGCATTTGACATCTTCGCGCTCCAGGCCGGCAGCAGCCAGGCGTGCCGAGGCGCTGCGCACGCGCAACTCACGTTTTCCACCCCGTTCGATCACTTGCTCGATGCGCAGGATGCTGTCCATGCGCTTGTCCTTGAGATATCCACTCCCCAGACCGGATTGCGGACTGATCGAGGCGACGTTCAAGGCCAGATCCGGATTGGGTCGCCGATCTGCCACCTGCAAGTCGGCAACGGCGCCGGCCAGCGCCGAGTCAGCCAGCTGCAATTCCCGGCTATGCTGCTGCCACAAGGCTTCCGCGTCTTTGAGGGTAAGTGCTGATACCGAAGTGGACAGGAATAATCCCGAGAAAACACTCAGCAGGGGCAATAAGCAACGCATGGTCCAATTCCGGCAAGGGGCGTGCTATCGTATTGAGCGACACTGACCACTTACTGACAAATGCAATGCGTATCCTGCTGATTGAGGACGATCTTCTGCTGGCCGACGGCCTCGCCCGAGCCCTGCGCCACTCCGGTTATGTCGTTGACATTGCCGCCAATGGCATCAATGCCGACGTTCTATTGAGCAAGGAAAGTTATGAACTGGCCATCCTCGATCTCGGCTTGCCGGGAATTGATGGCAATGAAGTCCTGCAACGTTTGCGGGCCCGCGGCCAGCAAACGCCGGTACTGGTGCTATCCGCCCGCATGGCCGTCGAGGAAAGGGTGCGGGCACTTGACCTGGGCGCCGATGACTACGTCGTAAAACCGGTCGCCCTCAGCGAACTGGAAGCCCGTGTCCGGGCGCTGACCCGTCGTGTTCAGGGCACCGCCGACGCGCATATCATTCTCGGCCGACTGCGCCTGGATACCGTCGGCAAGCGCGCCTGGGTAGACGATAACGCCTTGGATCTCAACGCCCGCGAGTGGGCGGCGCTGGAGTTTCTCGCCAATCGCGTCAACCGTGTGGTCAACAAAGAGCAGTTGATGCAATCGCTGTACAGTTGGGACGACGAAATCACCCCCAACGCCATCGAAAAATTCGTCTCCCGCCTGCGCAGCAAACTTGAACCCGCCGGCATCATCATCAGAACCGTCCGGGGCCTCGGCTATTTCCTCGAAAAACCGGACAATGCCGAATAAACAGGCGCATAGCCTTCGCCTGGTACTGCTTTACCGGCTGTTGCCGGCAACCTTGGCACTGCTGCTGGCCGGCGCATTCGCTGCTTACTGGATCGCCCTGGGCAGCGCCACCAAAGCCTATGATCGCGGCCTGCTCGACACGGCTTTCGCCATCTCCGAACAACTTCAGGAAAGCAACGGCAATCTGCGCCTGGTCCTGGCGCCGCAGGCGCGCGCAGTCCTTCTGACAGACGCCTTTGACCGGGTTTATTACAGCGTTCGCAGCAACACCGGCAAACTGCTCGACGGCAATATTGACCTGCCACTGCCGCCCTCCAAGGGCATACAGTGGATCGGCACCCCTGGTCGCCTGCGTTACTACTACGATGGCAGACTGGACAAGGAACCAGTACGGATTGCCGCGCTGCAAACCGAGGTTCACCAAAGCAAGGTCATCGTTCTGGTTGCTGAAACCCGCAGCAAACGTAATGAATTGGTACGCGACATCCTGCTCGGCATGCTGTTGCCCGAATTGTTACTGGTGCTGGTCAGCATCAGCGTGATCTGGTTCGGCGTTCGTACCGGCCTGAAGCCACTCGATGAACTGCGCAGCGAACTGGCTGACCGCTCACAGACCGATCTCAGCCCGGTGGCGGTTGAAATTCCCGATGAAATTCAGCCCGTGGTCAATGAAATCAATGCCCTGTTGAAACGGCTTGAAAATTCGCTGATCAGTCAGCGCAATTTCGTTTCCGATGCGGCCCATCAGTTGCGCACACCGATTGCCGCTCTGCAGGCGCAGGTCGAGGCAGCTGTAGCAGAAGCCGACAAGGATACCCGGCGCAAGCTTGATGGCGTGCTCAGCGCCACCCGGCGCATGTCGCATCTGGTTTCGCAACTCCTGGTTCTGGCCCGTACCGAACCCGGCCTGAGCGTCAATCAGCCGGAAATTGACCTGATGAACATCGCCGGCGATATTGCCAATACTTGGCTACCGACAGCAATTGAACGCGGGGTAGACCTGGGCTTCGAACTTGAATCGGCCCCCATGCGAGGCAATCTGGTATTGCTCGAGGAATTGATCGGCAACCTGATCGACAACGCCCTGCACCACACCCCCTCCGGCGGCATTGTCACGGTCGCCTGCGGCAAGTTCGACGAGCAACATGTTTTTGTCAGCGTCAGCGATAGCGGCCCCGGCATACTGACCACGGAACGGGAACGGATTTTCGAGCGCTTCTATCGCAGCCCAAGCTCAAATAGCAGCGGTTGTGGACTGGGGCTGGCGATAGTCGCGCAGATCGCCCAACAGCACGGGGGAAAGGTGGTTTGTGAA
>JAVBXO010000235.1 GCA_030824535.1 Azonexus sp. | reverse complement strand
CAGGCCCCGGCCAGCCGCAGTGCTCAGGCCGTCCTGGCGAGTTTGCCCTGCAGATCTTCCAGGGTCGCGGCATCGGTGCGCAAGCTGAAGTAGGCGCCATCCTCGTCGGCGCGTTCGCTCAACACTTCGCAGCGCGAATAGATTTCGCCGCGCAGTTGCTGCCCGGTCCAGGGCAGGAAGAGTTCGCTTTCGACCAGGTCTTTCTGGAAGAAGGCAATGATGGACAGGCGCAGCGCCGCGACTTCTTCCGGCCGGCGGGCGCTCATGACGATGCAGCCGGGGTACTTGGCCTGCAGTTCGGCGGTGCAAACGGCTTGCGCCTCGGCATCGCCGACGTGGTCGATCTTGTTGAAGATGCGCAGGCGCGGCACCTGGTCGGCGTCGATTTCGGCCAGTACGGTGTCGGTGACTTCCAGCTGGCGCTCGAAACCAGGGTCGCTGGCGTCGATGACGTGCAGCAGCAACGCGGCATCGAGGGCTTCGTCGAGCGTCGATTTGAACGAAGCGACCAGGCCGTGCGGCAAGTTCTTGATGAAACCGACGGTGTCGCTGACCAGCACGCGCGGCACGCTTTCCGGATGCAGGGTGCGCACGGTGGTGTCGAGGGTGGCGAAGAGCTTGTTGGCGACCAGCACTTCGCTGCCGGTCAGGGCGCGCATCAGCGTTGATTTGCCGGCATTGGTGTAACCGACCAGCGCGACGCCGGCCAAACCCTGACGTTCTTGGCGGCGCGCCCGCTGGGTCTGGCGCTCGACGTCCATGGCCGAGATTTCCAGCTGCAGTTCGGCAATGCGGTCGCGGATCTTGCGCTTGTCCATTTCGGTCGCTGATTCGCCGGCGCCCCGACCGCCGACACCGCTGCGCTGCCGGCCTTGCGGCCCGGCGAGCTTGGCCAGCTCGCGCAGGCGCGGCGCCATGTAGCCGAGGCGGGCGATTTCCACCTGGGCGCGGGCAGCGCGGGAACGGGCGTTGCGGTGGAAAATTTCGAGGATGACCATGGTCCGGTCCATGACCTCGCAGCCGACCTCGTTTTCGAGATTGCGCGCCTGTGACGGCGAAATCTCGTGATCGACCAGCACGGCGTCAATCGGCACGCTGGAATAATGCTCGCCATCGGCGGCAAATTCGGCTTCGTGATTGACGAAATGCTGGATTTCCTGGCGCTTGCCGACGCCCAGGTAGCCGTTGGCATCGAAGCCGGCGCGCTTCTGGATGAAGCTGCGGACGACCTTGAAACCCAGGGTCTTGGCCAGCTCGCGGAGCTCGTTGAGCGAGGCATCGAACTCGATATCGCTGACGCTGGGCAATTGCACGGCCGCCACGACGGCGTATCTGGGCTGTTCCTGGACTTCTGTTTGCATGCGAATAGGGCTTTTCTGGAGTGGCAAAGGATAGATAGTACCTGTCCGGCTGGCTGCTGTCGGGAATTGAATGCCGGCTTTTCTCACGGTAAATGTCATTGGGGTTTTTCCACCGTGCTGGCCGCAGAGGGCTGATAAGCCTGTGCTTATGCTGGTTTTCATTTGACTTAAGTCATGGATAATGAAGATGAGCTGGGGGGCTGGCGACAAAATCAAGGGGCAATGCATGAAGAGCTTTATCAGAGTGTTTCTGCTCGCGCTGGCATTGGTCCTGGCACTGCCAGGCCTGGCTTTGGCGAAAAACTATCGAATCGGCGTGCTGGTGCCGCTGACCGGGCCGAAGGCAGAGAAAGGCGTGCCCATCAAACAGGCCGCCGAATTGTTCGTCGAACGACTGAATGCCGCCGGGGGGATCAATGGCGACAAGTTTGAACTGGTCGTCAAGGATGATTTTGATGATCCGGAGAAGGCCAAGGCTGCTGCGACCGAACTGGTCAATGATCCGGCCTTGCTCGGCGTGGTGTGCCATTACTACCCGGGCGCGGCGTTGGCCACGGCGAAAATTTTTGAAGATGCCAAGATTCCTTGCATCAGCCCGAACGTCAGTACGCCGGCCTTGTTCAAAGCGAACAAATGGCTGTTCTCGGCCAACATGACCGATGACGTGCAGGGCGCGTTCATGGCCGTGTATATCAAGGAAGTGCTGAAGAAGGACAACGTGCTGGTGGTCTACTCGACCGATCCTTTCGGTTCTTCGCTGCGCGACGCTTTCATTGCCAAGGCCGCACGCATCGGTCTGACGGTGCAGAAGCAACTGGCGGTCGACAAGGTTCCCACAGACTGGGCGGCGCAGAACCTGCAGGATGCCGAGGAGAACGGCAAGATCGGCATCGTCGCCGGCCTGACGCACAGCGAACAAGGCCTGGCTTTCCTGCCGCAGCTGCGCAAAGCCGGTATCAAGACGCCGGTGATGGCCGCCAATGCCTGGACCAATCCGAAATTCTTCAGCGAACTCGACGACAAGGTCACGGCCAATGTTTACGTGACCTCGGCCTTGCTGTGGGAAATCGCCAATCAGAAGGCTTCGGAATTCAAGCAGGCCTACCAGAAGAAATACCGCGATCAGCCGAGTCTGGCAGCCGCCATGGCCTACGACGCGATGGGCCTCTATGCCAGCGCCGTGACTGCCGCCAAGGGCGAAGCGACGCGCGATGGGGTGCGCAATTACCTGGTCAACCTGGGTTGGCACGACGCTTTTGATGGCGCCAGCGGCAACCTGTTCTTCAAGCGCCAGACGGAAATGACGCAATCCTACGTTGCCAGGTACCAGCAGGTGCTCGCCGAAGAGGCGGCGGCTGCCGCGCTGGCCAATGGCGACCCCGCACCGGTCGCAACCGCCGAGCCTGCCGCACCGGCCGAGCCCGAGCTGGGCGAAAGCCATGCGCCGGACCGCGACATCTATGTTTCGGTGATGAAGGACGGCCGCTTCAAGACCGCACCCGTGCAATTGCTGCTGCCGCGTGAGGAATATGTCTTCAAGGAACTGGCCGAACGGGTCAGGAAGGGCTACGTCACGGTCATCGACGGCATGCCTTATCACCTGGTTGACGTCATTTCGGTCGGCGTCGATATCATCAAGATCAACGACATCAATATCAAGGACATGCTGTGGGATGTCGACGTCTTCATGTGGTTCAAGTGGACGGGCGGTCGTATCGATGTCAAGGATATTGAGAAAATCGGGATCATCAATGCCGTCAAGGAGCAGATGTCCATCCTCAAGGAAAGCCTCGGCGGCGCTACCAAGTATCGCGCCTACCGCAAGCGCCTGACCCTGTCGGCACCGTTCCAGCTGGAAGCCTTCCCCTTCGACTCGCAGGTTCTGCCGATGTCGATTGCCCATACCAGCAAGAACTCGACGCACGTCATGCTGGTCTGGGATTCGCGCCACATGGAAAGCACCCCGGTCAAGGACATCAAGCCGCAGGAATGGACTTATGTGGACCGTGTGACCTATTCGGATCTCTATCGCTATGAATCCACCTTTGGCGATCCTGATTACCGTCTGGGTACCGGCTACAAGAGCCCGATCTATTTCTCGACGGTCAATCTTGACCTGTCGGTCGAGCGCATCATCAAGCCCTATCTGTTCACCTTCTTCCTGCCGCTGCTGATCATTCTCGGCATCATCCTGCTGGTGCTGTGGGTGCCAATCGACCAGTTTGCGCCGCGTATCAACGCCTCGATTTCCGGCCTGGTCGGTATCCTGGTCTATCACATGTCGCAGAAGAACGCCTTCCCCAAGGTCGGCTACACCATGGTGGCGGATTACTACTTCCTCGTTGCCTATGCCTTCGTGGTGATCATGATCATCAGCATCATCGTCACGCAAAACTTGGTGTCGAACGGACAGAAGGATCAGGCCAAGGTCTGGAAC
>JAVBXO010000323.1 GCA_030824535.1 Azonexus sp. | reverse complement strand
CGCTGCCGGCGTGCAGGCAGACGAAGGGTTCGCCGAGTACTTCAGCGAAGGCGGCAGCGTCGCGCCCGGCCAGCGGATGGTGGGCGGGAACGATGAGCACCAGCCGGTCACGTCGATAAGGCCGGGTTTCCAGGCCGCCAAGGTCGCCTTCGGCAGCGACGACACCGATATCGACCTGCCCAGCCGCGACGGCGCGAATGATCGCCGGGCTCGGCTGCTCTTCCAGACTGACGCGGATCTGCGGCTGCTCGCGCAGGAAATCGCCGAGGTCCTCGGGCAGGAAGCAGTTGATGGCATTGGTGTTGGCGAACATCGTCACCTGGCTGTGCAGGCCGGCGGCGTAGGGCGCCAGGTCGGCGTGCATCTGTTCGAGCTGGGCGAAGACCTGGCGGGCATGGCGCAGCAGCGATTCACCGGCGGCGGTCGGCTTCAGGCCGCGCGGATGGCGGCCAAAAAGCTCGATGCCGAGGGCGGCTTCAAGTTGCGTCAGGCGATGGCTGGCCGACGATGGCGCCAGATGCACCTGTTCGGCGGCGCGCGTCAGGCTGCCACTGTCGGCAATCGCCGCCACCAGGCGCAGGTCGGGCAGGTCATAACGCATGGTTTCGTCCTTGTCGAAAGCTGGCTTTGAATAATACCAATTGCCAGTGCCCTCGATGGCGGTTTCAATGGGCATTCCCTCATCCCGCCCGAGAAATGCTTTGGAAAAATCGAATGCCCAAGGCGCCGTACTGGCGCTGATCGCTGCGCTGGGCTTTTCGCTGAAGGCGATTTTCGTCAAGCTCGCCTACCCCTACGGCGTCGATGCCATCACGCTGCTCGCCTTGCGCATGGGTTTTGCGCTGCCGGTTTTTCTGTGGGTCGGCCTGCATCAGCAGAAAGCCGCCGCCAGCCTGAGTGCGGGCGACTGGGGGCGCTTGTTCGTGCTCGGCTGCCTTGGTTATTACGGCGCGAGCATTCTCGATTTCTGGGGGCTGGCCTACATCTCGGCCGGGCTGGAACGCCTGATCCTGTTTACTTATCCGACGCTGACCATCCTGCTTGGCGTGCTTTTCCAGGGCAAGCCCTTCACCCGCCGTGAGGCCATCGCCATCGCGCTGTGCTACTGCGGCATCGGCCTGGCCTTTGTGCATGACCTCGGCGTGGGCGAAGCACGCAATATCTGGCTCGGCGGCGCGCTGGTCTTCGGCTCCAGCGTTTCCTACGCGCTCTATCTGGCCGGCAGCGCGCCGATGATCGCCCGGCTTGGCGCGATGCGTTTTTCGGCGCTGGCCATGCTTGTTTCCTCGGCGGTCACGCTGCTGCATTTTGCTGCGGCCCAGCCCTTGAGCGCATTTATCCAGCCCATGCCGGTCTATGGCTGGGGGCTGGCGATGGCGCTGTTTTCGACGATCATCCCGGTCTTTGCCCAGTCGGCGGCGATTCGCCAGCTCGGTGCCGGCCAGGCTTCGCTGTTCGGCATGGTCGGGCCGATGCTGACCATAGGCTTCGGCGGGTGGCTGCTCAACGAGCATGTTTCGCTGGCGCAAATGCTCGGTGCCGGACTGGTGGTCGCGGGCATTGTCATCGTCAGCCGCAAATCGCCGGCAGCAGGTTAGAATCTTCCGCAGAAGAAGATTCGGGAGCAACCCGGATCGCAGACAAAACCGCGCCCCCGGACGGGACGGCGCCCAGACATCGCGGGACAAGACATGCTTACCCAGGAAACTGAAATCATCAACAAGCTCGGCCTGCACGCCCGCGCTTCGGCCAAACTCACCCAACTGGCCGGCAAGCACCAGTGCGAAGTCTGGATGAGCAAGGGCGCCCGCCGGATCAACGCCAAGAGCATCATGGGGGTGATGATGCTGGCTGCCGGCAAGGGCGCGAAAGTCACGCTGGAAACCAATGGGTCGGACGAAGCCGAAGCGATGGCCGCCCTGCTGGCGCTGATTGCGGATTATTTCGGCGAAGGGGAATAAGCCGCCATGAGCTTTACCCTGCACGGTTTGGGCGTTTCCGAAGGTATCGCCATCGGGCGGGCCTTGCTGATGTCGCACGCGACGCTGGAAGTGTCGCACCTGACCATCACGCCGCGGATGGTCGAGAAGGAAATCGCCCGCTTTGACGCCGCCATCCTGGCCGTCAAGGGCGAACTGGTACTGATGAAGGAAAACACCGAGCACGCGCCTGCCGAGCTCAATGCCTTCATCGACATCCACACGATGTTCCTCGAAGATCCGGAACTCGCGGTCAAACCCCGCGACATCATCCGCGAACGCCGGTGCAATGCCGAATGGGCGCTGGTGCAGCAGATGGAAAGCCTGGTCGAACAATTCGAGCAGTTCGACGACCCCTATCTGCGCGAACGCAAATACGACGTCGTGCAGGTTGTCGAGCGCGTCGTCAAGGAACTGCTCGGTCACCCCGGCCGGGCGACGCTGAAGGCGGCCAAGAACAGCAAGGAAGAAACGCTGATCGTCGTCGCCCACGACATCTCGCCGGCCGACGCGATCAGCTTCAAGGACCACCGCTTCGCCTCCTTCATCTGCGATGTCGGCGGCGCCACCTCGCATACCTCGATCCTCGCCCGGAGCATGGCGATTCCCGCCGTGCTTGGCCTGTCCAATGCCCGTGGCCTGATTCGCGACGGCGAGCAGCTGATCGTCGACGGTCAGCGCGGCGTCGTCATCGTCAACCCCGACCCGCGCGTTCTTGAAGAGTACAAGCTGCGCAAGGAACAGATCGAACTTGAGCGGAGCAAGCTCAAGCGCCTGAAGTCGGCCAAGTCGGAAACCCTCGACGGCATCGAGATCCAGTTGCAGGCCAATATCGAACTGCCCGGCGACACCTCTGACGCCCTGGCCGGTGGTGCCGACGGCATCGGCCTGTTCCGCACCGAGTTCCTTTTCCTTAACCGCGGCGACATGCCCGACGAAGAAGAGCAATACGAGGCCTACAAGCAGGTCGTCAAGGGCATGGGCGGCCGGCCGGTGACGATCCGCACCTTCGACCTCGGCGCCGACAAGGATCTGCATCCGGAAGCCAACGCCAGTGACCGGGTCAAGACCAATCCGGCGCTCGGCCTGCGGGCGATCCGCCTGTCGCTGGCCGAGCCGAAGATGTTCCATACCCAGTTGCGGGCCATCCTGCGTGCCTCGAAGCACGGCCCGATCAAGCTCTTGATCCCGATGCTGGCGCATGCCCACGAGATCGACCAGACGCTGGCGGCGCTGGAACAGGCCAAATCCAGCCTGCGCGGCGAACGAGCGGTTTTCGACGAGAACATCCAGGTTGGCGGCATGATCGAGATTCCGGCGGCGGCGCTGGCGGTCGGCCTGTTCATCCGTCGCCTCGACTTCCTGTCCATCGGCACCAATGACCTGATCCAGTACACGCTGGCCATCGACCGTTCCGACGAGCAGGTCGCGCCGCTCTACGATCCGCTGCACCCGGCGGTGCTGATGCTGATTGCCCACACCATCGCCAATGCCGAAAAGTCCGGCGTGCCGGTGTCGGTGTGCGGCGAAATGGCCGGCGACCCGAAACTGACCCGCCTCTTCCTTGGTATGGGCCTGCGCATTTTTTCGATGCATCCGTCGCAGATCCTCAAGGTCAAGAACCGGGTGCTGAAAGCCGAGATCAACGAGCTTGTTCCCAACGTGCGCAAGATGCTGCGCCTGGACGAGCCGGGCAAACTGCTTGAGGCGCTGGAAAAGCTTAACGCCTGACCGGAAACGCCAAGTCACACATTGATCCGCTTTTCCTTGGCCGGAAAATCCTTGCCTCGCGGCGGGGTGCGACAACATGTCGCACCCCGCCGCCGCATTAGCCCCCTAAAATCGCACCCTAAACAGCTGTT
>JAVBXO010000304.1 GCA_030824535.1 Azonexus sp. | reverse complement strand
GGTTTTGATTATTGCCGGGTTGTTGCGGGTAATTGCCTTGTGCCGGGCCGGTCTGGGCGGCGAGGCTGGTGGCCAGGCTGGCGAGTAGCAGGGTGAGAAGCAGCTTGCGGGTTTGCATGGTGGTCATCGCTCATTCAAGGGTTGAACTGCCGATCGGCGGATTTCAGGGCATGCCGCTGAAATACCGTGCAAGTATTCCCGATTTTTGATCCTGGCGGGGCGCAGAACGCACCGGGCGGAAATAGAGGCGTTTTTCCGGTCGACCGCAAAATTGGCACTAAAACCATGCTCAAGCATGACCAAGCGCATCGCTCAGGGCCAGTTTTTACTTCTTTTTTATATTCCACCCCCCAAGTTTTTCGAAAACTTTGATAGCGCTTTTCCTAGTATGACCCTGTCGCAATACCAACATGGGGTGTACTTATGGATCTCGTCTATCTCGCCAGTATCGGGCTGTTCTTTGCCCTGATGCTCGGTCTCGCCGCCGGCTGTGCCCGGTTGGGAGGTGCCAAATGACCTGGCTTTTCGTGCTTAGTGGCGCTGTTGCCGTCGGCCTGCTGGTTTATCTGGTCGCGGCGCTCATTCATCCGGAGGACTTTTCATGAGCAATCATGCCTGGATACTTCTCGGACTTTTCTTGTTCGTCCTGTTGCTGACCGTCAAGCCCTTGGGGGCTTACATCGCCAATGTGATGGAAGGCCGCTGCCGTCTGGCCGGCAAGATTGAAAGTCCGATTTATCGCCTGTGCGGCATTCGCCAGGACGAGGAAATGGGCTGGCTGACATACGCCTTTGCCATTCTTATTTTCAACTTCCTGGGCGTGCTGGCGGTTTATGCCTTGCAACGCCTGCAGGCCGATCTGCCGCTCAATCCGCAGGCTTTCCCCAGCGTCAGCCCGGATTCTGCGTTCAATACGGCGATCAGTTTCGCCACCAACACCAACTGGCAGGGTTATGTCGGCGAAGCGACGATGAGCTACCTGACGCAGATGCTGGCGCTGGCGGTGCAGAACTTCTTCTCGGCGGCCACCGGCATCGTCGTCGTCATCGCGTTGATCCGCGGTTTTGCCCGGCACAGCGCCAAAACGGTCGGTAATGCCTGGGTCGATCTGACACGCATCACGCTGCATGTGCTGCTGCCGATTTCCATCATTTACGCGGTCTTCCTGACCGGTCAGGGCGTCATCCAGAATTTCGATGCCTACAAGGAAGTCACGACACTGGAAGTCACCAGTTTCGAGACGCCCAAGCTCGATGATGCCGGCCAGCCGCTCAAGGATGAGCAGGGCGCCGTCGTCACCGAACCGGCGCAGACGCAAACCCAGACGCTGGCCATGGGCCCGGTCGCTTCGCAGGAAGCAATCAAGATGCTGGGCACCAACGGTGGCGGTTTCATGAACGCCAACTCGGCGCATCCCTATGAAAACCCGACGCCGCTGTCCAACTTCATCCAGATGCTGTCGATCTTCCTGATCCCCGGCGCGCTGTGCTTCACCTTCGGTCGCATGGTCGGTGACACCCGCCAGGGCTGGGCCGTGCTCGCGGCGATGACGCTGATGTTCGTTGCCCTGGCCTATGCCGCGATGCACTTTGAACAGCAGGCCAATCCGCTGCTCACCCAGTTGGGTGTCGATCCTGCTTCAGGCAACATGGAAGGCAAGGAAACCCGCTTTGGCATCGCCGAATCCGGCCTGTTTGCCACCATCACGACGCTGGCTTCCTGTGGTGCGGTCAACGCCATGCACGACTCGTTTACGCCGCTCGGCGGCCTGGTGCCGCTGATCGACATGCAGCTGGGTGAAGTGGTTTTCGGCGGCGTCGGCACTGGCCTCTACGGCATGCTCGTTTTCGCCATCCTGGCGGTGTTCGTCGCTGGCCTGATGATCGGCCGCACCCCGGAATACCTGGGCAAGAAGATCGAAGCCTTTGAAATGAAGATGGTGTCCATCGCCATTCTGGTCACGCCGCTGCTCGTGCTGCTTGGTACGGCCATCGCGGTGATGACCGTCGACGGCCGGGCCGGCATCGCCAATCCGGGCGCCCATGGCTTCTCGGAAATCCTTTATGCCTTCACCTCGGCTGCCAACAACAACGGCAGCGCTTTCGCCGGGCTATCTGCCAACACCCCGTTCTACAACGTGATGCTCGGCATCGCCATGTGGTTCGGCCGCTTTGGCGTGATCGTGCCGGTACTGGCGATTGCCGGTTCGCTGGCCGCCAAGAAGCGCATTGCCGTTGGCGCCGGCACCTTGCCGACGCATGGCCCGCTGTTTGTCACGCTGCTGATCGGCACCGTGCTGCTGGTCGGGCTCCTGAATTACGTCCCGGCGTTGGCCCTCGGCCCCGTCATTGAGCACCTCGTGCTCGGGGCCGCTCACTAAGCGAGGGGAGAAAATAATGACCCGCAAGACTTTTACCCTGTTCGACCCGGCCCTGGCGCTACCAGCCATCGCCGATGCTTTCCGCAAACTGAATCCGGCCGTGCAATGGCGTAATCCGGTGATGTTCGTCGTCTACATCGGCAGCATCCTGACCACCATCCTCTGGGTGCAGGCTTTGAGTGGGCAAGGCGAAGCCGGCGTGGTGGAAAACCCGAGCTTTATCCTGGCGATCACCATTTGGTTGTGGTTCACCGTGCTTTTCGCCAATTTTGCCGAAGCGCTGGCCGAAGGCCGCAGCAAGGCGCAAGCCGCTTCGCTGCGCGGCCTGAAGAAGGAAACCTCGGCCAAGAAGCTGGCTGAAGCGCATTACGGCGCCAAGTGGAATCTGGTCCCGGCAGCCGACCTGCGCAAGGGCGACGTCATCGTCATCCTGGCCCAGGAAACCATCCCGGCTGATGGCGAAGTCATCGAAGGCGTTGCTTCGGTCGACGAATCAGCCATCACCGGTGAATCGGCCCCAGTCATCCGCGAATCCGGCGGCGACTTCTCGGCTGTCACCGGCGGCACCCGCGTGCTGTCCGACTGGATCGTTGTCCGCGTGACCGTAAACCCCGGTGAAACCTTCGTCGACCGCATGATTGCCATGGTTGAGAACGCCAAGCGCCAGAAGACGCCGAACGAAATCGCCCTGACCATTCTGCTCGTCGCGCTGACCATCGTCTTCCTTGGCGTCGTGGTGACCTTGCTGCCGTTCTCGATGTTCAGCGTCGAAGTCGCCGGCGCCGGGGCACCGATCAGCATCACCGTGCTGATTGCGCTACTGGTCTGCCTGATCCCGACGACCATTGCCGGGCTGCTGTCGGCGATTGGTGTCGCCGGCATGAGCCGGATGATGCAGGCCAACGTGATTGCCACCTCCGGCCGCGCCGTCGAAGCCGCCGGCGACGTCGATGTGCTGCTGATGGACAAGACCGGCACGATCACGCTCGGTAACCGCCAGGCCTCGACCTTCCTGCCGGCTGACGGCATCAGTGAAGCCGAACTGGCCGACGCCGCGCAACTGGCTTCGCTGGCCGACGAAACGCCGGAAGGCCGCAGCATCGTGGTGTTGGCCAAGCAGCGCTTCCAGCTGCGCGAGCGCGACATTCACGCGCTGGATGCCCATTTCGTGCATTTCTCGGCGCATACCCGGATGAGCGGTGTCGATATGGCTGGCCGCCAGGTGCGCAAGGGCGCTGCCGATGCTATCAGGAAGCATGTCGAGGCGCTGGGCGGCAAGTTCCCGCCGTCGGTATCGGGCAAGGTCGATGAAGTCGCCCGCCGTGGCAGCACGCCGCTGGTCGTTGCCGATGGCACGCGGGTTCTCGGGGTCGTCGAGCTCAAGGACATCGTCAAGGGCGGCATCAAGGAGCGTTTTGCCGAACTGCGCAAGATGGGCATCAAAACCATCATGGTCACCGGTGACAACCGCG
>JAVBXO010000300.1 GCA_030824535.1 Azonexus sp. | reverse complement strand
TTTCCCGCCTCACTCTCGCTCAACCGCTTTCAGGAACCCCAATCATGCCCCTACCCACCCAAGTAAAAATCGTCGAAGTCGGCCCGCGTGACGGGCTGCAGAACGAGAAACTGGTCGTCCCGACCAAAACCAAGATAGCCCTGATCAACCGCCTGGCCGATGCTGGCGTGCGCGTCATCGAAGCCACCTCTTTTGTCTCGCCCAAATGGGTGCCGCAGATGGGTGACAACACCGCGGTAATGCAGGGCATCACCAAACACGCTGCTGCGGTGTACCCCGTTTTGACGCCCAATTTGCAGGGCTTCGACAGTGCCGTTGAAGCCGGTGCGACCGAGGTCGCGATCTTTGGCGCGGCTTCCGAAAGCTTCTCGAAAAAGAACATCAACTGCTCGATTGCCGAAAGTCTGAAGCGCTTCGAGCCGGTGGTATCGGCGGCCTCAGCGCTGGAAATCAAGGTTCGTGGCTACGTCTCCTGCGTCGTCGGCTGCCCCTACGAGGGCGCCATCGCGCCGGAACAGGCCGCTGCCGTCGCCAAAACCCTGTACGACATGGGCTGCTACGAAGTCTCGCTGGGCGACACCATCGGCGTCGGCAATCCCGCGTCCATCCAGCGCCTGATCGACGCCTGCGCCCGCGTCGTGCCGATCAACAAACTCGCCGGCCACTATCACGACACCTACGGCATGGCGATTGCCAACATCTACGCCTCGCTGCAGATGGGCATGGCGGTGTTCGATGCCTCCGTCGCCGGGCTCGGCGGCTGCCCGTATGCCAAAGGCGCATCGGGCAATGTCGCGACCGAAGATGTCGTCTATCTGCTCGACGGACTGGGCATTACAAGCGGCATCGATCTGGCTAAACTGGCAGCCATCGGCGACTGGATTTCCAGTGCCATCAACCGCCCGAATGGCGCCAAGGCCGGCCGGGCCTTATGCGCCAGGACCGAGTGAGCTTACTTTCCAGCCTTGCCGAATTACTCAACCCGCCGCCGAGCGACCCGGCCATCGTCCGGGCCCTCGGGCGGATTGCCGGACTGGTTGATCCGCTACTGCCGGCGACGCCGGGTTTTGAAAAGAAACTGGCCGAACCGATCCGCCATGCGCTGGCCTACTGCGAGCAAATGGTCAGCCAGTTGCCAGGTCCGGTCGATGTCAGTCATCCGGCCTTTGCCAGCGATCCCTTGATCCATGCGCTGTTTGCCACGGCCAACGATGTCGACGAAATGCTCGGCCGCAGCCAGGCGGTACGCGATTTTCTCGGTGAAATCTGCTCCTGGGAAAGCGACCATTTCTACGCCCTGCTCAGCGCCTGCCACGAACAGAAAACCCGGTTCGGGATGTCCCAGCGCGGCGAATTGCTGCACAGCGATGTGCCGCAAACCGTGCTGTATTTTTCCAGCCACACCCTGATCGAACCCGCCTGCCAGCTTGAGATAAGCCTGCGCGGTTTGCGTTGCAAGGCTTTCGAGCGCCTGCTCGACGGCTTTCACGCTGATCTGGAAGCCCGCCGCCAGCAACGCCAGATCCTGCGCAATGATCTGGCCAGCGAACGCAGCCAGCTCGGCATGCACAGCAAGGCCGGCGGCGAAGAAGCCTATGCTGCCGCCAGCCGCCAGCTCAACACGCTCGACCAGCAACTACAGGCCACGGCCGATATGCTGATGCCCGAACAGATCCTCAACGCCCTCTGTGATTACCTGCAGCATCCGGAAAAAGCCCTGGCGCTGATGCCAGTCAGCGTGGCGGTGGACAGCCTGGGCATCGTACAAACAGCCAGCACTGACGATCTTGGCGTCCATACCCTCAATTTTCAGGAACTTACCGGCCGCGACGGGCGTCTGCATCTGGTGATGCTGGCCCGCATCGACCGCAATGAAGCCCGCGAGGCGGTCGACAAGGTCCGCGACGAACAACGCCGTTTGACGATCCTGTGATGATTCCCTCTCCCTGCACCAACATCTGCCAGATGGAAACCAGTACCGGCCTGTGCCGGGGCTGCTTCCGTACCATCGACGAAATCACCGCCTGGTCGCGCAGCGACGACGCCAGCCGACAGCAGATCCTGGTCGCCATCGCCAAACGCCGCCAGCCCGACTTCCACCACCCGCGCAATGGAGATCACGATGACTGACGATAACGAAGAGATTTACCCCTGCGTCGGCGTCTGCATGGCCGACCCCGATTCCGGCTACTGCCTCGGCTGCGGCCGGCCACCGCTGAGCACGCCAGGCATCGTCGCCGAAGCTGCGCCCAGTTATCCGCCCGGCAATACGCTCAAGGAATCGGCCGACAACCGCGAATGAGCACAATGCTGCCCGCCAGCCTGCAAGTCATCGAACGCGGCTGGCTGTCGGCCAACAACATTCTTGGCCTTGACGGCGACGAGGCGACGCTGATCGACAGCGGCTACGTCACCCACGCCGCCCAGACCGTCGCCCTCGTCCGCGCCGCCCTCGCCGGCCGCCGGCTGACGCGCCTGATCAACACCCACTCGCATTCCGACCACATCGGCGGCAATGCCGCGCTGCAGGCGGCCTTCGGCTGTGCAATCACCGTCCCGGCCGGGCTGCATGCGACGATTGCCGAGTGGGACGAAAACGCCCTGCTGCTGTCGCCGCTCGGCCAGCAAGGCGCCCGCTTCCAGCACGACCACCTGCTCGCCGCCAACGACGAATTCAGCATGGCCGGGCTGAACTGGCAAAGCATCGCCGTCCCCGGCCACGACATGGAAGCGCTGGCCTACTACAACCCGGAAAAACGCCTGCTGATCTCCGGCGATGCGCTCTGGGAAAACGGCTTCGGCGTCATCTTCCCGGAACTGCTCGGCGAAGCCGACGGCATCGCTGCAACGCGGGCAACGCTGGAAACCCTCGCCCGCCTGCCCATCGAGGTCGTCATTCCCGGCCACGGCAGCCCCTTTGCTGCGGTCGACCTGGCTTTTACCCGCGCTTTCAAACGCCTCGACCAGTTCGCCAACGACACCGAACGTCTGGCCTGGCATGCAATCAAGGTCATTGTTTCCTTCGCACTCATGGAACGCCAGCGCATCCCCTGCGCAGCATTCACCGCCTTCGTCCTCAGCCTGCCCTTTGCCAGCGACGTCAACGCCCGCTGGCTGGGGCTTGCCGACGCTGAACTGGGCGCCCGCCTGGCACGGGAACTGGCTGCGGCCGGCGCGCTGCAGCTGCAAGACGAGCACTACCGCTGCGCGACTTGAGGCCGTAGCAACAGGCTGCTACCCGCCGCCAGCCACTTCGCCGCACAATCGACCGACCCCAAACCCACAGAGGAGACGACCATGGCAGCGAAGAAAATCCTGATGATTACCGGCGACTACACCGAAGACTATGAAACCATGGTGCCCTTCCAGGCCCTGCTCATGGTCGGCCATACCGTGCACGCGGTCTGTCCGGGCAAGCAGGCCGGCGAGCAGGTGCGCACGGCGATTCATGACTTCGAGGGTGATCAGACCTACAGCGAAAAGCCCGGCCACAACTTCACGCTCAATGCCAGCTTCGCCGACTGCGCCCCGGCGGACTACGACGCGCTGATCATTCCCGGCGGCCGGGCGCCGGAATATCTGCGCCTCAACCCGGCCGTACTCGCCGCGGTGCGCCACTTTGCCGAGGCCGGCAAGCCGGTCGCCGCCATCTGCCATGGCGCCCAGCTGCTGAGCGCCGCCGGTGTCCTGCAGGGCCGCCAGTGCAGCGCCTATCCGGCCTGTGCGCCGGAAGTCGTCGCCGCCGGTGGCAGCTACGCCGACATTCCGCTCGATAAAGCCATCATTGACGGCAATTTCGTGACTGCCCCCGCCTGGCCCGCCCATCCCGACTGGCTGGCCAAGTTCCTGCAACTACTGGGCAGCCATATCGAAGCTTGATTGCGAAGCCTGATTGCTCAAACCGACCCTGCGAGGTGTCCCATGTGCGAGATCTATGTCAAAGCCGACCCGATACTCTACGAATCGCGTTCGCGCTCGCTGCGCATCCACGGCTACGTCACCAAGATTCGGCTGGAAAACCACTTCTGGGACATCCTCGCAGAAATCGCCGCCAGCGATGGCTATACGACCACGCAGCTGATCGCCAAGCTTTACGATGAATTGCACGAATACCGGGGCGAAATCGACAACTTCGCCTCGTTTCTGCGCGTCAGCTGCCTGCGTTACCTGAGCCTGCGCAAACCCGCCCTCGAGCGACCGACACTGGCCATCGTCAACCGCCCCGCTGCCTGAAATTCAGGCAGCGGTTTTTACCTGTTTTTACGGGTCTACCGCAGCAGCGGGATTTCAGGCCGGCGGCAGCCAGCGCCGCACCAGATTCACCCAGTAGCTCGCCCCCAGGGTCAGCAATTCATCGTTGAAGTCGTAATGCGGGTTGTGCAGCGTGCAGCCGCCGGTACCCGGCCCGTTGCCCAGCCAGACGTAGCAACCCGGCTTTTCATTGAGCATGTAGGCGAAATCCTCGGCGCCCATCGACGGCAGGATGTCGGTCAGCACATGTTCGCTGCCGAAAACCTCGCTCGCCACCTGCTGGCAGAATTTCGCCTCAGCCGGGCTGTTGACCGTCGGCGGGTAACGATGGTCGAAATTGACCGTGATCTGGGCGCCATTGGCCGCAGCAATGCCGCTGCACAGGCGCCCGATGGCCCGTTCGATGGTTTCCTGGACTTCCGCCTTGAAGGTACGGATCGTGCCGCGCAGCACGATTTCCTCGGGAATGACGTTCCAGGCTTCGCCGCCGTGGAACTGCGTGAAGCTGACGACGCCGGCGTCGCAGGGATGCAGGTTGCGGCTGACCACGGTCTGCATCGCCTGCACCAGTTGCGCGCCGGTGACGATGGCATCGACGCCCTGATGCGGCATCGCGGCATGGCAGCCGTGGCCGCGCACGCTGATTTCGAAAGCGCAGGTGCCAGCCATAACCGGTCCCGGCATGACCATCATTTCGCCGACCGGAATGCCCGGCCAGTTGTGCAGGCCAAACACCGCCTCAACCGGAAATTTCTCGAACAGGCCGTCCTCGATCATCACCGCAGCGCCGCCTTCTGACTCTTCCGCCGGCTGGAAGATGAACACGGCCACGCCGTCGAAATCAGGCTTTTCCGCCAGGTAATGCGCCGCACCCAGCAACATCGCGGTATGGCCATCGTGGCCACAGGCGTGCATTTTTCCCTGATGCCGGGAGTGATGCGGAAATTCGTTCAATTCGGCCAGTGGCAGCGCATCCATGTCAGCGCGCAGGCCGATCATGCGCGGCGACGACCCGGCGCGCAGCACGCCGACGACACCGGTGCGGGCAATGCCGCGCTGCACTTCCAGTCCATAACGCTCAAGCTCGTTGGCAACGATGTCGGCCGTGCGGTTTTCGTGGAAGGCCAGTTCCGGATGCGCATGGATATCACGGCGCAGGGTCGCCAGCTCGGACAAAAAGGGTAGTTCAAGCAAAGGCATGGTTGGGGGCATGGTTTTCTCCTTTTTGGCTTTCTATTATGCCGTGGCTTGCTCCGCTGCGCCGCCTTGATTATTGTGCACCGCATGGAACTGATCCTCATCAGCGGCCTCTCCGGCTCAGGCAAGTCGGTCGCCCTCAATCTGCTCGAAGACGCCGGCTATTACTGCGTAGACAACCTCCCCGCCATGATGTTGACGGTGCTGGTGCGCATGCTCAAAGGCGAACAGACAGAAAAGCTCGCCGTCGCCATCGACTCCCGTTCCGGCCACGGCATCGAATCCCTGCCGGACCAGCTCGCCGAACTGGCCAGCGAAGGCATCCGGCACAATTTTCTGTTTCTCCAGGCCAACGAGGAAACGCTGCTCAAGCGCTATTCCGAAACCCGCCGTCGCCACCCGCTGGCCGATAGCGGCCAGACCTTGGAAGAAGCCATTCGCGCCGAGAAAAACCTGCTCGATGCGATTTCCGACCTCGGCCACCGCATCGACACCTCCGAACTGAAAGCCAACGGCTTGCGCGAATGGGTACGCCAGTTTATCGCCCCCGTCCCCAGCCACGGCCTGACGCTGATGTTCGAGTCCTTCGGCTTCAAGCACGGCATCCCGCTCGACGCCGACATCGTTTTCGACGTCCGCTGCCTGAGCAATCCCCATTACGACCCGCTGCTGCGGCCGCTCAACGGCAAGGACCAGCCGGTCGCCGATTTTCTTGAAGCCGATGCCGAGGTACGCGACATGCGCAGCGATATTGCGGCCTTTATCAGCAAGTGGCTGCCGGCCTACATCCGCGACAACCGCAATTACCTGACCGTGGCCATCGGCTGCACCGGCGGCCAGCATCGCTCGGTCTTCATCGCCGAATGGCTGGCCCGCGAATTTTCCGGCCAGGCGCGCGTGCTCGTTCGCCATCGCACCCTCGCCGGCCACTGATGGCCTGGCTGCAGCTGTTCAAGCCGGGCGACTGGCTGATCCTGCTGGCCGGCGCCCTGCTCGTCGGTCTCAGTTTCCCGACCTTCTGGCAAGGCGGACTGGCTGACCGGGCCATCATCCGCCAGGAAGGCAGGATTTTTGCCGAGCTGGATCTGAAAAACCGCCGCCGCATCGAAGTCCCCGGCCCGCTCGGCGCCACGCTGATCGTCGTCGAACCCGGCCGCGCCCGCGTGCTCGCCGACCCCGGCCCGCGCCAGTATTGCGTCAAGCAGGGCTGGCTGATGCGCCCCGGCGAAATCGCCATCTGCGCGCCAAATCGCGTCAGCCTGCAGATTGCCGGCCGGACCAAGGTCTATGACTCACTCAGTTATTGAACTCCAGGTCAGCGCCGAAGACCGCCGCGTCGCCTGGCTGGCGACCGCCGCCGTCGCGCTGTCACTGGTCGATGCGGCGATTCCGACCCCGCTGCCGGGCGTCAAGCCGGGCCTGGCCAATATCGTCACGCTGATCGTACTGCTGCGCTACGGCTGGGGCACCGCGGTGTGGGTCAGCGGCCTGCGAGTGCTGGCCAGTAGCCTCTTGCTCGGCTACTTCCTGGCGCCGGGTTTTTTCCTGTCGCTCAGCGGTACGCTGCTCAGCCTGCTGACGCTGGGCCTGGTCCGGCATCTGCCCCGGCGCTGGTTCGGGCCGGTCAGCCTGTCGATCTGCGCCGCCTTCGCCCATATCGGCGGGCAACTGCTGCTCGCCCGCGCCTGGCTGATTCCCCACGACGGCATCTTTCTGCTGGCGCCGCTGTTCGGCGCGGCGGCGCTGGTCTTCGGCACCCTCAACGGCCTGATCGCGGCTAAACTGCTGACTGAGTCACCCACCCCCGCCGACCATGTCTAAAACGATCTGCCTTGCCCTGACCGGCGCTTCCGGCATGCCCTACGGCATCCGCCTGCTTGAATGCCTGCTGCAGTCCGGCTGCCGGGTCCAGCTGCTGTATTCGCCAGCCGCCCAGGTCGTCGCCAAGCAGGAAATGGATCTGCTGCTGCCCTCACGGCCGAGCGAAGCCAAAGCCGCCTTGCTGGCACGCATTCCTGCGGTCGACGGTGAAAAACTGGCGGTTTTCGGCCGCGAAGAATGGTTCGCCCCGGTCGCCTCGGGCTCCAATCCGCCCGACGCGATGGTCATTTGCCCCTGCTCGATGGGCACCCTGGCGGCGATTGCCCAAGGGCTGTCCGACAATCTGATCGAACGCGCCGCTGACGTGGTCCTCAAGGAAGGGCGAAAACTGGTGCTGCTGCCTCGTGAAACACCATTTTCGATCATCCATCTTGAAAACATGCTGCGGCTGGCCCGCGCCGGCGCCGTGATCCTGCCGCCCAGCCCCGGCTTCTACAATCATCCGCAAAGTGTCGCCGACATTGTCGATTTCGTCGTTGCCCGCGTGCTCGACCAACTCGCCATCCCGCACACGCTGCAACAACCCTGGGGCAATTAAATGGCCTGGTTCGATTTCCTCCGTTCGCCCTTTGGCAAACCCGTCGAAAAGCTGGAGATCCCGCTTTTCCCGCTGCGCACCGTGCTTTTCCCCGGTGGCTGCCAACCGCTGAAAGTCTTCGAACAGCGCTACCTCGACATGTGTGCCGCCAGCATGAAGAACGGCACGCCCTTCGGCATCTGCCTGATCAAATCCGGCAGCGAAACCGGCGAAGTCGCGATCCCGCACGCAGTTGGCACGCTGGCCAGCATCAGCACCTGGGACATGGAGCAACTCGGCATCCTGACCATTACCGTCCAGGGTGGCCGGCGCTTCCGTATCCTCGAAACCCACGCCACCACCGACCACTTGCTGATGGCCACGGTCGAATTGCTCGCCGACAACGAACCCCAACCACTGCCGGCCGAGCGTCACCGCCTGGTGCCGCTGCTCCGGCAAATCGTCAATGATGTCGGCGCTGCCCGCATCCCCGAACCGCACCACTTCGACGACGCCGGCTGGGTCGGCTACCGCATTACCGAAGTGCTGCCGATCCAGCACCTCGCCAAACAAAAATTGCTCGAACTCAACGACCCCATTGCCCGTCTCGAGATCCTCGAACGCTATCTCGACCAGCGCAAACTGCTCGGCTGACTCCCCTGCACGCGAGTGTATCTATCAAATACGCCATCCCCCACCGGCATCTCCAACACCTACCCACCAAATTCTGACTCATGAGTCAGAACGCAAAAAAGCCAACTGATGACAGTTGGCTTTTTTGGTGCAGATCAAGAACCTGCGAGAATTCGCTGTGGAGCGGGCGATGGGAATCGAACCCACGGCTCTAGCTTGGGAAGCTAGGGTATTACCATTATACGACGCCCGCTCAGGGCTGAGGCCGCATTCTAAGCGTAGATTGCGCTTGATTCAATGTTTCCGGACAGAATGTTTGAAAATCCGTAGTTATATATCGGATGATCCGTTACTTATCAAGATATTTGTCACGATGACTACGCTGCCAATTTTTATTTTGCATCCCTCTGTCGTATTGGATTGAGGCAAACGGTGCCTAGGGTGATCCCAGTGCGAGTGGGCTGGTGACGAAACTCAAGGGGGATACGTCACTTGCAGATCAGCTATTACCAAGCAGTTTCACGTCGGCGCGGACCTGTTGTGACCAGATCAGGCAAAAAAAGCCCCTTGGCTGAGACTCAGCCAAGGGGCTTTCTAAAGGGCTAACGCCCCCTCTTTGTCTGAATGGATCAGACCGTAACTACAATATCGTTACCCGAGAAGCTAATCGTTGAGCCGCCAGAAACACCAACCAGCTTCACTACGACGTCGTTGCTGTCAATCAGCGTCGCTGTACCAGAGAACTCACTCACCAGATAGAAGCCGGAATAATTCGTTCCTGGCGTAGCCTGGCTGTCAGTTACCGAAAGCAAGTACGTTGCACTCCCCCCACCAGTGACATCAATACCACTCGCCTCCTGCAGCGCAGTGATAAGGTCATTCAGCGCCACCAGATCCGTCGTATTTTGAGCACCCGTTGGGGCAGTCACTGCGAGAGTTGAACTCAACCCACCGCCACTGAGAATATCGCCATTCGTGACCGTAATGGTGTCGAACCCCGTGCTGATCGAATCGCCAGTGCCAAAGATGTAGGTATCCACACCACTTCCACCATTGATTACATCCGCCCCAAGACCGCCCGTGATTGTGTCGTTAGCAGTACTACCATTCAGCGTATCGGCGGCTGCGGTCCCATTAATCACTGACATGCTGGTGATGCCCCGTAATACGACCCCCATGCCGCCAAAGTACGCCAGCGTATCCACCCCTGCGCTTGTATCGACAGTGAACACATTACCGACATAATTACCCCGAACAGAAGCAAGGGTTCCGGTGCTTGCAACGATGCTATCTGTGCCTGCCACAAAATCGGTGACTACATCAAAGCTTCCGGTAAAGGTATCACCAGTGGATACCCCCCCCGCTCCGGCAACCTCAGCGAATGTATAAGCGCCACTCTCACTGATAGAGAACCGGAACACATCGGTGCCAGTACCGCCAGTCAGGCTATCAACGCCCTGCCCTCCTTCAATGGTGTCGTTACCTGCGCCGCCATCAATAGTATCGTTGTTACCACTCGTGAAGATGTAGTTGGCACTGGCATTACCGGTGACAATATTTGCCATGCCGTTACCCGTACCATTGATCGCAGAAGTGCCTGTGAGGGTCAGGTTTTCGACATTGTTTGACAAGGCGAAGGTAACCGAACTCTGAACGCTATCCGTTCCGCCATTCAGGCCTTCTATAATGGTGTCACCCGTGTTATCAACGAAATAGGTATCGTTGCCTGAAGCACCGCTCATCTCGTCCGCGCCAGCACCACCATCCAGAATATTGTCGTATGTATTTCCCTGAATCTTGTTGCCCAGCGAATTTCCGGTAGCGTTAATACTCAACAAGCCAGTCAGTTGCAGGTTTTCTACAAAGTTACCCAGGGAATAGGTGATGGAAGACTGCACCATGTCCGTACCTTGTCCGTCATCCTCGGTTATCTGATCGCCTGCGACATCGACGGTATAAGTATCATTACCCAAACCACCAAACATGGAGTCGGCACCACCCTGGCCATTCAGGCGATTGTCTCCGCTGTTCCCGTAAATGAAGTTTGCATAAGAGTCGCCATTGGCAATCAGATTTGCGGTACCGGTCAGCTTCAGAACCTCAACGTTGAGCGCAATGTTAACGTTCACCGAGGATTCCATCGTATCCTGACCCTCGCCAAGCTGTTCGGTGATATTGTCGGAAATATTATCAACGATATAAACGTCGTTACCCTTTCCACCAACCATGCTGTCTGAGCCAATACCACCATCCAGTGTGTTGTTGCCAGTATTGCCGTTGAGGGTATTGGTCAAGGAATTACCGGTACCCTGAATTGCAGCAGCCCCTGTCAGCGTCAAAGCTTCGATGTTATTCGCGAGCGAATAAGTAACACTGCTGTTGACGACATCCACACCCTCACCGGCAATCTCGACGACAACATCACTAGCGTTGTCGACGTAATAGGTATCGTTACCTTGGCCGCCCACGAGGGTGTCAACACCCGCGCCACCGTTCAGCGTATCTGTACCCGCTGCACCAACCAGGGAATTGGCTCCGGAATTGCCAGTGATAAAGTTGTTGAGGCTATTCCCGGTACCGTCGATATTTTCCGTACCGGTCAGCGTCAGATTTTCAACATTGGCATCCAGCGTGCGAGTGAGCGATGCCCTTTCGGTATCAGTACCTGCGTTGGCCGCTTCAGTGACCATGTCGCCAACATCATCAATAATGTAAACATCATCACCAACCCCACCAGCCATGCTATCGGCGCCAGTACCACCATCCAGCCGGTTGGCAGATGCATTACCGGTCAGCTTGTTGCCCAGCTCATTCCCCGTACCGTTGATGGCCAACGCACCGGTCAGCGTAAGGTTTTCAACGTTACTGGCCAATGAGTAGGTTACCGACGACTGCACAGTATCGTTACCGCTGCCGCTGATGGAATCTTCCGTTATGGTATCGAGGGCCGTATTGACGGTATAGACATCGTCGCCTGCGCCGCCTTCCATACTGTCAGCACCCAAACCACCATCCAGAGTATCGTTGCCATCCCCGGCCGACAAGGTGTTGGCGAGACTATTACCAAGCATCACGTTAGCCAGGGAATTACCTGTGCCATCGATGGCCAATTTCCCGGTCAATGTCAGGTTCTCGACTTCATTGGCCAGAGAGAAGGTTACCGACGACTGCACAGTATCGGTACCGCCACCTGTGATTTCCTGAATCTCATCGGCAATGTTTTCCACCGCATAGGTATCGTTACCGGCACCACCCGCCATCGTATCAATACCCACACCGCCACTGAGCGTGTTCTCGACGGAATTACCTGTCAGGAAGTTCTTCAGCGAGTTACCAGTCCCAGTCACCTTGGCACCACCGGTCAGTGTCAGGTTCTCGATATAGGCACCCAAGGTATAGGTAATTGCCGTTTCTATCGTATCCGTTCCTTCGGCTGCCAATTCAGTGACGCGATCAGCCAGAACATCAACGACGTAGGTGTCGTCACCCTTGCCACCGGTCAGGGTATCTGCTCCGGTGCCACCATCCAGGCGATTATCGGAAGAGTTACCCAGGATGATATTGCCCAGTGTATTGCCCGTACCATCAATGGCACCGGCATTCGCGACCAGTGTCAGCGACTCCAGGTTGGCAGACAGGCTATAGGTAACGGAAGACTTGACGAGATCGGCACCCTGCCCGGAAATCTCGTAAATGATGTCGCCAATATCGTCAACGATGTAAGTATCGTTATCCAGACCACCGGCCATGCTATCAATACCAGCGCCACCATCCAGCGTGTCGCTACCCGCAGCACCGGACAAGGTGTTTTGGACGCTGTTGCCAATGAGCAGATTACTCAGGCTGCTCCCGGTACCCACAGCCGCAGTGCCAGTCAGCGTCAGGTTCTCAACATTGCTAAGTGCTGCAATGCTGAAACTGACTGAAGACAGGACCTTGTCAGTACCTTCTCCAGAAAGCTCCTTCACCACATCGTTAGTATTATCAACAATGAAGGTGTCGTTACCGCCGCCACCTGTCATGGTATCGATTTCACCAGTCGTACCACCGCTCAAGGTATTATCAAGAGCATTACCCGTCACCGAATTGCTCAGGGAATTACCCGTACCCGTCTTGGCGGTTCCAATCAGCAGGAGATTGTCGACAAAATTGGGCAAGGTGTAGTCAGCAATTGACGACTCCACAAGGTCGGTACCGCCACCCGTTACCTCGGTGACCACGTCCCCGACATTATTGACCCCATAGGTGTCATTACCCGCTCCGCCGATCATCTCATCTGCGCCACCCAGACCATCAAGCTTGTTGGCACTTTCATTACCGGTCAGGATGTTGGCAAGGGAGTTACCGGTCGCGTTGATCGCCCCGGCCCCTGTTGTCAGGGTCAGGTTTTCAACATAGGCAGCTTCCGTAGTATTCAGGGCGTAAGTCACCGAAGAGTTGACCAGATCGGCAGCCCCGCCAGTTGCCACCTCGACAACCTTGTCCCCGGTGTTATCAACGTTGTAGGTATCATTACCTGCACCGCCCCTCATGTCGTCAGCACCCACGCCACCCGTCAGTGTATTGGCCACACTGTTACCCGTCAGGAGATTGGCCAGCGTGTTGCCGGTACCACTGATGGTGCCAGAGCCGGTCAATTCCAGATTTTCGACATTGGTAGCAAGGGTGTAGGTCACTGAAGATCTGACCAGATCAGTCCCGGCATTAGCATCTTCAACGACGCTATCGGCTGCATCGACGATATAGATATCGTTACCCATGCCACCGTCCATCATGTCAATGCCAGCACCACCGTCGAGCTTGTTCGCACCTGAATTACCGATCAGGGTATTGCCCAGGCTGTTACCCGTACCATTGATGGCGGCCGTGCCAGTCAGTGTCAGGTCTTCCACGTTAGCCGAGAGCGTATAGTTGAGCGCCGTGGACTGCACCAGGTCAGTTCCCTCGCCTGCCACTTCGGTAATCTTGTCAGAAGTCTGATCTACCAGATAAGTGTCATTGCCAAGGCCACCGACCAGCGAGTCAGCACCTGCGCCACCATCGAGCGTATCGTCGCCGGCATCCCCCGTCAGGGTATTGGCAACAGCACTGCCCACCAGCTTGTTGTTGAGCGTATTGCCGGTCCCGTCGATCAATGCGGTACCGGTCAGCGTCAGATTCTCGACATGATTGAGCAGCGTATAGGTAACGGATGACAAGACTTCATCAGTACCCTGCGCCGCCACCTCCGTCGTGATGTCACCAACATTATCGACAATATACTTATCGTCACCGGCACCACCAATCATCTCATCGGCACCTGCCTTGCCGTCCAGTGTATTGTCCAGGGCGTTTCCGGTAATCGTATTGACGAGGCTATTACCAATCCCGGTCCCGTCGATCAATGCGGTACCTGTCAGCACCAGGTTTTCAACGTAGGCTGGCAGGGTAAAACTCACTGTCGAGGTAACAGTGTCATCACCCGCGCCGGCAATTTCGTTGATTTTATCCAGCGCGTTGTCAACTTTATAAGTGTCGTTACCGGCACCGCCGACCATGGTATCAATACCGACCCCACCATCAAGAGTATTGGCAGCGGCATTGCCCGTCAGTATGTTTGCCAGTTCGTTGCCAAACCCGGAAATGGATGACGTTCCGGTCAAGGTCAGGTTTTCCAGGAAGGAATTGGCCGCCAGGGTATAGGACAGGGCAGACTGAACGGTGTCTTTTCCTCCAGTCGAAGTTTCCGTCACCGTATCAAGAGCATCGACGATATAGGTATCGTCCCCATCCCCCCCTTCGAGAGTATCTGCACCGGCACCGCCATTAAGCGTGTCCTGGCCCAGCAAACCAAAAAGACGATTGGCAGCACTGTTCCCCGTCAGGAAATTACCCAGTGAGGTGCCGGTGGCATTATTCGCGCCGCTACCCGTCAAGGTCAGATTTTCTACACCTGTCCCAAGCGTATAAGAGACAGAGGACTGAACAAGATCAACACCACCGGTATCGGTTTCACCCGAGATGATATCGCCGGCATTGTCAACAATATAGGTGTCGTTACCCAGACCGCCGCTCATGTTATCTGCGCCAGCACCGCCATCCAGCGTGTTCGCCAGCGAGTTACCGGTCAGAACGTTGGCCAGCGTATTCCCGGTCGCAATAGTCGCGGTACCGGTCAGCGTCAGGTCTTCGACATTCACGAGGGATGCAAGGCTGTAATTGATGGAGGCCTTGACAAGATCAGTACCCCCACCGGAGTCCTCGACCACCGAGTCGTTTAAGCTATCAACAACATAGGTATCGTTACCGGCACCGCCGGTCATCATATCGTCGCCGCGTGCCCCATCAAGAACATTCGCACCGGAATTACCAGTCAGCGAATTGTTCAGGGAATTGCCGGTTGCATCAATATCGGCAGTTCCAGTCAGCGTCAGGTCTTCAATTTCGGCAGAGCCGTTCTTGTTGAGGCCATAGGAAACTGACGACTCAACCAGATCTTGACCAGCGCCTATGGACTCCTGGATGACATCATCAGCACTGTCAACCCGGAAGGTATCGTCACCCAAGCCCCCAGCGAGCGTATCATTACCGGCCCCGCCATCCAGGGTATCGTTGCCAGCCAGGCCTCTCAAAGAGTCATTACCGGCAAGACCATCAATCAAATCATTAGATACAGTACCGTCCAGGGTATCGGCACCAGTAGTTGCAGTGGACATAAGAGACTCCAGAAAAAAGTTCAGCTTTAAATTGCAAACGCTCCCTGGGGCCCCCCAGGCTCGTCCAACGTATAAAAACATCTGCCCAAGCAGCGCATTACGCAAATATATAAGCCAGTAATACACCGTCGATCAGATCATGGTATCTGATGTAAATAAATACCGCAAATACGCCAGCAGAAGGAGAGTTGTTGTTCTTCGCCTCCCAAAAAAACATGCCAAAGACATTGAGCATTTCCAATCGCATTACCAAAAGCGCTTGTACAGGTAAAAAGGCCATGATTTTCGGCCTTTAAACGCCACTCCCTGACCGTGACTGACTACCTGGAGCAGCGTCAGCGCAATTTCATTTGTCATCAAACCTGAGAGTTGTCGGAGATCAACACACTTATACCTGATACAGACGAAGACCAACGGAGCAAACAGGCTGACAAACGGCAAACAGATCCACCCGCATTTCCCCATGCAGGCAAGTTTCCAAGCCTCAATACGCTGAATTCAGGGGGAAATAATTGTGATTGACGGGGTGAGCATCGATGCCGCCAAGACTTGTTTCGACTTGCCCGAGTAAAAGTACAGGCAGTGCATCCGTCAAAGCACTTTATTTGGCTTGTTTCGATCAGGCATCGACACGTCCGAGAGCAGCACGGCAGCGAATGGCAACTGTCAGGTCATCAGGCTTGTCCCAGGCTGTCCCCTGGTCCCCCCTGACCAATGCAAGCATCAGCCGACCTGAGATGGGCTCAGCCAGCGATAGCGCCCGCCGGCGAAGAGCAGGGGCTCAAGGTCGGCAGATTCGGCAAAGCGTTCGACGCGGCCGATGAAGATGGTGTGGTCGCCGCCAGCATGGGCGGTTTCGTTGGCGACTTCGAAAGTCGCGCAGCAGCCGGGAAAGACTGGTGCGCCGCCGAGGCCTGGCTGCCAGGGCAGGCCGGCGAAGCGGTCGGTCGGCCAGGTGGCAAAACGGTTGGACAAATCCTGCTGGTCGGCGGCCAGGATATTGATTGCGTGATGGCTGGCTTTACTGAAGGCGGCCAAGCTGTGCGAACCGTTATCGAGACACCACAGCACCAGCGCCGGATTCAGCGAGACGGCCGAGAAGGAATTGACCGTCAGGCCGATGGGGTGGCCGTCCGGGTCGATGGCCGTGACAATGGCGATGCCGGTGGCGAAACGTCCAAGGGCATTGCGCAGGGCGCGGCTGTCGTTCTGGGCTTGAGTCATCGGAATACGGCGGGCTTCAAAGGCCGCTATTATCCGTGCTCCCGCCCCCCGCGTCGAGGCAGAATTGACTTCAGCAAAGCGCTTTACCGAACCTTTGATCGCCTGGCAAAAAAGCGCCGGGCGCCATGATCTGCCCTGGCAGAACACCCGCGATCCTTACCGCATCTGGCTCTCCGAGATCATGTTGCAGCAGACTCAGGTGACGACGGTGATTCCTTATTACCAGCGCTTTCTCGACAGTTTCCCGGAGGTTGCAGCGCTGGCGGCTGCGCCCATCGACCGGGTCATCGAACACTGGGCCGGGCTGGGCTATTACGCCCGCGCGCGCAACCTGCATCGTTGCGCCCAGCGCATCGTCGCCGAGCATGGCGGCGAGTTTCCGCAAACCGCGGAGCAGCTGGCGGAAATGCCCGGTATTGGCCGGTCGACCGCAGCAGCGATTGCCGCCTTCGCTTTTGGCCAGCGCAGCGCGATTCTCGACGGCAACGTCAAGCGGGTGCTCTGTCGGCAGTTCGGCATAGCCGGTTTTCCGGGTGCTACGGCCGTTGACCGCAAACTTTGGCAACTGGCGGAAAGTCTGCTGCCGGAACGCGATATTGCAGCCTATACGCAGGGTTTGATGGATCTCGGGGCCACCTGCTGCACGCGCAGCCGGCCCAACTGCCCGGTCTGCCCGGTGGCCGAGGCCTGCATTGCCCGGCGCGATCAGCGCCAGGCCGAGTTGCCGACGGCGCGCCCGCGCCCGACGATTCCCGAACGCGAAAGCAGCTTCGTATTGTTCAGTGATGGCCAGCGACTATTGCTGGAGCGCCGCCCGCCGACGGGACTCTGGGGCGGTTTGCTGGTGCCGCCGGAGGGCAGCCCGGAAGAAGCTGCCGCGCGACTGGGGCTGCTGATTCGCGAACAACGGGCTATGGCACCGTTAAAACACGCTTTCACGCACTTTCGCCTGACCTTGCGCCCAGTCTTGTGTCTGGTTGAACGGCAAAATGCCGTCGCTGAAGCGGGGCGGGAATGGCTGGAAATCGCCAGGGCGGCTGATGCCGGGGTGCCAACGCCAATCCGCAAGCTGCTCCGGCAAGTTGCCGGGACGGCGCAGTGCCAGCTGGCGCTTATTTAATCGCCGGCGTTTCGCTGGCGGCAGGTGGCGTCGCAGCGCGGACCTTGGCCGCGCGCCGCGCTGCATGTTCGGCCTGGCGCGCTTGCAGGCGCTGGGCTTCTTCGGCTTTGCGCTGGGCGCCGGCCTCGGCCTTGCCTGCCTTGTCGGCGAGAATCGCCGCACGCCTGGCGGCATCGGCATGCCGGGTAATCACGACGTTCTGTTCACGGCTGGGCATTTCGGCCTGATGCTGCTGCATTTCACTGGCTGAACGCTGGTCGCGGTCAAGCAACTGCTCGCGGGAGACCTCGCGCTCCAGGGTTTTGCCCTCGACTTCCAGACGCGTCGCCGCACGGGTGGCGGTCACGTATTCCTGTTGCGCCTGGTTGCGGCAATCATTGACGAGAAACTTCGTGGCGCATCCGGCCTGCTTTTCCGCCAGCAATTTCTTCGCCGCTTCCTTGCGTTCAGCCGCTTCGGCGCGCAACAACTGGCCTTTCATCTGGCGTTCCTGCCAGTCGGCAGACTGCTCCGCTGGCACCGGCGCCTCTTCGGCCAGGGCAAGAGAGCAGAAAAGGAAGCTGGAAAGGAGCAGCGCGGCGGCGGTAGGCATCTTGTTCATGCGCCCGATTCTAGCAGCCACCGCTATAATCCGCCTCCTCATGATCGCCCTACGCCAAGTCACTTTTGCCCGCGCCGGCCACCCGCTGGTCGTCGATGCCAGCCTGCAGATCCACCCCGGATGGAAGGTTGGCGTCGTCGGCGCCAACGGTTGCGGCAAGTCCAGCCTGTTCGCGCTGCTGTCCAACGAATTGCACGCCGAATCCGGCGATGTTTCCATCCCCGCCAGCTGGCACATCGCCCGCGTCGCGCAGGAAACGCCGGCGCTGCCCGATGCCGCGCTCGATTTCGTGCTTGATGGCGATGTCGAACTGCGCCGCATCGAACGCGAACTGGCCGAGGCTGAAGCCAGGAATGACGGCGTCGCCATCGGCCATCTGCATGGCCGTTACGACGAAATCGGCGGCTATTCGGCCAAGGCCCGCGCGGCGGAAGTGCTGCACGGCCTGGGTTTTACCGATGCCGATTTCAGCCGCCCGGTCGCCGATTTTTCCGGTGGTTGGCGAGTGCGCCTGAATCTGGCGCGCGCGCTGTCCTGCCGCGCCGACCTCTTGCTGCTCGATGAGCCGACCAACCACCTCGACCTCGACGCCGTGCTGTGGCTGGAGCAGTGGCTGAAATCGACGCCGGCGACGCTGCTTTTGATCTCGCACGACCGCGATTTTCTTGATGCGGTGGTTAACCAGATCATCGCCATCGACCTGCAACGCCTGAACATGAGCAGCGGCGGCTATTCGGATTACGAACGCGCCAAGGCGGCGCGGCTGGCCACCCAGCAATCGGCCTTTGAAGCCCAGCAGCGCGAAATCGCCCATCTCTCGCGCTTTGTCGAACGCTTCAAGGCCAAGGCGACCAAGGCGCGCCAGGCGCAAAGCCGGGTCAAGATGCTCGAGCGCATGGAGATTGTCGCGGCGGCGCACGTCGATTCGCCTTTCCACTTCAGCTTCCGCGAGCCGGAAAGCCTGCCCGATCCGCTGCTGGCGATTGAAAAAGCCGGTGCTGGCTATGTCGACCGCAAAATCATCGACAACGTGACCCTGACGCTGCGTCCCGGTGCGCGTATCGGCCTGCTTGGCCGTAACGGCGCAGGCAAATCGACGCTGATCAAGCTGCTGGCCAATGCGGTGCCGCAGCAGGGCGGCGAGCGCAAGGAAGCCAAGGCGCTGAAGATCGGCTACTTCGCCCAGCACCAGCTCGAACAGCTGCGCGAAGAAGAATCGCCGCTATGGCACGTCCAGCATCTGGAACCGCTGACGCCGGAGCAGGAGTTGCGCGACTACCTCGGTGGCTTCGATTTCCGCGGCGACATGGCGATGCGCCCGGTCGGCCCCTTTTCCGGCGGCGAAAAATCGCGTCTGGCGCTAGCGCTGCTGATCCGCACGCGGCCCAATCTGCTGCTGCTCGACGAGCCGACCAACCACCTCGACCTCGACATGCGCGAGGCCCTGACTTTCGCCATGCAGGATTTCGAAGGCGGCGTCGTCTTCGTCTCGCACGACCGCCACCTGCTGCGCACCTGCGCCGACGAGCTGCTGCTGGTCGCCGATGGCGTGGTCCAGCCCTTTGATGGCGACCTTGACGACTATTCCGCCTGGCTGGCCGCCCAGCGCAGCGCCGAAAAGGAAGCGGCGCCCGACGCCATGGCCGAAAAGAGCGAGCGCCTGCAACAACGCGCCGAAGCCAAGGCCAGCCGCCAGGCCCTGCTCGCCGAGCGGCGCAAGCTGACCAAGGAAATCGAAAAGCTCGACAAGCAGCTCGCCAAGCTGCAGGCGGAAAAAGCCGCGCTCGATGCGCAATTTGCCGATCCTGACTTCTATGCGGCGGTTGACCGGGCAAAAAGCGAAGAAATGCACAAGCGCGCCTCGGCGCTGGGCGAGCAGATCGATGACATCGAAATGAGCTGGCTGGAACTGCACGAAGCACTTGAGGCGCTGCCGGCGGCTGATTAACCGGCTTCCGCGCTGCCGACACCGCAGCGCGGAAATGAGGAAAATTGCCGCAATTTTGCGGTCGACCGCAAAAGCGGGGCGTTTTCTGCCAAACGCTGCCGATGCAAATCCCCTCAAGCACTTTTGATGGGACGAAAACCCCGGAGCATCAGGTAAAATCGCCTTTTTCCGAACTCGCCCGCAGGGAGCAAACCGTGCAAATCGTCTGTCTTGACCTCGAAGGGGTCCTCGTCCCCGAAATCTGGATCGAATTCTCCAAGCGTACGGGCATTCCCGAGCTGATGCGCACGACGCGCGACGAGCCGGATTACGACAAGCTGATGACTTACCGCCTGAACATCCTGCGCGAGCACAAGCTCGGCCTGCCGGACATCCAGAAGGTCATCGCCGAAATGGGCCCGATGCAGGGCGCCCGCGCTTTCCTCGACCAGCTGCGCGAGGATTACCAGGTCGTCATCCTGTCCGACACCTTCTACGAGTTCGCCCACCCGCTGATGCGCCAGCTGGGCTGGCCGACACTGTTCTGCCATTCGCTGGAAGCCGACGCCGACGGCATGCTGGTCGCCTACCACCTGCGCATGCCGGACCAGAAGCGCGAAGCGGTCCAGCGTTTCAAGGAACTGAAGTTCACCATCGTCGCTGCCGGTGATTCGTACAACGACACGGCGATGCTCGGTGAAGCCCACGGCGGCATCCTGTTCCACCCGCCCGAAAACGTCATCCGCGAATTCCCGCAGTACCCGGTCGTACTGAACTACGACGACCTGCGCCAGGAAATCGACAAGGCGTTTGCTTTAGTTGCCTAGTTGCCAGGGATCCAGTTGCCTAGTAAAGGCCCGCTGGATCCTCGCCCCCCACTGGATCCTCGATCCTCGATCCTGATAGCTAAAAAATGCATCGCGACCGTTTCTACACCCTGTCGGCTTCCTGCCCGGACCAGGTTGGCATCATCGCCCGGGTTTCCGGCTTCATTGCGCAAAATGGCGGCTGGATTCTTGAATCCAGCTTCCACGCCGATGACCTGACCGGTCGCTATTTCATGCGTATCGAGATCAAGGCGGATTCGCTGCCTTTCATGTTGGCGGAGTTCCGCGAACGCTTCCGTCAGGAAGTCGCGGCGCCGCTGGACATGACCTGGCAGATCAACGACAGCGCGATCAAGAAGCGCGTCGTGGTGCTGGTCTCCAAGCAGGAACACTGCCTCTACGACCTGCTGGCACGCTGGCAGTCGAAGGAACTGGACATCGAGATTCCCTGCGTGATCTCCAATCACGACACCTTCAAGGGTTTCGTCGAATGGCACGGCATCCCCTTCATCCATGTGCCGGTCACGGCGGATAACAAGGCTGGCGCCTACGCTGAAATCCAGCGCATTTTTGAAGACGTGCGCGGCGACACCATGGTGCTGGCGCGTTACATGCAGATTCTGTCGCCAGAACTGTGCGATGCGCTGCCGGGCAAGATCATCAACATCCATCACAGCTTCCTGCCCAGCTTCGTCGGCGCCAAGCCCTACCACCAGGCCTACACGCGCGGCGTCAAGCTGATCGGCGCGACCTGCCATTACGTGACCAGCGAACTCGATGCCGGCCCCATCGTCGAGCAGGACGTGATCCGCATCGACCACTCCGATTCGCCGGAAGACATGGTGCGTTACGGCAAGGACATCGAAAAGACCGTGCTGGCGCGCGGCCTGCGCTACCACCTGGAAGACCGGGTGCTGGTGCATGGCAACAAGACCATCGTCTTCCGTTAAAGAACCGCCGCCATGCTGATCCGCCGTGACCAATCCCTGCTGCTGGTCGTCGATCTCCAGGAAAAGCTGACACCGGCCATCCATCAGGGCGATGCCGCCATCGCCAACAATCTGCGCCTGCTCGGCGGCGCCCGTCATCTCGGCGTGCCGATCTTCGTTTCCGAGCAATACGTGCGCGGTCTTGGCCCGACCCTGCCGGCAATCAAGGCGGCGGCGGTCAACGCCCATTTTTTCGAAAAAATCCATTTCTCCTGCGCCGCCGAACCCGGCGTGCTCGAGTTGCTACATGCGGCCCAGCGGCCGCAGGTCGTGCTGACCGGCACGGAAGCCCACGTTTGTGTCTTGCAGACCGGCCTCGGCCTGCTCGGTGCCGGTTTCCAGGTCTTCGTCGTCGCCGATGCCACCGCCTCGCGCACGCCGGACAACCGCAGCGTCGCTCTCGAGCGGCTGCGCGCCGCTGGCGCGGTGATCGTCAGCACCGAAATGGTCCTCTTCGAATGGCTCGCTCAGGCCGGCACTGACGATTTCCGTGCAGTCCTGCCGCTGATCAAATAAGCCCTCCCCAATAAGGAAAATTGCCCGATTTTTGCGGTCGACCGCAAAAATCGGGCAAAAAAACGGGCATCCGAAGATGCCCGAAGGGAGAGAGCTACGATTTCTTTGCTTAGTGGTGGTAGGCGCTTTCGCCGTGCGAGGTGAGGTCAAGACCTTCACGCTCTTCGTCTTCCGGTACACGCAGGCCGATGACGATATCCACCAGCTTGTAGCCGACGATGGAGACCACGCCGGACCAGACGATGACGGTACCAACACCCCACAGCTGGGAGATGACCTGGGTAGTCATGTCGTAGGCACCAACAGCGTTGGCCACGTAGTCATAGACACCCGTGCCGCCAAGAGCCGGGTCAGCGAAGACACCGGTCAGGACCGCGCCGAGGATGCCGCCAACACCGTGCACACCGAAGACATCGAGGGAGTCGTCAGCATTGAGCAGCTTCTTCAGACCATTGACGCCCCACAGGCAGATCACGCCAGCCAGCAGGCCGATGATGATGGCGCCCATGACGCCGACGAAGCCGGCAGCCGGGGTGATGGCCACCAGGCCGGCAACCGCACCGGAGGCAGCGCCCAGCATCGAAGGCTTACCCTTGAGGATCCATTCAGCGAACATCCAGGACAGTGCGGCACAAGCCGTCGCAACCCAGGTGTTGACCATGGCCAGCGCAGCGCCACCGGAAGCTTCGAGCGCGGAGCCGGCGTTGAAGCCGAACCAGCCGAACCACAGCAGGGAAGCACCGATCATCGTGAAGGTCAGGGAGTGCGGAGCCATCGAGACGTTGCCCAGACCGGTACGCTTGCCCACCATGTAGGCACCCACCAGACCGGCGATAGCGGCGTTGATATGCACAACGGTACCGCCAGCGAAGTCGAGAGCGCCCTTCTGGAACAGGAAGCCGGCGGTCAGGCCAGCAGCTTCACCGGCAGCAGCGTCGGTGTAGGCATCCGGGCCAGCCCAGTACCAGACCATGTGCGCCATCGGGATGTAGGACAGCGTGAACCAGATCACCATGAACACCAGGATCGCGGAGAACTTCGCCCGTTCAGCGAAGGAACCAACGATCAGGCCGCAGGTGATGGCCGCGAAAGCGCCCTGGAAGATCACGAAAGCCAGTTCGGAGATGACCACACCCTTGGAGAAGGTGGCGCCAACCGATTCGACCGTGATGCCCTTCAGGAAGAGCTTGTCGAGCGTGCCAAAGAACTGGTTGCCTTCGGTGAAAGCGGCAGAGTAGCCATAGACCACCCACAGCACCGAAATCAGCGAGAAGACAACAAAAACCTGCATGAGCACGGAGAGCATGTTCTTCGTGCGCACCAGGCCGCCGTAGAACAGGGCCAGACCGGGGATGGACATCAGGATGACCAGCGCAGCGCTGATCATGACCCAGGCGTTGTCACCCTTGTTGGCCACCAGTGCCGGGGCAGCAGCCGGCGCAGCGTCGGTCGCGGCAGCGGCGGCAGGAGCGGCAACGGCAGCCGCCGGTGCCGCAGCAGTCGCGGCAGCGACGGTCGGCTCGGCAGCCTTTTCTTCAGCCCAGGCCGGTGCGCCGAAAGCGACGGCACCGACGACGGCGAGCAATGCGAGTACACGTTTCATCAGTGTTCCCCTTAGAGAGCGTCGGTACCGGTTTCACCGGTACGAATACGAACAACTTGTTCGAGATCAAAAACGAAAATCTTGCCGTCGCCGATCTTGCCGGTGCTGGCGGACTTTTCGATGGCTTCGATGACCTGGTCGAGCAGCTCGTCGCTGACAGCGGCTTCGATCTTCACCTTCGGCAGAAAATCGACAACGTACTCGGCGCCGCGATACAGCTCGGTATGGCCTTTCTGGCGGCCGAAACCCTTCACTTCGGTAACGGTGATGCCTTGTACGCCCATGGCGGACAGCGCTTCACGCACTTCGTCAAGCTTGAACGGCTTGATGATGGCGGTAACAAATTTCATGAGTATTCCCCATTCAATTGGTGTGTATTTCTTCTGCCGCCGCTGACGGCCGGGACAACGACGGCAGAAGAATCAAGCAGGATTAGAAAGTCTTGGTGAAGGACAGGGTAGCGCGAGCTGCGGAAACGTCCTTGTTCATCCAGCAGTAGGCTGCGCTGGTCGTGCCGCAAGCATTGGCATTGGTATCGGTGTAAGCCAGGCCAACGACGCCGAAGCCCACATCCTTGGTCACGCCCAGCTTCCAGTCGGTGTAGGAAGCGACGCCAAGATTCTTGATGGTCTGACGACCGATGTGAGCAGAAACACCCCAGCCTTCGCCCAGATCATAGGTGGCGGTCAGGTCGAGGTAGTTGGAGCCGCGGCTCTTTTCACCGGCATTCCAGCCGAAGAGGTTCGGAGAAACGGTGTAGGAATCCTTCAGGGTCAGGAACTTCCAGGTCACAGCGCCGTAAACTTCGGTGGAGTCGGTGTTCGGCATGCCGGAAATACGGTCGCCCGGGTAGTAGTACTGCAGGACGCCGACGTCATAGCTCAGGTCGTCAGCAATGGCGCCCTTGTAACCGGCGTAGAAATCCCATTCCATGCTGCTGCCGGTCTTGAAACCAGTGTCGCCAACCCAGGCCACGTTGGAAGCCCAGGTGCCGGCGTACAGACCGCTCGAATGAGCGTAGTCAAAACCACCCTGCAGGGCCGGCTTGTTCTGGCTCTGGCTGATACCACGGAAGATGTAGTTGGAAGCCAGTGTGAAATTGCCGGTGAAAGTGTGCTCAGCCGGGGCTGCGTCGGCAGCGAAAGCGGGAACGGCAAAAGCGCCAACCAGAGCCAGAGCGATCAGGGATTTTTTCATGGAGTTCTCTCCTACGTATTGATTGATAAAAGTTAAAAACTGGGCAACACAGCATTAGCACGAGCCGTGCCACCACATTTTTTTTGATTTAAATCAACGGCTTTCTTATGTAATCCAAAAATATGCACCAACAAGGCGCACCAAAGCAGTGCTGTTACAGATCGTTACGCACCAAGCCCGAGCGGCCAGTGAAAAAGACGCACCAAGCCCCTGTGTTACACTCCAAAACCCAGGAGGAAACACATGCTCGACCCCAAGACACTCGAAGATTTCGGCGCCAAAATGAGCGCGCTGCTGGCCAGTTCACCGGCCAAGGACATCGAAAAAAATGCCAAGGCGATGCTGGGTGGCATGTTCGCCAAACTCGATCTGGTCACCCGCGAAGAATTCGACATCCAGGCCTTGGTGCTCGCTCGCACCCGCGACAAGCTCAAGGCACTCGAAGCCCGCGTCGCGGCGCTGGAAAAAGCCCGGAACGGCGAATAAGCAACGTACATGGCGCTGGCCATCGCTCACAGCCGCGGGCTCGATGGCCTGAACGCCCCGCCGGTGCTGGTCGAGGTCCATCTCGCCAGCGGCCTGCCCAGCTTCACGCTGGTCGGCCTGCCGGACACCGAAGTCAAGGAAGCACGTGACCGGGTCCGCGCCGCCATCGTCAATTCCGGCTTCGAATTCCCGCAAAAACGCATTACCGTCAATCTCGCGCCCGCTGACCTGCCCAAGGAATCCGGCCGCTTCGACCTGCCGATTGCGCTGGGCATCCTCGCCGCCGCCGGGCAGATTCCCGCCGCCGCGCTGGCCCAGTACGAATTCGCCGGCGAACTGTCGCTGTCCGGCGAATTGCGCCCGGTACGCGGCGCGCTGGCGATGACCCTGCAAGCCAGCGATGCCGGCAAGACTTTCATCCTGCCCGAAAGCAGCGCCCGCGAAGCCGCGCTGACGCGCACCGCCGAAATCCTCGCCGCCCGCTCCTTGCTTGAGGTCTGCGCCCATCTCGCCGGCCGCGAGAAGCTGCCCACCCCCGCTGCTGCGGTCGACGGGCAAAATCAGGCGATTTTCCCCGACCTCGCCGACGTGCGCGGCCAGGTGCAAGCCAAGCGGGTGCTCGAAATCGCCGCCGCCGGCCAGCATTCATTATTGATGGTCGGCCCGCCGGGTTCCGGCAAATCCATGCTCGCCGCCCGCCTGCCCGGCCTGATGCCAGCACTGGAACTTGCCGCCGCCAAGGGTTCAGCAGCGGTGCTGTCGCTGGTCGGACAATTCCGCCCGGAAGCGTTTGGTCAGCGTCCCTACCGTCAGCCGCACCACACCGCCTCGGCGGTGGCCCTGGTCGGTGGCGGTAATCCACCGCGCCCCGGCGAAATCAGCCTGGCGCACGAAGGCATCCTGTTTCTCGATGAACTGCCGGAATTCGACCGCAAAGTGCTGGAAACCCTGCGCGAACCGCTTGAAACCGGGCGCATCCATATCGCCCGCGCCGCGCGCCAGGCCGAATTTCCTGCCGAATTCCAGTTGCTGGCGGCGATGAACCCCTGCCCTTGCGGTTTTCACGGCCATGCCAGCCGCCCCTGCCGCTGCTCGCCGGACCAGATTGCCCGTTATCGTGGCCGACTGTCCGGCCCCTTCGTCGACCGTATCGACCTGATCATCGAAGTCCCCGCGCTACCGACTGAAGCGCTGGCCGGCAAGGCCGACGGCGAAAGCTCGGCGAGCGTGCGCCTGCGGGTGGACGCCGCCCACGCCCGGCAGCAACAGCGCCAGGGCCGGCCGAATGCCCGTCTGGCGATTCGCGACATCGAAACCCTCTGCGCCCCGGACGAAGCCGGCAGCTGCCTGCTGCAACAGGCGACCACCCGGCTGGCGCTGTCCGCCCGCGCCTGGCATCGCATCCTGAAAGTCGCCCGGACCATCGCCGACCTTGCCGGCGAAACGCAAATCCGCGCGCCGCATGTCGCCGAGGCCATCCAGTACCGGCGCTTCGCCCATGTCTGACTTTACTCATGTCTGAAACGCCCCCGCGCAGCACCCGTGGCCTGGCCACCCTGCTCGCCGCGCTGTCGGCGCTCGGGCCGTTTTCCATCGACGCCTACCTGCCGTCATTTCCCGACATCGGCGCGCAATTGCAGGCTACCCCGCTGCAAGTCCAGCAGACGCTGTCGGCCTATCTGTTTGCCTTTGCCGCGATGACCCTGTGGCACGGCGCGATTTCTGACCGTTTCGGGCGACGCAAGGTCATTCTCGCCGCGCTTGGCCTGTTCGCCCTGGCTTCGCTCGGCTGCATGCTGGCCAGCGACATCCGCCAGCTGTGGTTCTGGCGGGCGATGCAGGGCATCACCGCCGGCGCCGGCATTGTCATCAGCCGCGCGATTGTCCGCGACCTGTTCGACGGCGCGGCAGCGCAACGCCTGATGGCGCAGATCAGCATGATGTTCGCGCTGGCACCGGCGATTGCGCCGGTGATCGGCGGCTGGCTGCAGACCTGGTTCGGCTGGCGTGCGGTTTTTGCCTTCCTGGTGCTGTCCACCGCAGCATTGGCGCTGGCCTGCTGGAAACTGCTGCCGGAAACCCTGCCGCCGGAAAAACGTCAGTCGCTGCGCCCGGCCTACCTCGCCCGGACCTATTTCAAGGTCATGACCTCGCCCGCCTTTTTGACGGCCTGCGCAGCGCTGTCGCTGAATTTCGGGGCCTTCTTCATCTACGTGCTGTCAGCGCCGATGTTCCTGATGACCCATCTCGGCATCGGGGAAACCGGTTTTCTGTGGCTGTTCGGCCCGGCAATGTGCGGCCTGATGACCGGCTCAACGCTGTCGTCACGGCTGGCCGGGCGGATTTCGCTGCACCGGACCATCGCTCTCGGCTATGTCGTCATGAGCACGGCAGCGCTGTTCAACCTGACGCTGAACCTGACGCTACCGCCCGCGCTGCCGTGGAGCATCCTGCCGATTTTCGTGTACACCTCAGGGATGTCGCTGGCCATGCCCTGCCTGAGCATCTTTGCCCTCGACCCCTTCCCGGCCCAACGCGGCCTGGCGGCTTCCTGCCAGACCTTCTTCCAGTCCGGTTTCAATGGCCTCCTGGCAGCGCTGATCGCCCCGGCCTTGTGGGGTTCGACGCTGAGCCTGGCCTACGGCATGCTCGGACTGCTGAGTTGCGGTGCCATCGCCGCGCTGTTGCAGCGCAAATTACGACTGCTGCCAGGGTAGACCGCAAAAGCGCCAGCCACCCAGCGTGCTGCGGTGAAAATTCTCGTCCTGCGGCCCCTCGAAGCCTTCCAGGATATTGATCACCAACTCGAAACCCACCGTTTCCAGCGCATCGGCAGCGTGCAGCGAGCGATGGCCGCTGCGGCAGATCAGCAGCACCGGCCGTTGCAGGTTGCCGCGCACCAGATGTTTGACCTTGGCGACAAATTCCGGATCGATGTCCCAGTCCGGCGCTTCCTGCCAGGCGACATGCTCGGCCCCGAGCGGATGACCGACATACATATGCTCAATTTCGGTTCGGCAATCGATGAGTACGGCCTGCGGATGGGCTTGCAGGAAGGCAAAGGCGGCAAGGGGAGCGAGGTGCTGCATTGGCATCAATGAAAATAAGCAAAAAGCGATGTTACCAAAGGCCGGCCGGGCCGGCGTAAACTGCAAACCCTGCCTTTTGCTGGAAACCCGCCCATGAAACTGCCGACCTGGATCAACGCTGCCGCCAGCGCCCTCATTGCCGCCGCCCTGCCCGCCTGCGATGCCGTCAATCTGCAGGAAATCAAGCCGGGGCTCAGCACCCAGGCCGAAGTCCGCGCGCGCATGGGCCAGCCCGGTTTCATCCACTGGAACAACGACGGCACAGCGACCTGGGAATACACCCGCCAGCCGGAAGGCATGACCTGCTACATGATCAGCTTCGGCCTCGACCAAGTCGTCAGCCGCATGGAACAGGTGCTGACCGAGGCCAATTTCGCCCGCGTTACGCCCGGCCTGAGCAAGGACGACGTCCGCCGCCTGCTCGGTGCGCCGGGCAAGAAACAGGTTTTCGACAATTTCAACGAAGAAGTCTGGGAATGGCGCATCGAAGGCATGCCGCCAATGGAAGAAACCTATTTCGGCGTGCATTTCGACCTCAGCCACGGCGCGGTCAAAAAGACTTCGCGCCGGGTGCAGCAGCGCGGCTGAAGCAGGCTCAGTAAGTCAGCGTCCGCCAGTCGGCGGCCAAGGTGCGGGCGATGAAGGCCGTTGCGCCGGCATGGCGGCAAAACGGCAACAAGAATTCGTCAGCCGCCACCCATTGCGCCGTCGCCATGCTGCAGGCGTAAAAACGAGCACCTTCCTGGTGCGCCTCACGCAAAAACTCAGCCAGCGATTTTTCCCGCGCTGGCGTCGGATACAAGGCATCGGCGACACCGTCGACCAGCAGCCGCACCGCTGGCCCGGCAAAATGGATTTCCACCTCGGCATCCAGCGCCCGCGCCGCCAGCGCATGCACCAGCGGCGTCACGACCAGTTCCGGACAATCCGGTGTCGCCGCCCAGATCAGCAGTGCCAGCTTGTCAGGCAAAACTCGCCTCCGGCTCGATTGTCAGGATATGGGCGCGATACGCCGCCGCATCGACCAGCCCGGCCTGGTCCGCCAGCCAGTTCGTCGCCGCCACCCGCGCCATCCAGCCGGCACCGTAAGGATCACCATTGACCAGCTTCGGCCGCTCCTCGGCTGCGTCGTTACCCTTCAGCAAAATGAAGCTCAAGGGCGCGTGCACCGCAAGCACGGTCTTGCGGCATTCCACCGTCCCCATCCCCCGCCCAAACGCCACCGCCGCCCCCTTGGGTTTGCTGGTAAAGGCAATGATCTCGCCGGCAAGGAAAATGCCGAAAGCCGTCGCGCCGATGAGCAACTCGCCATTGGCGATTTGCTGCACCCACATGTCGTATTGCGGGCAGTAGAGGCGGTCATCGGGGATGGAGCCGGAGAAGGGGGTGTGGGCCATGGTGATTAGCGTGGAAATTCAATCAGCGCGTGAATTCAGCGAGAAAGCGCCTTGTGCCGCGAAGACAAGCCGCAGACAGTGCAATCGGAAAAAATCAACAACTCGTCATCCCCGCGCAGGCGGGGATCCAGTTCGTTGAATTTTCTGGATTCCCGCCTGCGCGGGAATGACATATTTCGGTTATCAGCACGGCAAGGCGCCGTCGACAAAGTCATGGATGCAGCCCGCGCGAAAGCTGGCGGAAGAGAGCAGGAGTCGAACCTACCCAAACCTGTCTGACAGGTCCTGCCGGTTTTGAAGACCGGCCGTCCCACCGGGGAACGATCTCTTCCTGTGTTCATGAACCGAATTGCTCCGGTGAACCGCGCAACACATGCGTGTCGCGGACTCGGCGAGTGTAGCCGATGCGGTCGAAGAATTCGAGAATGTGGATGGCGACTTTGCGGCCGCCGCCGATTTCGTCGCGCAGGCTGGCGGCGCGGGCAAAGCCGTCGCGCGCGTTGAGGGCCGCGACACGCTGCGCCAGATCGGCGACGGCTTCGGCGCTGAAGTAATGGTCGTGCGCCACCGGGTAGGCCGCGCCATAGCGGGCGACACGTTTGAACAACGCGCGCACGCTGTCCTCGCCGACACCGCTCGCCTTGGCGACATCGCGCACGCGCGGCGGGCCGTAAGCTGCGGCG
>JAVBXO010000203.1 GCA_030824535.1 Azonexus sp. | reverse complement strand
CCCCTCCCAGCCTCCCCCTTGAAAGGGGAGGGGCTTGTCCGGGCTGCGTTGATGCGATTTTCCTGAGTTCATTTAGCGGAACAGCGCATCAATCTGCGCATCATTCGGGCTGACGCCGAGGAAGCGCTGGTAGAAGTCGCGCGTCGTGCGGTAGCGGTCGAAGGCGAACTCCTTGGGGTAGAAGACATTGGCCAGCCACTGGATGCCGAGCACGCGCATCACCGAGGGCGGGCGGTCGATCCAGTTGTGTGGCCATTTCGGGATCAGCTGGATGCGCCCGGCGCGGACTGCACGGACGTTCTGCCAGCGGCTGTCCTGGCTGACGATGGCGGCGAAGTTGCGTTCGTGGGTGACGATGATTTCCGGGTCGAAGGCCAGCACCTGTTCCAGGCTGATCCGTTCCATGCCGGTGTGGTCTTTCGGCTGGCAGCGATAGACGTTGTAGCCGCCGGCCAGTTCGATGGCTTCGGTGTGGAAGGAGCTATGGCAGTCGGTCGCCAGCCCGTCCGGGCCTTCGGCGTAATAGACGCGTGGCCGGCGTTTTTCCGGGATGCCGGCAACGAACTTACTGACCCGCGTCAGCGCTTCCTCAACGTAGCTTGCCTGGGCGTTGGCGCTGGCTTCGTGGCCGAGCAGGCGGCCGCTGTAGCGCAGCGCCGCCGGCCAGTCGGCGAGCGTGTCGAGCTGGATGAAAACCACCGGCACGCCGATTTTGGCGAAGGCGCTTTCGATTCGCCCCTGGTCAATGAAAGGGCTTTTCCAGGCCAGCGCGATGTCCGGCTTCAGACTGAGCACGGTTTCAGCATTCATCTGCTGGCCCATGCCAAAAATCCCGCCGACCACTGGCAGCGTCTGCAGGCGTTCGGGAAAGTAGGGACGGGCTTCGGCCGGCACCGGAAAACTCAGGCCGAGCTGGGTTTCCGGCGCGACGGCGTGGAGCAGCACATTGAGCGGCGGTGCCGAGCCGAAGACCCGTTCGATGCGTTCGGGCACCTCGAGCTTGCGCCCGGCCATGTCGACGATCTCGCGGGCGGTGGCCGGTCCGGTCAGCAGCAGGGCAGAGAGCAGGGAAAACAGGGGGAAGCGCATGTGGGACTCCTCAGAATTTCAGGCCGAAGGACGCGACCACCGTGCGCGGCGCGCCGGGGTAGTAGATCGCGCCATTGGCCGTGGTGTTGACTTCGCTGGTACTGATCTGGCCGATGTACTGGCGATCAAACAGGTTCATCACGCCCAGTGCTGCGGTCCACCGCCCCCAGGCGGCTTTTTCGCTGTAGCCGAGATTGAGATCGGCGAGCCAGTAGCCGGGGACGCGCTGGTCATAGGTGCTGGTCGCCCAGCGCGGGCCGACGTACTGCAGCATCGGGGCAGCGCTGAATTTGCCGTAACGCCACACCGCGCCGACATTGCCCATGACCCGCGGCACGTCGGGCAATTGCTTGCCGGCGACCGGTAGCAGCGCGCCGCCGGTAGTGCGCACGTCATCGATGAAAGTCGAGCGGCTGTACGAGAAAGCCGAGAGCAGTTGCAGATGGTTGCTTGCCGTCCAGCCGGCAGCGAGTTGCAGGCCGCTGGCTTCGGTCTTGCCGATGTTTTGCGAGTACACCGTATTGGTCGTCGGGCTGAAGACGCTGATCGCCTTGTCCCGCGAACGCGAGTAATACAGCGTCGGGTCGAGATAAACGTCGTCGAAGCGCAGGCGCAGGCCGAGATCGACGCCGGTGGCGACTTCCGGCCGCAGTTGATCCCAGTATTGCTGGCTGCGCATGATGCCGCCGGCCGGTGCCTGGTTGAAGGCATCAAAGGACGGGCCGCCGAGCGTCTGGCCGGCATTGATGCGCAATTCGACCGCCGGGCTGAAGGCGTAGCTGGCGCCGAGTTGCGGCAGCAATTTGTCGAAACTGCGGCTGCTGACGCTGCGCACGGGGTCTTTGCTGGCCTTGGCGATGGCTATTTCGAGCGGCACATCCCAGGCCGCGCCGGCGGTTGCGCTGCCTGCCTTGTAGGCGTCGATGCCGGGCAGGGTTTCGCGCACCTGGCGCAGGCTGCCGTTGAGCGTCAGCGCGTCGAAACGGCGCTGGGCGCTGGCGTAGAAGACGTTGAATTCATGCCGGTCGACGAGATCGGAGAGCAGCGCCCATTGCTGGAAAACCAGCTTGCCATTGACGATCTGGAATTGCTGGCGGGCGGTCGGCGGCCCCGGTGGTGCGGTCGACGTCCAGGAATGACCGAATTTCAGATCGGTGTCGGCCAGGCGCGTGGCGAATTCGCTGCTGACGCCGTAGGTCTCGTGGTCGATCAACCACTTCAACGCCTGGTTGGCGGCGCTGCCGGCGTACAGGTAATAGCCTTTTTCCTGGGCGTAGAAGGGCTTGATCGTCAGGCTGGTATCGCCCGAGAAGCGGTAGCGGATGTCGCCGATTACGGCCTGGTTGCGGAAATCCTGACGGTTGTAATCGTAGTAGTCGGCGTTGGCCGGCGAAGTGCCGTAGTCGTACTTGCGGTAATGATCGAGATCGCGGGCCTGGGTGTAGGTCAGCGCTTTGTAATTGTGCTGGGCCTGGTCGTTCTGCGCGTAGAGCAGCCCCAGGCGCAGGTCGCCGAGTTCCTGGCGGATGCCGAGGGCGAGATTCTTGCGGCTGGCCGGGCCTTCGCCTTCGCCGCGCCATTTGTCGGCCGAGCTGCTTGAGGTCGACACGAACAGGCTGGTGCCGCTGGCCAGCACGCCGCTGTCGGCACGGGCCTGAAAGCGCTGGAAGTCGGATGAACCGATGCTGACATTGAGTTCGCCGCCGGCTTGCGCATCCGGCCAGCGCAGGCGGCTGTCGAGTGCGCCGTAGCTGTTGAAGATGCCGCCGCGATCAGCAGCAATCGGCCCCTGGGCGAATTCGATGCGCTCGATGTTTTCCTTGTCGAACAGGAAGAGATAGCCGGGGCCGGGACCGGGGCCGTTCAGCGACAAGCCTTCGACGGTGCCGGAAACGCCGTGGGTGCTGACCTCGCCGCGCACGCGCATGCCTTTCTGGCCGCCCTGCATGTTGTTCAGGCCATAGGCATCGACCGTCGTGATCTTGACGCCGGGCAGTTCGGCGACGGAGGTATAGGGATTGCTGCCGCCAGGGCTGTCGAACAGGCGCATGGTCTCGCGCTCGACGCGATAGATCGTGGCCGGCGTGCTGCTGTCCGGGCGCGTCAGTTCGACATCGGGATTGCGCGTGGCCTGGACGGTGACGGTGCCGAGCAGGGTTTCCTCGGCCTGGGCGGCGGTGAAGGCGGCGAGCAGGGCGAGGGCCAGTGGTCGGAGGCGATGGTTGTGCATAGGGGTTCCCCGGTTGAGATGTTGTTCGGTGGATTCAGGCGAGCTGCTGATCAATTCAGGAATGACGATTCAATCAGCAGCTCCTTAAAGTGATTGCAAGAAACTCAGCAGTGCCGCCCGCGTGCTTGCCGGGGCCTTGCGATAAAGCTGGCGGCTGCGACTGGCTTCGCCGCCGTGCCAGAGGATGGCTTCTTCGGCATTGCGCGCCCGGCCGTCGTGCAGGAAGCCGACGTTTTCGTTGAGCTGGTCGAGCAGGCCGAAGCCCCACAGTGGCGGCGTGCGCCATTGCCGGCCATTGGCGCGGTAATCCGGGCGGCCGTCGGCGAGCGCCGGGCCGAGGTCGTGCAGCAGCAGGTCGGCGTAGGGCGCGAAGCTCTGGTCGGCGAGCCGAGGGAAGCGCGGGTTCGGGCCGCTGTGCAGCGTCGGGCGGTGGCAGGTCGCGCAGCCGAATTCGGCAAAGGCCTTCTCGCCGGCCTGCACTTGCGGGTCGTCGGCATGGCGCCGGGTGGGCGGTGCGAGGTGGGCGACGTAGAACTCGATGT
>JAVBXO010000090.1 GCA_030824535.1 Azonexus sp. | reverse complement strand
GCGCCTGCATCAAGGACAACTCGTTCCCCAGGCGCCATCCCGGAAGCGATCAAGACAAGCACCCAAAAGCTCCACCTCCGCTTATCCCGCTAAACCCCCGCATTCCGCTCGCGAAACTCCCGGATCACCTTCAGAAAAGCCAGCAAAATCGGCGATTGATCGTCGGTCAGATAGATGCAGCTGAGGTCAACCACCGCATCCGGCGCATTATCCAGCGGCCGATAAACCACCCCCGGCACGCTCAAGCTGGTCGCCGCTTCCGGCACCAGGCTGATGCCAAACCCACCGGCAACCAAGGCAACGCTGGTCGGCGCATCGCCGACTTCCTGCGCCACCGTCGGCTCGAAGCCGTCAGCCACGCACAGCGACCAGATCTTGTCGATAAAACTCGGCCGTGCGCCGCTGGGAAAGAGGATCAGCGGCTGATTGGCCAGCGCCTTCAGCGGAATCGCCGCGCTGGCCGCCAGCGGATGGGTTTCGTGCAGCGCCACCATGATGCTTTCCATCGACACCGGCGCCGAAGAAATATCCGGCAAGGGCGCCAGCATGCGATTGAAACCGACCACAATCCGCCGCTGGCGCAGCGCCTCGATCTGCTCTTTCTTCGACATTGTATGCAGCACGATCTGCACATCCGGATGCTCGGCGCGGAAGGCGTGCAGCACTTTTGGGATGACATCGAGGATGCCCGAACCAAAAATCCCGATATCCATCCGCCCCAGGTTAGCCGGACGCGAACGTCGCTGCGCATTGGGCAGGCCCGGTCGATTCATGACATGGGTTCTTTTTGCACGGCAAAAACTTTACCGGATCAGCCTTCGTTGCGAATGGCCTTGCTCCTGAGGTAACATAGGAAATTGAACATATCGATATAAGAAATGACGATAAATCAGGGTTTACTGATTATCTATTTTGAATATATCTGGCGTGTTTCCGATATTCACGGCGTTGTTCCGAATGTTGCAAACCATGTTTCTGGTGCCTGTGGTAATTGTGACAGCGGCTCTTGCTTGCCGATGACTTGCTGAAAACTCCTTGAAAAATATTTAGGAATTTAAATTGATCGTTATTGACAAGCTGAAAATAGCATTCGAAAACGTCCCCAAAGTCGGAAGTACTTCCCTCTTTAGTTGGTTATATCTTATTTTGCTTGGAAAGAATTTTGCCAGCGTTGAAAAAAAACCGATTCATGCATTTTTCAACAAGAGATTCAAGGCAGAAGGCTCTGAGCTGATCAGGATTGTCGATAAAAGTCAGGCTGACAAATTAAAGGCGCAAAATTATTTTATATTTTGCCTGACCAGGGATCCAGTGAAGCGCGTGCTCAGTGTTTATAGGAATCGCGTCATTTTTCATAAAGAACTCGATCTGAGCAAAGTTGGCGGGGCCAAATGTCTTGAGGTGGGTTTAAAAGCCAAGCCGACCTTGCGCTACTTCATCGAAAAATTGCCGGAGTACCAGCAGGCTGTTCCGACCATCATGCATCACTCGCAGCCCATGGTCGATTTTCTTGGCCATGACTCGACTATCTATTCGAAAATTTACGACATTAGCGCGATGAACGATTTGCGCGATGATCTCATCAAGCATTGGGGAGGGCTGCAGCCGGCATTGTCGGAGCAGGATATTCCAGTGATTCCCCGCTTGCAGGTCGGCGGTCCGAAGCTTGGTCTGGAGGCAATTTCCCGAAGCGAGCTTGATTATTTGCTGGGCGTATATGCTGATGATTACAAAGCCTTGCCGCAATTGAGTCAGGAGAAAACCATCGCGGAATGGCAAAAGGCATTCGCTGAGAAAGCATTGCCTGAATCAGCGGCAGTGAGTGATGTCAAGGTTGTTTTGAGAAAGGAGTTGCCAGAGGAGTTGACGCATGTCTGGGTATCTCCGGAATGCAAGCCTGTCGTCAACCAGGGCGATGTAACTTTTAATCTGTCCGGGATTTTTATGCTGGATGCCGGCATCAGTGAACATGGCCTGAAATTCTATCTTAAAGATGCTTTGGGAATGACCGAGGTCAGCTGGGGCTTGCCTTCTCCCAAACTTGCAGAGCGTTTTCCGGAAAACGCGCACGCTCCGCGCGCCCGTTTCGATATTCCGCAAGCCTGTATTACCGGCGCCGCAACTGGAGAGGTTTTCATGCTGCGCCCGACGGGTGTGCTGGTTAAGCTCATGGATCTGCTCCCGGCATAGCTTCATCCGCTGGCTTCGTGCGTCGGCGGGGGCGCATCATTCCCCGTTTCCGGAGCATCGGCTTAATTCCATTTTCCCGGCAGGCCTGGACCCTGATTTTCTCGGGGTTCAGGCCTGTTTCCCTGTGTGCCTCAGTCGCGATTACATGCTTGCTCTGCTGAATTTGGCGTGTTTTTGGGCGAACAAGTCGAATGGGGGAGGCGAGTGAATCGGTCCTCGGGGACTTGTCTGCTTGAGGGCATTGGGATTGACCGGATTGGGCAGGGTTTTGGCCGTTTTTTCTTCTCCATTGCCCGGGAAATGGCGTGCAAATTCCCTCTAATGCCGCATGGGCAAAGGATTCTAGCCATTTTCTCGCTGCTAAAGTAGGATTATACCTTTGGCCAGTCGCCGCCAATCCGGAATGCGTTCATGAAACAAGTCAAGAAGTCCGCCAAACTCGCCAACGTCTGCTACGACATTCGCGGCCCCGTGCTGCAGAAGGCCAAGCAGATGGAAGAGGAAGGTCACAAGATCATCAAGCTGAACATCGGCAATCTCGCCGCGTTCGGCTTTGATGCGCCTGAAGAAATCCAGCAGGACATCATTCGCAATCTGCCGAATGCCGCAGGCTATACCGACTCCAAGGGGATTTTCGCGGCGCGCAAGGCGATCATGCATTACACCCAGGAAAAGGGCATCAAGGGGGTGACGCTGGAAGACATTTACGTCGGCAATGGCGTCTCCGAGCTGATCGTGATGGCGATGAATGCGCTGCTCGACGTCGGTGATGAAGTGCTGGTGCCGGCGCCTGACTACCCGCTGTGGACGGCCGGTATCAGTCTTTCCGGTGGTACGCCGCGGCACTACCTGTGTGATGAAGCGAATGGCTGGATGCCCGACATGAAGGACATCCGCAGCAAGATCACCAAGCACACCAAGGCGATTGTCATCATCAATCCCAACAATCCGACCGGTGCGCTGTATCCCGACGACGTGCTCCAGGAAATCGTTCAGATCGCCCGCGAGCACCACCTGATCATTTACGCCGACGAGGTGTACGACAAGGTGCTGTACGACGGTGAAACGCATACCTCCATCGCGTCGCTGGCCGAGGACGTGCTGTTCATTACCTTCAACGGCCTGTCGAAAAATTACCGCGCCTGTGGCTATCGCGCCGGCTGGATGGTGGTTTCCGGCGACAAGCGTCGTGCCAAGGACTACATCGAAGGCCTCGACATGCTGGCGTCGATGCGCCTGTGCGCCAATGCGCCGGGGCAACATGGCATCCAGACGGCGCTGGGCGGCTATCAGAGCATCGACGACCTGGTCGGTGATGGTGGGCGTATGCGGCGTCAGCGCGACATCGCGCATGACCTGATTTCGGCGATTCCCGGCGTGAGCTGCGTCAAGCCCAAGGCGACGCTGTACATGTTCCCGCGCCTGGATCCGAAGATTTACCCGATCAAGGACGACCAAGCCTTCATTTCCGAACTGCTGCAGGAAGAAAAAGTGCTGTTGGTGCAAGGCACCGGTTTCAACTGGCCGCATCCGGACCACTTCCGCCTGGTCTTCCTGCCGCACGAAGACGACCTCAAAATCGCCGTCGGCCGCATCGCCCGCTTCCTCGAAAATTACCGCAAACGGCACGGAACTAATTAGCTGTTAGCTGTTAGGGGCTAGAGCTGTTAGC
>JAVBXO010000425.1 GCA_030824535.1 Azonexus sp. | reverse complement strand
GCTTGGCGGACATAGCCTTCTGGACCCACCCCTTCCCTTCCCGAACAGGACCGTGAAACAGATGAGCGCCAATGATAGTGAGCATTCGCTCGCGAAAGTAGGTCACCGCCAGGCTCCCCCACATAAAAACCCCCTCCGGATACCCGGTAGGGGGTTTTTGCTTTGGGACAACTCAAAAATACAAATCCCTCTTACCCAAGCAGCGCCAGAATAGAAGAAATTATTCTATTCAAAGCAGAATTTGATAGTTATTTTTCCGTCCTCCACGATGCACCATTAGCAAATCTTATGTCGTGATGCGTACGCAATCTGTACGCGAGAAAGAGAAAAATGTCCGGATTCGCAAAACTTGCGCTGCTGATGCTATTCCTGTCGCTGGGTCTTGAGCCTGCGCTTGCTGCCGGTGGCGGCGGTGCGGCTATCGTAATCGTTGCCGACTCACGGAATCTGACAGGCCTCTTGGGCTGGTGGGCCAATCTTTACAACGAGAGCCACCTCTATTTCACCTTGCTGACGGTCGTGCTGATTCCCCTGATCGGCAGCATCTTCGGTCTGCTGGCCGATTTCGCGATGAAACGGATTGGCATTGATCTGAAATCCCGTGAACTGGCGGAACACTGAGATGTTCGCCGGCAAACCAGCCTCCTTCTTGAAACGGTAGTCGCGCCATGGAATGGTTATATGTATTGATGCCGATTGCCGGCGTCGAAATCTTCTGGCCAGGTCTGGTCATTCTTGGCCTTGGTGTTGGCGTCATTGGCGGCTTTTTTGGCATGGGCGGCGCCTGGATGGTGACGCCGGGGCTCAATATTCTTGGTTTTCCGATGGCTTTTGCCATTGGCACGGACATCGCCCATATGGCGGGGAAATCGCTGATTTCCACCATGCGTCATGGCAAGTTCGGCAATGTGGATTACAAGCTGGGCTGCATCATGATCATCGGTACGGTGGTCGGTTTCGAAATCGGCGCGCAGATGATCATGTGGCTGGAGCGTATCGGCAAGGTTGGCCCGGTCGTGCGCTGGATGTATCTGGTGCTGCTGGCGGCGGTTGCCTGGACCGTCTTTGCTGATATTGCCAAGAAAAAGCGCAAGGAGCGGGAAGCGCTGGCGGCCGGCCGGGAAGTTAACCTGCTGGAAACCGGCCACGAATGGCACAAGACCCTGCAGAAGATCAAGCTCTACCCGATGGTCCATCTCGAGACCTCGGGGATCACCTGTTCGGTCTGGCTACCGGTCATGGTGGCCCTGATCACCGGCTGGCTGGCCGGGATTCTCGGCATCGGTGGCGGGCTGATCCGCATGCCGGCGCTGATGTACCTGATTGGCTGCCCGACGCACATTGCCGTTGGTACCGATCTTTTCGAAGTCATGATTTCCGGCTTGTACGGCGCTGCGACCTATACCTTCAAGGGCCGCGTTGAACTGGTTGCCGCCGTCATCATGCTAGTCGGCGCCGCCATCGGCGCGCAGGTCGGTTCGGTGGCCACCAAGTACATCAAGGGCTACGGTATCCGTATCGCTTTCGGCTGGGCGGTCGTTGGCTGTTTTGTTTCGGTGCTGCTCAAGCTCCTGCCGACCTACTTTCCGGATCTCTACGATGTCTGCAATACCTTGGCGACGATTCTCGTGCTTGGACTGGTCAGTGCGCTTTCAATCTATATCACCATCAAAATGGTGCAGGGTGCTCGTCGGGAAATTGCGCTGAACAAGGCCCGGTCCTGAGCCAATTGAGTCGATATTGTTTGTCTGGGCAACAAGGGAATCACATGCTGGAAAAAACAGGTTTTTGGGCGCGATTCGTGGCAATCGCCGGATTTTTGCTGCTTGCTGGCTGCAGTGAATCGGGGCAGGTGGAGCAGGGGCGCGTCATCGCTTTTGACCCGAATAAACGCCAGGTCAGCATCATCCGCGATAGCCGGGCGGATGCCTTGCGTCCCGAATATACCCAGCTGCCGCCGATCACCTATACCCTGCCTGACGGCCCTCAGGAAACCGGGCCACTGCCCAAGGCCGGGCGACGCATGAAGCTGGATATCGAGAAGCAGCAGATCGTCTATTTCGATCCGGACAGCGTGGCCTTCAAGACCATCGACTACCAGTCGCTCGAGCGCAAGACCGAGGTCGGGCCGAACGATCCGCTGATTAAGGGCAAGAAATTCCCGCTGATTGATGGCGAGGCGAAGACCATCACCCTTTATTCATCGCGCCAGAAAGTCCTGGAGACCCTGCGTTGGCCCGAAACCGCCCAGGCCCTGCCGAACGCGATCTGGGAGGCCGGCGACGAGGTGCGGATCTATTACCGCGAAGCCGGCAAGGCGCAACGCTTCATGAATATCACGCAAACCGACATTTTCAAGAAGTGAGCGGCCGCGCATGGAGCCTGTGGATAACTCGCCGCTGGACCTGAAACAGGCGGCGCTGGTCATCGCCGTCAATGTCCTGATGCTGCTCGAGCTGGCGCTGGCGATGTACTTCGCCAGCCGCAGCCCCGACGATTTCTCGGCGACCTTCATGGCGGTCTTTTTCGGCACCTTGCTGCCAACTTTGGCCGGCTTTTTCCTGCTGAAACGTCGGCTGCGTCGCTGATTCAACGCTTTTGCGGTCAACCCTCGCAAAAGGGCAAAAATCACCGCGCTGCTGCTTGCCGTTACCCTTGGCACCCCGCCGATTCGTAGTAGATTGCCGCTTTTTCAGCCGGTCATGAAAGGGCAGCAATGCGCGTAATTATTCAGCGGGTCAAAGAGGCTTCAGTGACGGTCGAGGGCGACGTCAGCGGCCGGATCGCTGCCGGCTTACTGGTCTTGGCTGGTTTCGAAGAGGCTGATGAAGAGCGCGATCTGGACTGGATGGCTGGCAAGATCGTTCGCCTGCGCTTGTTTGCCGATGCCGAGGGGGTCATGAACCACAGCGTTCAGGAGGCTGGCGGCGAGATTTTGGCGGTGTCGCAATTCACCCTTTACGCCTCGGTCAAAAAAGGCAATCGCCCCTCGTGGAGCCGGGCGGCGCGGGGCGATGTGTCCGGGCCGCTGTTTCAGCGTTTTGTCGACAAGCTGTCGGCGGCGCTGGGCAAGCCGGTGCCGACGGGGGTTTTTGGCGCGGACATGCAGGTGGCCTTGGTCAATGATGGGCCGGTCACGCTGAGCATCGATTCGCGGAATCCGGAATAACTAGGCGGCCAGGGCTGCGTTCAGCGCCTTGATGCCCGCCAGTCCGCCGAGCGCCAGCGACAGTCCGCTTTGAGCATCGGGGACATCGGGCTCGCCGGGATTGATGCGTACCAGACGCCAGGCGTGCTCTTCAGAAAAACGCCGGACCGTCGGGATGTTGCTGCCGGCACCAATTTCAATGCACAGCGGCCGTTCGACCTTGGCCAGCCAGGTTTGCAGCTGGCGATATTGCAGCGCCGTGCGGCGTTCGATCCACTCCCAGTCGCCAAACATCAGGATGTTCGGACGCGCCAGTGCGCCACAGTGCGGGCAGCTCGGCGGCGGGTTGCGCAGCCGGCAGTTGTCGTTATCAAGGTCGGGAACAAAGCTATCGGCAGGCCAGATTTTCTCGCGGCAGCCCATCGTGCATTGCAGGTAATGGATCGAGCCATGCACTTCGCAGACCTGTTCGGCCGCGAAGCCGGCGGTCTGGAACTGGCCATCGACATTGCTGGTGAAGACCTGTGCCCCATGCTTGAGCTTTTCGCCGAGCGCCAGCAGCAAGGCGAAGCCCTCGTGCGGAACGGTACGCCGGTAAAGATCGAGGCGGTGGCCGTAGAAGCCCCAGGCGAGTTCGGGATCGCGGGCAAAGGCGGCGGGGTTGGCAATGCTTTCGAAGGCGATGCGGGCGCGCCCGAGTGCCGGATAAACGCCCCAGAAACCGCCCGGCCCGCGAAAATCCGGCAGGCCGGAGTCTATGCCCATGCCGGCGCCGGCGGTGATCAACAGGCCGTCGGCGGCCTGCAGCCAGTCACGGAGGCGGGCAAGCTCAGCGGGCATTTAGTCGACGATGCTCATTTCCGGCGGTGTGCCGATGAATTCCAGGCGTTCGCGCAGGGCTGGGGTGATCTGGATGTGGCTGTTGCGGTCGACGCGTAAAACCATGCCAATTTGCATTTTCCTGGCCATCTCGCGCCAGCCGTCCGGACCGGCGATGAAGATTGGCTTGGAGCTGGCATCCGACAGCGTGCCGGCCTGTGGGCCGCTGGTCAGCACGGTGATGGCTTCGGTGTGCTCGGCCGGCCAGCCGCGGCGCGGATCGAGCAGATGGGCGTAGCGCTTGCCGTCGAGTTCGAAAAAGCGCTGGTAATCGCCGGAGGTGCCGATGGCTTCGCCGTCGTGCAGCGCGAGGGTGGCCAGCGGGCCGGGCTGGCGCGGATGCTGGATGCCGACGCGCCAGGGCCGGCCTTCCTTGCTGCCGAGTGCCATGATGTTGCCGCCGATGTTGATCAGCGCATTGTTGATGCCTTGCTGGCGCAGGATGGCGGCAGCGCGATCCAGCGCGACACCTTTCAGATAGCCGCCGAAATCGAGTGCGACGTGGCGGTTGCGGCTGGTGATGGTCGTTCCTTCGATGCGCAGGTCGGCGACCGAGGGCTTGCTGGCCAGCCAGGCCTTGATGTCGGCTTCTGCCGGCAACTGGGCGACGAATTCATCGGCCTGGAAGCCCCAGAGCTTGATCAGTTCGCCGATGCCGGGGTCGAACAGGTAATCGCCCTGTTTGGCAAAGTTCTGGGCTTCATTGATGAAAGCCGCCAGCTCCGGCGTGACTTTTTGCGGTCGACCCGCGGCAATGGCCAGATTCAGATCCATCAGTTCCGACGGCTGCCAGGCGTGGTAAGCCCGGTGCAGGCGGTCGAATTCGCGCAGTACGGCGGCAATCGCCAGGCGGCCCTGTTCGGCTTCCGGGCTGACAACGATGACTTCGACACGCGTGCCGAAAACATAGGCCTGCTGTTCCTGCAGCGGCGTGCGGCTGCAGGCGGCGAGGATCAGGCAGAGCAGGGCGGCGGCGAGGAGGCGCATGCGTTTTCGAGGGCGGCAATAAAGGCAGCAGCAGCGTCGAAGCCGGTCTGCTGGCAGATTTCGACCATGCAGGTCGGGCTGGTGACGTTGATTTCGGTGAGTTGCTCGCCGATGACGTCGAGACCGACCAGCAGCAGGCCGCGTGCGAAAAGCGTCGGACCGAGTGCGCTGGCGATTTCGCGGTCGCGGTCGCTGAGTGGCCGCGCGACGCCGGTACCGCCAACGGCCAGGTTGCCGCGTGTCTCGCCGGCCTTGGGAATGCGTGCCAGGCAAAACGGCACCGCTTCGCCGGCGATCAGCAGGATGCGCTTGTCGCCTTCGGTAATCGCCGGCAGGTAGCGCTGCATCATGATCGTCCGCTGGCCTTCCAGCGTCAGCGTTTCGATGATGACGTTGCGGTTCGGATCGTCGCGGCGGACGCGGAAAATCTGGCTGCCGCCCATGCCGTCGAGCGGCTTGAGGATGACGTCGCCCTCGGCGTCGATGAACTGCCCGATTTGCCCGGCATCGCGCGTTACTGCGGTCGACGGGGCAAAATGGGCAAATTCCAGGATCGCCAGTTTTTCCGAATGGTCGCGCAAGGCGCGTGGCCGGTTGAAGACGCGGGCGCCTTCGGCCTCGGCGCGTTCAAGCAGCCAGGTCGCGGTGAGGAATTCGAAATCGAAGGGTGGATCCTTGCGCATCACCACCGCGTCGAAATCGGCCAGTGGCCGGCGACTGCGCGCCGTTTCGCGATACCAGTCACGGTCATCGTCGGACAGTGTCAGGGCGATGGCCTCGCCGCCAACTTGGCCCTGCCAGCCTAGCGTTTGCGCTTCGATGGCAAAGACGGCATGGCCGCGTGCCTGGGCAGCGCGCATCATGGCGATTGATGAATCCTTAGTGGCCTTCAGCGTCGCCAAGGGATCAAGCACAAAGGCCAGTTGCAGCGGCCGGCCTGCGGGTGAGGTCTGCGCTGCTTGCATGGCTCAGGCCTCTTCCGGTGCAGTGCGTTCGAGCTCGATGGCGGCGGCCAGACAGGCCAGGCGACCGACGACGCCGTAAGCATAGAAACGGTTGGGCGGCGCATCGGGATTGCCGCAGCGGTAGTCGGGGAAATTGCAGCCCGTCTCGAAGGCCAGCGGCTCGAAATGCATGCCCGGCGCGTTGAGGTTTTCGTCCTTGCCGCGGCCGGTATGGACGCGGTAGAAACCGCCGACGACGTAACGGTCGATCATGTAAATCACCGGCTCGGCGACCGCCTCGTTGAGCGTCTCGAAGGAATGCACGCCTTCCTGGATCAGCACTTCCGAGACTTCCAGACCTTCCTTGACCACGCTCATCTTGTTGCGTTGCTTGCGGTTCAGCGCAATGACCTCATCAACGTTGCGCACGGTCATTACGCCCATGCCATAGGTGCCGGCATCGGCCTTGACGACGACGTAGGGCGTCTCGTCGATGCCGTATTCCTTGTATTTTTCCTTGACGATGTCGAGCACGGCGGCAACGTTGGCGGCCAGGCATTCCTCGCCCTGACGCTCGTGGAAATTGATGCTGCGGCAGACCGAGAAGGCCGGGTTGATACGCCACGGGTCGATGCCGATTTCCTTGGCGAAATCATTGGCGACCTGATCGTAGGCGGCGAAGTGGTTGGACTTGCGCCGTACGGCCCAGCCGGCATGCACCGGCGGCAGCACGAACTGTTCGTTGAGATTCTGCAGGATGGGCGGAATGCCGGCCGAGAGATCATTGTTGAGCAGGATTGCGCAGGGCTCGAAACCGGCGACGCCGAGACGGTTGCCATTGCGCACCAGCGGTTCGAGCAGCAGTTGCTGGCCGTTGGGCAGATCCACCGGGGTCGGTTCGGCAAGATCCGGGATCAGCGAACCAATGCGCACATTGAGGCCGGTTTGCTTGAGGATCGCGGCAATTTGCGCGACGTTCTGCAAGTAAAAGGTATTACGCGTGTGGTTTTCCGGAATCAGCAGCAGGCTGCGTGCTTCCGGGCAAAATTTCTCGATGGCGCTCATCGCTGCCTGCACGCACAGTGGCAGGAAAGCCGGATTGAGGTTGTTGAAGCCGCCGGGGAACAGATTGGTATCAACCGGCGCCAGCTTGAAGCCGGAATTGCGCAAATCGACCGACGAATAGAACGGCGGCGTGTGCTCCAGCCACTGGCCACGCAGCCAGTGTTCGATCTGCGGGCTGGCCGCGAGGAAACGGCGCTCCAGTTCAAGGAGCGGTCCGGTGAGGGCGGTAGTCAGGTGGGGAACCATGTGCTGTCTCTTGTCCCGAGGGTTATTGTTGTGGCCGCAAATCTTACACCGCAGTGCACAAAAATGGGGCGGCTCCCACGGTCAACCCCTTGAAAACAGGTAAAATTCCCCCCTTCGTTTTACCGCTATTTGCAGATCGGATACGCCGTGCTCGTCGCCGCCAACATCACCATGCAGTTCGGGGCCAAGCCCCTGTTTGAAAACGTTAACGTCAAGTTCGGCGAAGGCTATCGCTATGGTCTGATCGGCGCCAATGGCGCGGGTAAATCGACCTTCATGAAGATCCTTTGCGGCGCCCTCGATTCGTCGGCCGGCAACGTCTCGAAAGAGAAGCATGAGCGCATGGCCTACCTCAAGCAGGACCAGTTCGCCTACGAAGACATGCGCGTGCTCGACGTCGTGATGATGGGCCACGAGGAGCTGTGGTCGGCGATCCAGGAACGTGACGCGATCTACGCCAATCCGGAAGCGACGGAAGACGAATACATGCGCGCCGCCGAACTCGAAGGCAAGGTCGGCGAATACGACGGCTACACCGCCGAATCGCGTGCCGGCGAACTGCTGCTTGGCGTCGGCATCCCGACCGAACAGCACAATGGCCCGATGAGCCAGGTCGCCCCCGGCTGGAAGCTGCGCGTGCTGCTGTGTCAGGCGCTGTTCGCTAACCCGGACATCCTGCTGCTCGACGAACCGACCAACAACCTCGATATCAACACCATTCGCTGGCTGGAGGACGTGCTCAACAATCGCGAGTCGACGATGATCATCATCTCCCACGACCGCCACTTCCTGAACCAGGTCTGTACCCACATGGCCGACCTGGATTACGGCAAGATCACGACCTACGCTGGCAACTACGACGACTTCATGGAAGCCGCGCAACAGGCCCGCGAACGGCAGTCGAACGCCAACGCCAAGGCCAAGGAACGCATCGCCGAACTGCAGACCTTCGTCCGCCGCTTCTCGGCCAATGCGTCCAAGGCCAAGCAGGCGACCAGCCGCGTCAAGCTGATCGAAAAGCTCAAGCCGGAAGACGTCAAGCCGTCATCGCGCCAGTACCCGTGGATCCGTTTCGATTACGACGAAAAGCAGAAGCTGCACCGCCAGGCCGTCGAGATCGAAAACCTCTCCTTCGCTTACGAAGGCTCCGCGCGCAAGATTTTCAACAACCTGAGCCTGACCATCAACGCTGGCGAGAAAATCGCCGTGATCGGTGAAAACGGCGTCGGCAAGACGACCTTCCTGAAGTTGTTGATGGGCGAACTGCAAGCGCAATTCGGCACCATGAAGTGGGCGGAAAAGGCCTATCCCGGCTATTACGCCCAGGACCACAGCGCGATGTTTGCCGGTGACGAAAGCCTGACCGACTGGATCGCCGGTTATGCCCGCGCCACCATCGACGAAGGCGGCGACCTGGAAACCCTGATTCGTGGCACGCTCGGCCGGCTGCTGTTCTCCGGCGACGACGTCAAGAAGGCGGTCAAGGTCATCTCCGGCGGCGAGCAGGGCCGCATGTTGTTCGGCAAGCTGATGCTGTCCAAGCACAACGTGCTGCTGATGGACGAGCCGACCAATCACCTGGACATGGAATCGATTGAAGCGCTCAACAGCGGCCTGGAAAAATTCCCCGGCACGCTGGTCTTTGTCTCGCATGACCGCGAATTCGTTTCCTCGCTGTCCACCCGCGTGCTGGAAGTCAAGGGCGACGGCAAGATCGTCGATTACCTCGGCGGCTACGAAGATTACCTCGCGTCGCAGGGCGTCGCGTAAAACTGGTTTTTGCCCTTTTCAGGGCGTTGACCGTAAAAAAGCCGAAGATGGAAATCTTCGGCTTTTTGTTGTCTGTCAGGTCGGGCTGAGGGGATTCAAGGCTCGCGCTGGAACAATGTAGCGCTTCTTGTTGGGGCCATTGGCCATTTCAACTTCCCACATCGGGTGACCCTTGACCATCGCAACCTGCTGCATGGCGGTGACCACTTCACCCAGTTTGACGCAGAGATACGCCGCGCCACGCTCAATCGAGAACTTCGACTTCATCGGACAAGCCTCCTTGGGACAGAACGAGCTACCTATCCTACGCTTGTTGTCGGACTTGTCTAGCGGACGAAATTGATGCAACTCTCAGAAAAAACCGAAGTGTCCGTTTTGCCTTCGGGGCAAGTTTCCGGGCTCAGGCCGCCCTGGTTTTCAGGGCTTTCTTCGGATAAATGTCGAAGCGGCTGGACTTGCCTTCGAGCGCGTAGCCGGGTTGCTGGCCGGCGATGCTCGGGGCCTTGCGCGGGCGTTTGACGACGACGCGGTGGCTGGCCAGCGCCAAGGCGGCGGCGAGCAAGGCTGGTGCGTCGTCATCGGCGCCGACCAAGGGGCGGAAGACGCGCATTTCCTTTTTGACCAGCGAGCTCTTGTCGCGGTGCGGAAACATCGGGTCGAGGTAAATCACCTGCGGCGCTTCGCCCGACCAGTTTTGCATCAGTTCAATGGCGTTGCCGCTCAGCAATTGCATGCGTTGCATGATCGGTTGCACTTCTTCATCGCTCAGGCCGCGTTGGAGACCGTCGGCCAACAGGGCTGCAATGATCGGCTGGCGTTCAATCAGTGTGACTTCGCAACCAAGCTGGGCCAGCACGAAGCCATCGCGGCCGAGGCCGGCGGTGGCATCGAGCAGCCGCGGACGAACGCCGGGCTGGATGCCGACCGCCTTGGCGATCATCTGGCCGCTGCCGCCGCCGTGCTGGCGACGATGGGCCAGTGCGCCTTCAACGAAATCGACGCGCACAGCGCCGGCTGCAGCCTCGCCGAGCTCCTGCAGTTGCAGTCCGGAAGTACCGAGTTGCAGCGCAAATTCGGCGTCGCCGCTCATCGGGAGTTGCAGTTGTTCGGCGAGTTGCCGCGCGGCGTCGACGAATTCTGGAGCTAGCGCGTCGATGCGGATGTTGATGGGTGAAACGTCGTTCATGGGCTCAAGAATCCAGCAATGGCCGGGACGAGTGCCAGGCCATTGCGTTTTTACTGCGGCATACCCTGGGCGGCGAGGCTGCGGATGATGCGCACGCAGTCGATATCGGACTGGTGATAGGCCGACTTCACGTATTCGATGTAAGCCCGGTCTTCGGAATTGGGGTTGCTGGCGAAATTGCTGGTGTAGGCGAAGCGCAGGAAGAGGAAGGCCGGTTCCGGTTCTTCGATGGTGATGGTCAGGCTGCCGCCGGCGTGCTGTTCGCTGGGCAGGATTTCAAAGCGCACCCAGTGCATGTTGTGCTGGGTCACTTTGTCCTGGATCGTTGCCGGGCCGAAATCCAGCTCGCGGAGCAGGTAATCGGCGGTGCGTTCGAGCGGGGTACAGGCTTCCAGGCCAGGCAGGAAGGGGATGGGATTGTCGACCCGGTGCTGTAGTCCTTGCCACAGTTGCTCACGCGTCAGGGGCATGATCAGCGGATTCTCGGGGTCGTTGATGGCGATGAGATGTTCGAAATTCATGGCCCGATGTTAGCATTCCTCCTATGCAACTTGAACGACTACTCCAAAAACATGGCTTCGGAACACGCAAGGCGTGCCGGGCACTGGTTCGGCACGAACGCGTCGCCATCAATGGCGAAATCTGCGTTAATCCGTTTGCCGAGTTTCCTACTGATGGGCTGATTTTTACCGTCGACGGTGTCGATTGGCCGTATTGCGAATCGGCGACGCTGATGCTGAACAAGCCAGCCGGCTACGAATGTTCGCGCAAGCCGCAGCACCACCTGGGCGTGCTTGAACTGCTGCCGGTGCCGCTGCTTGAGCGGGGCGTGCAGCCGATTGGCCGACTCGATGAAGACACCACCGGGCTTTTGCTGATTACCGACGATGGCCAGCTGAACCACGTGCTGTCGTCCGGCAAGCGCAAGCTGCCGAAGGTCTATCTGGCGACGACCAAGCACGCGCTGGATGCGGCGCAGATTGAGCAATTGCTGGCTGGCGTGTTGCTCAACGATGAACCCGAGCCGATTGTTGCGGCCGGTGCTGAAATCGTCGAGCCGAATCTGCTGCGCCTGACGCTGACCGAGGGTAAGTACCACCAGGTCAAACGCATGGTTGCGGCAGTCGGCAATCGCGTCGAAGCGCTGCACCGTGAGGCGGTGGGCAGCCTGGTTTTGCCGGCGGATCTCAAGCCGGGCGAGTGGCGCTGGCTTTCTGCGGTCGACCTCGAAAATGTGGTGAAAACGCTATGACCCTGACCGAAATGCGCTACATCGTAGCCCTGGCTAGAGAGCGCCATTTCGGTAAGGCAGCGGAAAGTTGCCACGTCAGCCAGCCGACCTTGTCGGTAGCCTTGAAGAAAGTTGAAGGTCAGCTGGGGGCCGCGCTGTTCGAGCGGGCGGCCAGCGATGTGCGCATTACCGCGCTGGGCGAGCGTATCGTCGCCCAGGCCCGGCGCGTCCTCGAAGAAGCGGTCAAGCTCGAGGAAATCGCCGAAGCCAGCGGCGACCCGATGAGCGGCCAGCTGCGCGTCGGGATCATTTACACCATTGCCCCATACCTGCTGCCGCAGCTGATTCCCGCGCTCAGCCGCGAAGCGCCGAAAATGCCGCTGTTTCTCAAGGAAGATTTCACCGGCAACCTGATTCCGGCCTTGAAGGCTGGCGAGCTGGACGTTATCGTGATCGCCTTGCCCTTCGCCGAACCGGGGCTGGTTGCCCAGGCGGTATACAACGAGCCTTTCCGTGTCGTCGTACCCTCCGTCCATCCCTGGGCAGTGCGTAGCGACGTGCTGCCGGATGAGCTTGATGGCCAGAATTTGCTGTTGCTCGGGCAAGGCAACTGCTTTCGTGACCAGGTGCTCGAATCCTGTCCGCGTCTGACTGCGCCAGATGCGCTGGAACATTCGCTGGAAGGCAGTTCGCTGGAAACCATCCGTTACATGGTCGCCAGCGGTGCTGGCGTGGCGGTGATGCCGAGTACGGCCGCCGATCCGTTGATCGAGCGCGAGCCCATGGTGCGAGTCTTGCCCTTCGCTGGCGTGCAACCACAGCGCACGGTAGGCCTAGTCTGGCGCGTGACCTTTCCTCGCCCGCAAGCCATCGATGCCGTGCGTGCTGCGCTACTGGCCTGCCAATTGCCGGGGACAACGACCGTTCGTTAGGGTTTCACGTGGAACCTCATGATTTTGGGAGGACGCGATGCGCTGGCTGTTAGTTCTGTTCAAATCCATTGCTCGTCTGCTTTTGGGCTTGCTGCTGCTGATTGGCCTGAGTCTGGCCTGGACCTGGGTTTTGTATTTTTTCGCTCCTTGGACCCCCGCAAACCAAGGCGCCTGGCTGCCGTACCGACCGATTGTCGTGACTAGCATTCAGCAGCCTCAGGCACGGGTGATTCTTTACCGTGAGCTGGCTGAGGAAAGGCAAAGTGATCCGGCGCTGCATTTGTGGTCCGGGCCGGGGAGCGGCCGCTTGAACGATGGCGGCTTGCGCACAGAATGGCGAGCGGTTGAAGGCGAGGCCTGGCAGCTCGAGGCACGCTGGGATGATGGTGATTACCTGATGGAGAGCCGTTACCGGCTGGAAGCTCAGACGCCTTTGCTGATCGAAAGCCGGGCGCGTGATCCGGGATTAGCGATCAAAGGCCTGGGCTTGGCCGTGCTGTCATTGCTGGCCTGGCGTCTCGTTGTCTGGTGGCGCCGTCGCCAGCTTGCCCGACGCGCTGCCTGATGTGAAAAAGCCCGTGAAGCGGAATTCACGGGCTTTTTGGTCGCGGGCTGAAGTGCTTCAGGCCTCGGCTTTGGCTTCGCTCTTCTTCTTTGCCGGGGCCTTGGGCTTGGCAACCTTCTTCTCGAATTCAAAACCTACCTTGCCGGCCTGGACGACCAGATAGGCCGAGAACTTGCGGCGGGTGCGGTTCGAGACGAACTCCCTGAGCAGATCGGTCTTGCCGTCAGCCAGCAGCTTTTGCATCTGGGCGGCTTCAATCGGCTGTTGCAGGATGATCTTGCCGGAACGGAAATCGCAGCTCTTGCCCGGACCGACGGACTTTTCGCAGACGTAGGTACTGCCGTGGTCATAGACATTGCCCTGGCATTTCGGACAATGGCCCAGGCTTTCTTGCGCGGAAAAATCGACCGGTTCGGCATTTTCATCGTCGGCCTTGTCCTGGCCAAAATCGAATTCCGGCAATTGTTCGGCATTGAGCTTGATGGCGGCAGAAAAACTGCGGCCCATCTTGTTGCGGAAGCCGATTAGCGGGCCGATCTGGCCTTCGGTCAGCAGTATGTCAATTTCGGCAGGTTCAAACTGGCGACCGGCGACAATTTTCCACAGCGAATACTCGCAGCCGCTGCAATGAAACTTCTTGTAAGTTTCACGGATCTGGCTGCCACATTTCGGGCAAGGGGCGAGCAGGACGCCGAAGTCGCCAGGAATCGTGTCGGCCTCGTAGCTCTTGGCGCGCTCGACCATGTGGCGGGTCATTTCGGCAATTTCGCGCATGAATTCTTCGCGCGTGAACTCGCCCTTTTCGATCCGGCCGAGCTTCCATTCCCAGTCGCCGGTGAGTTCCGGCTGTGTCAGTTCATTGACGCCGAGCCCGGTCAGCAGGGTCATTAGCGAGAAGGCCTTGGCTGTTGGCGTCAGTTCGCGACCTTCGCGCAGCATGTATTGCTCGCCGATCAGATTTTCGATGATCTGGGCGCGCGTTGCCGGTGTGCCGAGACCGCGTCCGGCCATCGCCGCCTTGAGTTCCTCGTCGTCGACCATCTTGCCGGCGCCTTCCATGGCCGAGAGCAGCGTGGCTTCCGAGTAGCGCGGTGGTGGCTTGGTTTCGTTGGCCTTGACCGTGACTTCTTCGGCTTTGACCTTCTCGCCGGCGTCTACCGCAACCAGATTGCCTTCGGTGCCTTCCTGGCCTTCCTTGCCATGCACCGCCAGCCAGCCCGGGTTGACCAGCACCTTGCCCTCGGTCTTGAAGGGCAGGCCTTCAACGCGCGTGATGCGCGTGGTGACCATGTATTCGGCGGCCGGGAAAAACACCGACAGGAAGCGCTTGACGACGAAATCGTAGAGCTTTTGTTCAGCTTCGTTGAGATTCTTCGGCGCTTGCGGCGTCGGGATGATCGCGAAGTGGTCGCTGATCTTGGCATTGTTGAAAATGCGTTTGTTGGGAATGACCCAGTTGCGCGCCAGGATCTGATGCGCGAACGGCGCGTAGCGGGCAAGCAGGACTTCGTCGTGCCCCTTGCCGGCGCCTTGGCCGGTTAATACTTCGAGGGTTTCCTTGACCGTTGGCAGGTAGTCTTCCGGCAGGCAGCGCGAGTCGGTCCGCGGGTAGGTCAGGACTTTGTGCTTTTCGTACAGCGCCTGGGCCAGGCCGAGCGTGGTTTTGGCCGAGAAACCGAAGCGGCTGTTGGCTTCGCGCTGCAGACTGGTGAGGTCGAAAAGCAGCGGCGACATCCGGGTTTCCGGCTTGGCTTCCTCGGTGACCAGGCCGGGCTTGCCAAGCGTGGCGGCGCGGATGGCATCGGCACGCTTGGCTTCCCACAGACGGTCAGCACGGGCGTGTTCGTCGTCTGCTTTCTTGAAGCCTTCGTCGAACCACTTGCCGGTGTAGCTGCCGGCCTTGGCGGCAAATTCGGCCTCAACTTCCCAATAGGCGCGGGGCTTGAACTCGCGGATTTTCTTTTCGCGTTCGACGACGATGGCCAGCGTCGGCGTCTGCACACGGCCGACGGTGGTCAGGTGGAAGCCGCCGGTCTTGGAATTGAAGGCGGTCATCGCCCGCGTGCCGTTGATGCCGACCAGCCAGTCGGATTCGGAGCGGCACACGGCGGCATCGGCCAGGCCTTGCATTTCGTGGCCGTTGCGCAGGCGCGAGAAACCGTCGCGGATGGCCTGCTGCGTCATCGATTGCAGCCACAAGCGCAGCACCGGTTTTTTCGTGGCGCAGCTCTGGGCGATGTAATTGAAGATCAATTCACCTTCTCGTCCCGCGTCACAGGCATTGATCAGGCCCTCGACATCCTTGCGTTTGATCAGCTTGCTCAGCAGCTTCAGGCGCGATTCGGTTTTTTCAATCGGTTTGAGGGCGAAATGCGGCGGAATAACCGGCAGGTGAGCAAAAGACCATTTGCCGCGCTTGACCTCGAATTCTTCGGGACAGGCCAGTTCGAGCAGATGGCCGATGGCCGACGACAGCACATAGTGCTCGCTCTCGAAGTAGTCGTCGTGCTTGGTAAACCCGCCGATAGCCTTGGCGATGTCGCTGGCGACGGAGGGTTTTTCGGCGATGATCAGCTTTTTTGTCATGGGTTCTGCCTGTAGGGGTGCCGGGGCATGATAAGTGCGGCTTGCTCGGATTGGCAAGCCGTCTACTAATATGGAGGTTCAGCAGAGACGCTGAAAACGATTGCCGGGAAGCGGCGCGATGAGGCCGGAAAGTTCGAGCGTCAGCAGTTCCGGCAGTAATGCTCCGGCCTGGCGTCCGGTGCGTTCAACCAGATCATCGAGGCTGCAAGGATCGTGGCCGAGGGCGGCGAGCAGCGGGTCTTCGGTCTGTGTCCGGGGTTCACTTGGTGGTACTGGCGGCGGGAACCAGGTGGCCTCCGGTGAGCCCAGTTCTTCAATGACATCAGCCGCTGTTTCGACCAGTTTGGCGCCTTGTTTGATCAGCTTGTGACAGCCGCGCGCTACCGGTGAATGAATCGAGCCGGGAATGGCAAAAACCTCGCGGCCTTGCTCGGCGGCTAGTCGGGCGGTGATCAGGGAGCCGCTTTCGGGGGCAGCTTCGACGACCAGAACACCGCGCGCCAATCCTGAAATGATCCGGTTACGTCGTGGGAAGTTGTTGGCAATCGACGGGGTGCCCAGGGGAAATTCCGACACCATGGCGCCGCGCTCGATGATCGCCAGCGCCAATTCCTTGTTGCGTGCCGGGTACAGGCGGTCGGCGCCGGTGCCAATGACGGCGACCGTATCGCCGCCAGCGGCCAGTGCCCCACGATGGGCGGCGGCATCGATACCCAAGGCCAGGCCGCTGATGATGCACTGCCCCTGGCTGGCCAACGCCCTGGCGAAGCTTTCAGCGGTTTGCAGGCCCTGAGGCGTGGCGTTACGGCTGCCGACCATGGCGACCCCACGGCGTTGCAGCAGGGCCGGGTTGCCACGAAGGTAGAGCAGCGTCGGCGGATCGGCGATTTCCAGTAGTGCCGGGGGATAGGCGGGGTCGGCCAGGGTGATGATGTGATTGCCGGGCTGCTCGCTCCAGGCGATGCTGCGGTCAACGGCTTCGCTCGGGTCAAAATCAAACAGGGCATCGCCGCGTTCGCCGGCAACGCTACGCACAGCCAGACGACCGGCGGCAAGGATCGCTTCCGGTAAACCAAAAGCGGCGAGAAGCTTCCTCTGCGTCTCGCCGCCTATGCCTGGGGTCAGGGTCAGCCGCAACCAGGCGGCCAATTCATTGTTCTGGCTCACGGCTTTTCGACAAAGTCTCCGATGATGACCGACTTGCTGGCGCGGACGATCAGGGCATAGGCAATCCTGTCGAAGGTCCGGAAAACAAAAGCCAGGCCGTAGCGCTCCTCGGGAATCGGTGTCTCAATCTTGCGCCCGTCCGGATCGACATTGACGGCGACGCGGGTGCGGGACAGAGCCAGGACATGGCCGATTTCAAGGGAATCGCGTTTGCCACGGTTGATCGCGATGACGGAATTGACGCCGCCTTCCGTCAAACCACCATAAATCGATACGATTCGGGCATCAATGGCTTCAGTGGGGGCATGCGGAATGTAAGTCAGAATTTCCGGCTTCGGCGCTGGCAACAGGCGGTCACCACGGGTAATTTCTTCCTTGGCCAAGGTGACCCGGAGATTGGCGGGCTCGCCCGGACGCGTCAGTTCGGCGCTGCCGAGGAAAAAGGCTTCATGCGCGAGGATCTCCTTGGTAACCGGGTCTTTCAGCGGTTTGCCTGGACGGAAAACCTGCCATTTGATCACGCTGGCATCGGGGATCGCTGTCGCGTAGAAGTTGTCACCGGTGCCGAGCATGATTCGGTCTTCCTGAGAGGCAACGATGCGGACGGCGTTCTCGTCGCTGCCGGGCTCGATGATCAGCGGCCGCGACAGGTAGGGTTCGATGACATTCGGCGGAATGCTGGGAATACTTTCGGCTGAAGACGTGGAGTAGATCTGCGGTTTCAGCTTGTCATCCCGCAGTACCGTGCTGCCGCCGACGGCTTTTCCCAGGCGCAGACGCGGCTTGCCATCCGAGTAATCGAGATAAACGGTGTCGCCGGGGTAAATCAGGTGAGGGTTCTTGATCTGTTCCTGGTTCATGCGCCAGATTTCCGGCCAGCGCCAGGGTTGCTTCAGGAAGCGGCCGGAAATTTCCCAGAGCGTGTCGCCCTTGGCGACGGTGTATCGATCCGGTGGATTATCGACAAGATTTAGCGGCTCCTGAGCCGTTGCGCAGACGGCCGTTACGGCCAGGATGAGCGCGGATATAATGCGAACCATAGTCGTAACCTCAAGTGCCCTTGGAACGCCCGGCGATTGGCGATGTCTTAGTCGTTTGCCTTTTGGCGTTTTCATATCTCGGAATCGCTTTAGATTCTGCACGTAATCACTTAAGCGAGCAAGCTTTCAAACGGTTTTTCATATGGCCCTGCTACCCATTTTGCGTTTTCCCGATCCGCGTCTGAAGAAAGTCGCTGTCCCGGTCTCCCGAATTGACGACTCTATCCGGAAACTTGCCGCCGATATGGCCGAGACCATGTACGAGGCGCCGGGCATCGGGCTGGCGGCGACCCAGGTCGATGTTCATCAGCGCTTGATCGTCATCGATATTTCCGAAGAAAAAAAGGAATTGCGCGTTTTCGTCAATCCTGAGCTGCTCCGCTGCGAGGGCGCGGTGCTGGGCGAGGAGGGTTGTCTTTCCGTGCCAGGCATTTACGACAAGGTCGAGCGGGCCGAGCGGGTCAAGGTCAAATACCTCGATCTCGCCGGCAAAGCCTGCACCCTCGAAGCCGAAGGTCTGCTGGCGGTCTGTATCCAGCATGAAATTGATCATTTGAACGGCAAGGTCTTTGTCGATCACCTGTCGCAACTCAAGCAGACCCGGATCAGGAACAAATTGGCCAAGCAGGCGAGGGTGACGGCATGAAAGTGATTTTTGCCGGAACGCCGGAATTCGCCGCCGAGGCGCTGACGGCGATCATCGCTGCCGGATACGAAGTGCCGCTGGTGCTGACCCAGCCGGATCGTCCAGCCGGGCGCGGCATGAGCCTGCAGCCATCGGCGGTCAAGAAAGTCGCGCTGGCGCACGGCATCGAGGTTTTTCAGCCGCTGACGCTGAAAGATGCCGAGGCCCAGGCCCGGCTGGCGGCGATTGCCGCCGATGTCATGGTTGTTGCCGCGTATGGCTTGATCCTGCCGCAGCTCGTGCTGGATCTGCCGCGTCTGGGTTGTTTGAATATTCACGGTTCACTGCTGCCGCGTTGGCGTGGCGCAGCGCCGATCCAGCGGGCGCTGCTGGCGGGTGATGCCGAGACTGGCGTGTGCATCATGCAGATGGAAGCCGGGCTCGATACCGGGCCGGTGCTGTTGCGCGCAGCCTTGCCGATTACCGCCACGGATACCACGGCCAGTCTGCACGACGGGCTGGCGGCGCTGGGGGCTCGGCTGATCGTCAGTGCGCTGGGGCAACTGCCCTTGCCAGCGGAAGTGCAGGCCAGAGAAGGCGTGACTTACGCGCACAAGATCGAGAAGGCCGAGGCGCTGATTGACTGGCGGAAAAGCGCGGGCGAACTGGATCGCCATATTCGCGCCTTCAATCCTTTTCCCGGTGCGCAGGCGCAGTTTGCCGGCCAGACGGTCAAACTCTGGGCGGCGCAGCCGGTCGCAGGAAGTGGTGAAATTGGCACGATTTTGGCCGTTGACCGCAAAAGTGTGGTCATCGGCTGTGGCGACGGGGCGCTGGCGGTCAGTGAGCTGCAAAAGGCCGGTGGCAAGCGTTTGCCGGTGCAACAGTTTCTGGCTGGGCATCCGCTGAAGGTCGGCGACCGCTTTGACGTCGCGGCCTGAGGTGATTTAGTCGCCGGAAACTGCCGAACTGAGGTGGCCGCGCGCCACCTCTTTTGTTTCGGCATGGGTCGCAGCGAAGCTGGCAATCACTTCGGCAAACAGGCTGCGCGCCCGTGCGCTGTTGTCGGCGCTGTAATTGCAGACATAGACATCGAGCGTCACGCCGCGCAGTTCCGGCCAGGTGTGGAGGGCCAGGTGGGATTCAGCCAGGACGACGGCGCCGGTGACGCCCGCCGGCTGTTGCTGGGCATCAGTGAAGCTGTGAAACAGGCGGCCGACGACGGTCAGGCCATGGCGTTCGCAACTGGCGACACAGAAACTTTCCAGCGCGGCGGCGTCGAGCAGGTGTGCGGGCGGGCAGCGGCAGTCATGCAGGTCGGCGATCAGGTGCAGGCCATTCATCGCGCTCTCCTAAGGCGTTTCACGTGAAACCCGGGCCCGGACGATAGTCGTCAGCAAGCGACCGAGGCGGTAGCCGGCGGCGCTCAGGCGTTGGTCGGCAATGGCTTGGGTCTGTTGCTGAAAGCTGTCGCTGGCAATCGGCAGCAAACTGCCGGTCTCGGGCGGATAGGCGCGGGCCAGCAGGCGATGGCTTTCGTCGCGCCAGTCGCGAACCTGGCCTTGCTTGGGCGCCGGATAGCTTTGCAGTAGCGCGCTGCTCCGTTCGGCCAGGCGCTTGCCGCGCAGCCAGGGTGGGCCGGGCAGGTCGTCCCAGTAGCTGTGCAGATTGGTGAAGGGCCGGCGGCGGTTGGCGGGATTCTCGATCTCGACGGCGTTGCCGCCGCCGTCGCCGTGGCGGCCGACATGCAACGGCTGGTGGATGTCGGCGACGAGGTGAATCAGCCAGGGCAGAGCCCAGGAAATTTGCTCTTTTTGCCGGGTTGACCGCAGGAGCCGGGCGAGTTCGTCGATTTGCCGGTCGATTTGTCCGGCGACGACCTGGCCGTCAGCATCGAGATCGACGTAATGCCAGTCCTTGTGGCGCGCGGTATCGGGCAGGCCGGGCAAGGGCGCTGGCGTTTCACCGGCATGCTCGTTGTGGAAACGCGGGTCGTTGCGAATATCGTCGGGCCAGGTGGCGGCTTCAGCAAAAATCGCCGCAGGCTCGTCCGAGCGTGCCCGGGTTTGCCAGTGGGCGTAGTCCGGGTGACGTTGCAGGGCTGCGCTGATGAACTCGCGGCTGGCGGGAGATAATTGCTGCCAGGCGATGGTGGCGACCAGGCGATGACCGGCGGCGTTCCAGGCTTGGGCCGGACCGGCGAACAGGGCGAAAGAGGAAAAGAGAACAATGAAAAGCAGGCGCATCACGCCATTATGCCGCGTGCGATAATCACAGACTATGTCGCAATTACCTATTAATTCACTGGCCTTTGCCCTGTTGCAGGCCACTCATATCGACGCTGCCGTGATTGCCGGGCAGAGCCTGGCCGATGGTCTGCTGAGCCGGGTTGATCCGGCCGCCAGACCGGCGGTGCAGGATCTGGTCTATGGCAGCCTGCGGGCCTACGGGCGCGGCGATTTTTTCCTCTCCCGACTGCTTGAGCGGCCGCTGGCGGCCGAGGAGATTCGCGCCTTGCTGCTGGTCTCCTTGTACCGCCTGGAGACTCGCCCGGAGGCGACGCATACTGTCGTCGATCAGGCTGTCTCTGCCGCTGGCGAGCTGGCTGGCGGCAATTTCCGCGGGCTGGTCAACGGTGTGCTGCGCAATTTCCTGCGCCAGCAGGACGCGCTGACGGCCGCGGTCAAACGCGACGCCGTGGGCAGTGCCCAGCATCCCGACTGGTGGTTGGCGCAATTGCAGGCGGCTTATCCTGCCGATTGGCCGGCGATTGTTGCGGCCGGTAATGCGCCGCCGCCGATGGGCTTGCGTGTCAATTGCCGACGCATCAGCCGCGATGCCTACGCCGAAAAACTGGCCGATGCCGGCATTGTCGCCCGAGCGGTGGGTGAAGTTGGCCTGGCGCTAGGCCGACCGGCGGCGGTTGAAACGCTGCCCGGTTTTGCCGAGGGTCTGGTGTCGGTGCAGGATCCCGGCGCCCAGTTGGCGGCGCAATGGCTGGCGCCTGCGCCGGGTAGTCGGGTGCTCGATGCTTGCGCGGCGCCGGGCGGCAAGACGGCGCATTTGCTGGAAAGCGCTGAACTTGATTTGCTGGCGCTGGACCTGAAGCCTTCGCGTTGTCGGCGGATCGAGGAAAACCTCGCCCGCCTCGGCTTGCGTGCTCAGGTACAGGCAGCTGATTGCGTCAAGACCGGAAAATGGTGGGATGGCCGGCCTTTTGCTGCGGTGCTGGCGGATGTTCCATGTACTGCCAGCGGCGTGGTGCGACGCAATCCCGACGCCAAATGGTTGCGCCGCGAAGCCGATATCACCAGCTTTGCAGCGGCGCAAGCGCGGATTCTCGATGCCCTGTGGCCATTGGTCGAGCCGGGCGGAAAACTGCTCTACGTTACCTGTTCGCTGTTCCCGGCCGAGAATCAATGGCAGATTGCCGCTTTCCTTGAGCGTCAGCCCTCGGCGCTACGCCAGCGTGAGGAACAGCTATTGCCGACCGCTGATCGTGATGGTTTCTTCTATAGCCTGCTCGAAAAACGTGCTTGATTTTCTGCGTCGCTGGCTGCTGCTGCTGATTTTTGCCCCAACGTTGGCGTGGACCGCAGAAATCGATATTGCCAGTCCGCAGTTGCTGGCGAGTGATGACGGCTATGTGCTGTCGGCTGATTTCCGGATGGAGCTGACGCCGCGTCTCGAAGAAGCGGTGGCACGCGGTGTGGTGCTGTATTTCGTCGCCGATTTCGAGCTGAGCAAGGCGCGCTGGTTCTGGCTGGACGAGAAGCTGGTCAGCCGCAGCCGGACCTTCCGTCTTTATTACCATGCCCTGACGCGCCAGTACCGCCTGTCCGCCGGCGCCTTGCACCAGTCTTTCGCCAGTTTGACGGAAGCCATGCGGGTGCTGTCGCACCTGCGCAACTGGCAGGTCATCGAGCCGGGCGACCGGGTGCGGGCGGGCGAAAACTACGAGGCGACCTTGCGCCTGCGGTTGGACGTGACGCAGTTGCCGCGCCCCTTCCAGATCAGCGCGCTGGGCAACAAAGAGTGGACCCTGTCCTCGGACTGGAAAACCTGGCCGGCCGTCCTGCCGCCGCTGGCGGCCGCCGGAGAGGCCCGATGAGGCGCATCCTGGCTGCCGGCGGAGCCTTTGCCGCGGCCATCGGCGGCATTCTGTGGTTCTTGCTGCTGATGTCTACGGGCGCCGATACGGTGCTGTTCTCGCGCAACTATCCCTTGCTGATCGCGCTGAATGTGATCCTGGCGGTGGCCATGGTCGGCCTGGTCGGCTGGCAGTTGCACACTTTGTGGCGCGATTACCAGAACCAGGTCTTCGGTGCCCGGCTGAAATTGCGCCTGATGCTGATGTTTGGCGTCATCGCGGTCTTGCCCGGGGTGCTGGTGTATGGCGTTTCGGTGCAATTCGTGACCCGTTCCATTGAGAGCTGGTTCGACGTACGCGTTGAAAAGGCGCTGGAATCCGGCTTACAGCTGGGGCGCTCGGCGCTGGACTCGATGCTCGGCGAACTGACGACCAAGGCGCGCAGCATGGCGCTGGAGTTGTCGGATATTCGTGAATTATCACGGCGTTCGGCGCTGCTGCGCTTGCGCGAGGAAAAAGGCGTGCATTCGGCGGCACTGTTTTCGGTCGGCGGGCAGTTACTGTCCAGCGCTTCATCCGATGTTTCCAGCGCGCTGCCGGAATTGCCGACGCAGGCGATGCTCAAGCAGGCACGGGCGACGCGCGTGGTGGCGCTGGTCGATGGCGAGGGCGGCGCATTATATTTGCGCGTGCTGGTCTCGGTTTCAGCGCGCGAAGTCTTCGAGGAACCGCGCATTCTGCAGGTTATCCAGCCCGTGCCGGAAAGTCTGGCGATCGACGCCGAGGCGGTGCAGGGCGTGTATCGCGACTACCAGGAGTTGCAACTGGCCCGTCAGGGCTTGACCCGCATCTACGCGCTGACCCTGACCCTGACCATGCTGGTCGCGCTGTTTGGTGCTTTCGTGCTGGCCTATGTGATGGCCCGCCGCCTGGCGGCGCCGCTGTACATCCTTGCCGAAGGCACGCAGGCGGTGGCGCAGGGCGACTTTTCCCCACGCAAGGCGGTCTATAGCGGTGATGAGCTCGGGGTGTTGACGCAATCCTTCAATCGCATGACCCGCCAGCTCGACGATGCCCGGCGCGAGGCCGAGCGGCATCGGGTTGAGCTGGAACTGGCGCGTGGTTATCTCGAATCGATTCTGGCCAATCTGTCGGCCGGCGTGCTGGTTTTCGACCGCCGCTTCGTGCTGCGGACGGTCAACGAAGGCGCCCTGACCATCCTCAACGACGATTTCATTGGTCTGGTCGGGACCGAGGTTGATCAGTGGCCGCGCCAGGGCGTGCTGGGCGCTTTCATCCGTCAGCATTTTGCCGAAATCGAGGAGCCGGAGTGGCAGGGACAGCTGGAACTGGAGCGGCCCAACGGCATGCCACAGGTGCTGCTGCTGCGCGCCTCACGCCTGCCGGAAGCCAGTGGTGGCGGCGATGTCGTGGTCTTTGACGACGTCACGCGCATCATCGCGTCGCAGCGCAGCGCCGCCTGGGGCGAAGTGGCGCGGCGTCTGGCGCACGAAATCAAGAATCCGCTGACGCCGATCCAGCTGTCAGCCGAACGCCTGCAATTCAAGCTGGCCGATAAACTTTCGAACGGCGATGCAGAAATGCTGGCGCGCGGGACGCAGACGATCATCAATCAGGTCCAGGCGATGAAGCGCATGGTTGATGATTTCCGCGATTACGCCCGCTTGCCGGCGCCGGAAGTCTCGCCGCTCGACCTCAATGGTTTGATCGGCGAAGTGCTTGGTCTTTACGAAAGTGCGTCGGTGGCCATCGTCACCGATCTCGCCGAGGGCATCGCACCGGTGCTCGGCGACCCAACGCAATTGCGCCAGATCATCCATAATCTGCTGCGCAACGCCGAAGATGCGCTGGAAGGCCGCGATGATGGCCTGATCCGGATTCGCACCGAGCCGGCCGGGCGCTATGCCCGCCTGCTCATTGCCGACAACGGTCCGGGTTTTCCGGTTGAACTGCTGGCGCGCATCTTCGAACCCTATGTCACCACCAAGGCCCGCGGTACCGGGCTGGGTTTGCCCATTGTCAAAAAGATTGTTGAAGAACATCTGGGCACCATCGAAATCAGCAATGCACCCGAGGGTGGCGCACGGATCGAAATCCGCCTGCCCCTGGTCAGGGAGGAAGACAAAAATGGCAATCATTCTGGTCGTTGACGACGAGGTCGGTATTCGCGAACTCCTGTCGGAGATCCTCATCGACGAGGGCTACGATGTGCGGCTGGCCGAGAATGCGACCGCCGCCCGCAAGGTACGCAATGAACTGCGTCCCGATCTGGTCCTGCTCGATATCTGGATGCCCGACACTGATGGCATCACGCTGCTCAAGGAGTGGCATTCGGCGGGTCACCTGAACATGCCGGTGGTCATGATGTCCGGTCACGGCACCATCGATACGGCCGTTGAAGCGACACGCTTTGGCGCTTTCGATTTCCTCGAGAAGCCGATTGCCCTGCAGAAGCTGCTGTCCACTGTGCAAAAGGCGCTCAAGCAGGACAAGCCGGCGGCGCGTCCGGCCTTGACGCTGGAGGCTTTCAACCGGTCGAGCTTCGTCAGGGAATTCAAGCGCCGGCTCGAGCAGACCGCCGCCAAGTCGCGGCACGTGCTGTTGAAAGGCGCGGCCGGCGGCATGGCGGAAATCTGCGCCCGCACGCTGCAATTGCCGCGCGCGCCCTGGCTCGATTTGTCGAGTGTCAGCAGCGCGCTGACCCAGGACATGCTGGAAAAGATCAGCGGCGGCATCCTCTTTGTGCCGGATCTGGCGGCGCTGGGCAAGATGCAGCAGATGAACCTGACTTTTGCGGTCGACCGTCTGGAAAAGCTCAATTTGCAATTGCTCGCGGCGACGGCAACGCCGCTGGCGGCACTGGCGGAGTCCGGCTGGGACAACAAGCTGCTCACCCGCCTGGGCGAAATCTGGGTGGCCATGCCGACGCTGGCGGGCCATGCCGACGAGTTGCCGGAGATAGCCGGCCTGTTGTTGAGCAATTTCATCGAGCGTGGCGAAGTGCCGCAGCGTCGACTGGCGACCGGCGCGCTGAATGCCCTGCGCACCCATCCCTGGAGCCAGATGCCGGAAGCCACCTGGAGCGATCTCTATGCCCTGGTGCGCAACCTGGCGCTGACTTCGCTTGACGAGGAAATTTCCGCTGACGACGTGCTGCGCATGTTGCCGCAGGAGAGCAGCGAAAGGCGCGAACAGGTGCCCTTGCTGCCGCTTTTCGATCAGCCCTTGCGCGAGGCACGCGACGCTTTCGAGAAGCTGTATTTCGAGCATCACCTACGCCTGGAAGGCGGCAACATGACCAAGCTGGCCGAACGCTCCGGCCTGGAGCGGACCCACCTTTACCGCAAGTTGAAGCAGCTCGACATCAAGCTTGGCCGGCGCGGCGAGGAATAGGGGGCAGGGCTGCCGCTCTCCCTTGCCCCTTGCAGGTCGAAGTGACCGGGAGGCCGGAAAGGCGGATAATCCGGCCTTTCCGAATTTTCTGGCGGAGTCCAACGTGAGCCGACCCAAGAACGACACCTTCCTGCGTGCCCTGCTGAAGGAACCTACCGAATACACCCCGCTCTGGCTGATGCGCCAGGCGGGCCGTTACTTGCCCGAGTACTGCGAAACGCGCAAGCGGGCGGGTAATTTTCTGAATCTCTGCAAGTCGCCGACGATGGCCTGCGAAGTCACGCTGCAGCCGTTGGCCCGCTACGATCTTGACGCCGCGATCCTGTTCTCCGACATCCTGACCGTGCCCGACGCGATGGGCCTCGGCCTGTACTTCGCCGAAGGCGAAGGTCCGCGTTTCGAGCGGCCGCTGCGTGAGGAATGGGCGATCAACAACCTGACCGCGCCGGATCCCTACGAGCATCTCGGTTATGTCATGGATGCCGTGTCCGAAATCCGCCGCGCGCTCGACAACTCGGTGCCGCTGATCGGTTTCTCCGGCAGCCCGTACACGCTCGCCTGCTACATGGTCGAAGGTCAGGGTTCGAGCGACTTCCGCCATATCAAGGGCATGCTGTACAGCCGTCCGGATCTGCTGCACAAGATCCTGTCGGTGACCACCGAGTCGGTCATCAGCTACCTGAACGCCCAGATCGACAGCGGCGCGCAAGCCGTGATGATTTTCGATACCTGGGGCGGTTCGCTGTCGAACGCGGCTTATCAGGAATTCTCGCTGGCCTACATGCAGCGCATCGTCGCCGGCCTGAAGAAGGAAAAAGACGGCCAGCGCATCCCGAGCATCGTCTTCACCAAGAACGGTGGCCTGTGGCTGGAAAAAATCGCCGCCATCGGCTGCGATGCGGTCGGCCTCGACTGGACCATCGATATCGGCGACGCTCGTCGTCGTGTCGGTGACTTGGTGGCGCTGCAGGGTAATCTGGATCCGAACGTGCTGTTCGCACCGCCGGAAGTCGTGGCTGCCGAAGCCAAAAAAGTGCTCGACAGCTACGGCAATGGCGACACCGGCCACGTCTTCAATCTCGGTCACGGCATTTCGCAATTCACCCCGCCGGACAGCGTCACGGCGCTGGTTGAAACGGTGCATGGCTACAGCCGCGCACTGCGTAAATAAGCGCGTCGGGCGGCCCCCGAAACCGGACTTGTGCACATTGTCCGGCTGTTGTTGAAAAACTTTCCCCACAGTCCAAAGACGTGGGGAAAGTTTTTTAAGCGATTGAAAATAAAAGATTTTATGGCTTTGTTTATATTTCAGTCAGGCGACAGAATTCTTACGGAATGGTGATTTTCGCGCACTGTTCAACAACCATCCACATAGTTATCCACAGGCTTTGTCGATCACTCACAGCCCCGGATTCTCCCGCCTAGACCCATGCCCGTCCTGCGCGTTGCCCTCGATTTGCCGCTGCATCGTTTGTTCGATTATGTGCTCGACAGCTCGTCGACCGCAGAAGTCGGTCTGCGCGTGCGGGTGCCCTTCGGGCGCGGCGAAAAGATCGGCGTCATTGTCGAGATTGGCGATGACAGCGACTGGCCGCTGGCGCAATTGAAGCCGGCCGGCGAAATCCGCCGCGACCTGCCACCCTTGCCGCGTGATTTCCTCGCCTTGTGCGATTTTGCCAGCAGCTATTACCAGGCACCGCTGGGCGAGGTGTTGCTGCAGGCCTTGCCGGCCGGCTTGAAGCGCCTTGATCCACCGAAGCGTCAGGCGGGACGCCAGGCTAAAAAGATCGCCCCGGCGCCGCGTCCGGAACTGACCGCTGAGCAGAGCACAGCGATTGCTGCGATTGATTTCGCCGCCGGCTTTTCGGCGAATTTGCTGCACGGCGTCACCGGCAGCGGCAAAACCGAGGTTTATCTGCGGCTGGTCGAGCAGGCGCTGGCATCCGGCCGCCAGGCCTTGCTGCTGGTGCCGGAAATCAATCTGACGCCGCAGCTTGAAGAACGCGTGCGCGCCCGTTTTCCCGAGACGCTGGTCGTCGCCTTGCACAGCGAACTCGCCGAAGCGGCGCGCGAACGCAACTGGCGCGCGGCGTTCAGTGGCGAGGCGCGGATTGTTCTGGGCACCCGCCTGGCGATTTTCACGCCGATGCCGGCGCTTGGCCTGATCATCGTTGATGAAGAGCACGACGCCTCGTTCAAGCAACAGGATGGAATGCGCTATTCGGCGCGCGATGTTGCGGTTTTTCGCGCCCACCTGGCGGGGATTCCCATCGTGCTGGGCTCAGCGACGCCAGCATTGGAAACCTGGGCCAATGCGCAGGGGGGGCGCTACGGTTTGCTGACGCTGCGCGAGCGGGCCAATCGTGAAGCCAGTCTGCCGGACGTGCGCATTCTCGATACGCGCAAGATGGTCTTGAAGGAAGGCGTCAGCGAACGCCTGATTGCCGCCATTCAGACGCGCCTGGAACGCGGCGAGCAGAGCCTGGTCTTTCTCAACCGCCGCGGCTACGCGCCGGTGCTGGCCTGCCCGGCTTGCGGCTGGGTGTCGCGCTGCAAGCGCTGCGCCGCCAATCTCGTGCTGCATCTCGCCGACCGCCGCCTGCGCTGCCATCACTGCGGCTTCGAAACCGGCATTCCCAAAGCCTGCCCGACCTGCGGCAATCAGGATATTCATCCTTTTGGGCGCGGCACGCAGCGCCTGGAAGGCTGGTTGCAAACGCAGTTTCCGGAAGCCCGCATCCTGCGCGTTGACCGCGATTCGGTGAAAAGCCGCAAGCAATGGGAGGTGGTACTCGAACGCATCCACGGCGGCGAGGCCGACATCCTGGTGGGCACGCAGATGCTGGCCAAGGGCCATGATTTTCCCAAGCTGACCCTGGTTGGTGTGCTCGGCGCTGATTCGGCTTTGTTCGCCGCCGACTGGCGCGCGCCGGAACGCTTGTTTGCGCAGTTGATGCAGGTTGCCGGACGCGCCGGGCGGGCAGAGCTGAAGGGCGAGGTCCTGATCCAGACGCAATATCCGGATCATCCGCTGTTTGCCGCGGTGGTCGCCCATGACTACCCCGGATTTGCCGCTCAGCAACTGAAAGAGCGCGAACAGGCCGGCTTCCCGCCCTATGCCTTCCAGGCCATGCTGCGCGCTGAAGCACCGGAAATGGCCACGGCCATTGCTTTTCTTGAGCAGGCGTCTGCGCTCCCCGAAGCGAGCGCAGACGAGCGGGTGATGATTTACGATCCAATCCCGATGAAAATGGCCCGGCTGGCCAATCTCGAGCGTGGCCAGCTCCTTGCCGAGTCATCCTCGCGTCCGGCCTTGCAGGCCTTTCTGCCGCGCTGGCGGGCGGCGATTGAGCAACTCAAGGCGCCCGGCAAGTTGCGCTGGCACATCGAGGTCGATCCGCTCGAGTTCTGAGCGCCCGGCTTCAGGCGCGCCGCGCCGGGCGCAGCAGCCAGGCCATGGCGAGAATCTGCCCGAACAACAGTAGTCCGAAGCTGGCCCGGTAGGCGTGGGCCATTGCCCAGCCGCTACCGCGCAGCGCTTCGACCAGAATGCCGATGCCCCATTGCAGACCAAAAGCGCCGGCGAAAACCAGCAGGTTCAGCGCGGTATTGGCGCGGCCGGCGAGGTTGGCCGGAAAGGCCTGGGCAACCAGCGAATACGACAGGTTCGACAGCGAGAAGCAGGCGCCGAGCAGCGGCCAGAGCAGGCCGCTCGCCAGCGTTGGCTGGAAGCAGATCAGGGCAAAAATGATCAGCGAGCTGAACATCGCGATGCGATAAACCTGTGCCAGTTGAATTCCGCGGTGAACCAGTCGGGTGGCAAAAAAACCAAGGAACAGGAAACCGCCGAGCATCGCCGCACTCATCCAGGTCAGGCGAACGGCAACGGCCGCGGCGTTCATGCCTTCCAGTTCGATCATCCAGCGCGAGGCCCATAATCCTTGCACGGCCATGAAGCCGCCGGTCAGCCACAGGCCCATCGGGGCGTAGCGCCAGAAATGCGGACTGACAAAAATTTCCCGAACCCCGGCCAATTGTGCGCGGATACCACTGCCGCCCTGGTCGATGGCCTTGTCGGGGACGAGCGTCCAAAGGCCGGCGGCAACCAGTAGGGTGATGGCCGCCAGGGCGATGACGATCTGCTGCCAGTGGGCAAAGGCCAGCGCCATTTCCAGCGGCTTGGCCGCCGCCAGCGCCCCGAGACCGCCAGAGGCCATGATCCAGCCGGTCATCGAGGCCAGTTTTTCTGGCGGATACCATAGGCTGATCGCCTTGAGTGCGGCCATCAGGCAGGCCGAAACGCCAAAGCCGATCAAGGCGCGCCCGATAGCCAGGCCGCTCAGGCTGTCGGACATCGCGAACGTCGCCGCGCCAGCAGCGGCAATGGCCAGCAGTGTGGCTTCAACGCGACGCGGGCCGAAGCGGTCGAGCAGCATGCCCAGCGGCAATTGCGCCGCGCCAAAAGCGAGGAAATAAGTGCTGGTCAGCAGGCCCAGAGCGTTGTCACCGAGTTGCAGTTCGTTGGCAATGACTGGCCCGAGCACGGCATTGACCGTGCGGTAGAGGTAGGACAGGAAATAGCCGGCAGCAAATGGCAGAAAGAGCTTGAGCCAGAGATTGGGGGAGCGGTCTTGCTTCATGGGGTCTCCGGTTTCACGTGGAACGTAGTGGGCGGCGGCGCGGCCTGCTCAGGATTTTGTTTCAGCCAGTTCAGGCGCTGGAGCATTTTTCCTTGCCACTGGCTGGCAATGCCCGGTGTGCCAGCCAGTTTTTCCAGCTCGTCCAGTGGCGGACGGTGCGTGTGCCAGAGCCGCATCGCTGCGGCCAGGGTATGGGCATCGTGCGCTGGCGTGGCGAGAGTCAGTTCATCGCCCGGCAGCACCTGGCCGGGGGTCAGGACGCGCCAGTACCAGCCGGTCAGTTGCTGCTCGGCGATGAAGGCCGCCATGCCATCGCTGGCAAAGCGTTCGTCAATCTTCCAGCAGGGATTGCGTGGCTGACAGACCTGTAGCCGGGCGCTGCCGAGTTGCCAGATGTCGCCGAGGCGGACGTCGTGTTCATCAAGATCGGCCGTCGC
>JAVBXO010000237.1 GCA_030824535.1 Azonexus sp. | reverse complement strand
CAGCAGGTTGGCAGCCTGAAAAGCCATGCCGACTATCTTCAGCGGGCCGCCGACTTCGCGGCCATCGACAAAGACATAGCCATCGCTGGGCGGCTTGAGGCCGGAAACCAGCTTCATCAGCGTCGATTTACCGCAGCCGGACGGGCCGACGACGGCGACGAACTCGCCTTCGCGGATGTCCAGGCTGACATTCTCGATGGCATTGGCGCCGCCCGGCGTATAGGCCAGGCTGACGTCTTCAAAACGGACAAAAGACATGGGAAATTCCTGTCGGGGCGAATCGGGCGGGAGCGAAGCGCAGGCAGCGCCCCCGGCGTAGGCGGATTACTTCAGCATCCGCTCGGCTTTGGCCGGCAGGAAGGCCGAGGTAAACAGGTCGGCAGCAGCCGGCACCTTGGCCAGCCCATAGGCGTCGGCGGTTTCCGCCAGCGAACGCTCCATGCGCTCGGCGGTGACGGCGCCCAGACCGTTGGCCTTCACTTCCGGCGTGATCACGCTCGATTCCAGTGCCAGTTTCAGGCGACGGGTTTCCAGATCGGCGTTGATCAGCGGGTCACGTTCCTTGACATAGGCCACGGCCGCCAGCGGATTGGCGATGACTTCCTTCAGGGCCTTGTTGAAGGCGCGCAGCACCCCGGCCACGGCCTTGGGGTTTTCGCTGATCAGCTTGGGGCTGGCGATGATGGCGTTGCCGTAGAGTTCGACGCCAAAATCGGGGTACTTGAGGGCGACGACATCGTCGGTCTTGACGCCACGCGCCTCGAGATTGAGCAGGCTGGTGAAATAGAAACCGGTGATGCCATCGACGTCGCCGCGCGCCAGCAGGGTTTCCCGCAGGGCCGGTTCGACGGTCTGCCACTTCACGGCATCGACGGCCAGCTTGTTGGACTTGGCAAAAGCCGGCCAGGCCTTGCGCCCGGCATCGAAGATCGGCGCCGCCAGGGTCTTGCCGACCAGATCGGCGGGCTTGGTGATGCCGGATTTCTTGAGCACGAACACCGCTGCCGGCGTTGCGTTGTACACCATGTAGACAGCCTGGATCTTGGAACCCGGCGTTTTGGCGTCGTATTCAACCAGCGCATTGAAGTCGGCAAAGCCCATGTCGTAGGCGCCGGTCGCCACTCGCGTCACCGCGCCGGCCGAGCCGGCGCCGGAGTCGATCTCGACATCCAGGCCTTCGGCAGCAAAATAACCCTTGGCCTTGGCCAGCAGGAAAGGCGCCGAGGGCCCTTCAAAACGCCAGTCGAGTGTGAATTTCAGCTTGGTTGGGGTATCGGCCAGTACCGGGCTGGCCAGGAAAGCCATGCTGGCAGCGAGAAAGAGGCGACGGCAAACATTGAAAGGCACGGACACGGGAGTTCTCCAGAATTTTTGGTACCCGTCTCTACGCAATCGCCGTGCCAAAAGCCAAGTCATTGAATTACAACAACTAAAAACCAGGTATCCATTTTCACCGACGGCAAAAATGGCTTGGTGGCCTTCTCTTCCCGAATTCCGCGTAAAACACGCATCAAAAAGGTGCGAAAAGTCCCGCTCCGCCCCCTTTGCGTGCATTCCAAAGCAATATCTTGCTTCAAAGAAACCCATTATATTCAATGGGCTATAAAACACTGATTATATAAATTAGCTGATACCGTCTATAAAACCCGCGAAGCCCGCCTCCTGATAAATTTTGCCCATCGGTTCAATGCTGCATTGCAACACCGCAGACTCCGAATAAATTGCACACAACTACAGGAGCTCGTCCCATGTTCGTCAAGAAATCCGCCATCCTCGGTTACGCCCTGATTGCTGCCGGCCTGTCCAGTGCCTGCGCCGCAGACTGGAGCGATACCTATATTGGCTACCGTTATGGCAGCAGCTACGGCGAGCCCTTCAACAAGAACGACATCGCCAAGAACATCTTCAACCTCGGCCATGTCAGCGGCTACAAGTACGGCACCAATTTCTTCAACGCCGACCTGCTGATGTCCGACAGCAAAGACCCGGCCACCGCCGGCTCCAGCAGCGGTGCGCAGGAAATCTACATCGTTTATCGCCACACGCTCGACCTGGGCAAGGTCACCGGCAATCCGGACAGCTTCAAGTTCGGCCCGATCCGTGGCATCGGCCTGACTGTGGGTGCAGACGTCAATACCAAGGACGACGCTGGTTACAACTCAAAGAAGCGCATGCTGGTGGCCGGTCCGACCATCATGATCGACGTTCCCGGCTTCCTGAACATCAGCCTGCTGCAACTCTGGGAAAGCAACGCGCCTTACAGCAGCTTCACCAAGACCCACACCGAACGCTACGACTACGATCCGCACCCGATGCTGAATCTGGCCTGGGGCATCCCGCTCGGTTCGCTGCCTTTGTCCTTCGAGGGTTTCGCCAACTTCATCGCCGCCAAGGGCAAGAATGAGTTCGGCGGCAACACCAAGCCGGAAACCAATATCGACATGCAGATCATGTACGACGCCAGCTCGCTCCTGGGTGCCAAGCCGAAGACTTTCAAGATCGGTCTGGAATACCAATACTGGCGTAACAAGTTCGGCAACGACCACACCGGTGCTGCCGGCCAGGGCGCTTTTGCCAAGACGCCGATGATTCGCGCCGAATACCACTTCTAAGCCTCCCGGTATCGCCAGGCTTTGGTGAGCCCACGGCGCGGCAAGCTTCGGCTGCCGCGCCGCTTTTCTTTTTCTGCCCAGGTTCTGGCCGTTCAGGCTGAGGCGCTTGTGGGTAAAATCAGCCGCCATGAAGCCCCCATTGATCTGCACCGCCATCGCATCCGCTGACCTACGCGTTCCTGCGTATGGCTGGCCAGTGCTGCCGTGCCGATAATCCGCCCATGAACAGCCGTCTTCCCCTCAGCCCGCCGAGCTGGCACGCCGAACTGTCTCTCGGCTTCGCACGGACTGGCGAACGCACGGTCTTGCGTGAAAATCGCCATCGCGGCCCTTTGCGGGTGCAAAAGGCGCTGTATCCGGAAGGCGACGCCGTCTGTCAGGCCATCGTCCTGCATCCGCCCTCCGGCATTGCCGGCGGCGATCATCTGGCGATCAATATTGCGGTCGACCGTGCTGGCGAGGCACAAATCACCACGCCGGGCGCCGGCAAGTGGTATCGCAGCGGCGGCGTCGAGGCGTCCCAAAGCGTGCGACTGAGCCTGGCCGAAGGCGCGACGCTGGAATGGCTGCCGCAGGAAACGATCATTTTCGATGGCGCCCAGGCGCGCATGGAAACCCGCGTCGAGCTGGCTGCCGATAGCCGCTTCATCGGCTGGGACATGCTCTGCCTCGGCCGCGCTGCCGCTGGCGAACGCTTTACCCGGGGCCGTTTTAACCTGTTTTACCGGGTCGACCGCAATAATGTGCCGCTGTGGATAGAACGCGGCGGTTTTTCCGGCAACGATGCCATGCTCTCCAGCCCGGCCGGCTGGGCCGGTGCGACGGTCTGCGGCACGCTCTTGTGCAGCTTCCCCGAATTGCCGCAACAGGCTGCCAGCCTGCTCGAAGCCCTGCGTGCGCTCGCCCCGAATGACGGCGCCAATCACGGCATCACCGCCCTGCCCGGCCTGCTCGTCGCCCGCTATCTGGGCAATAACAGCGAAGCCGGCCGACTTTGGTTCACCGCCCTGTGGGAAGTCTTGCGTCCCGCCTGCTGCGGTCGACCGGCCCTAATCCCCCGTATCTGGAATACCTGAGGAGTCTCCATGGAACTGACACCCCGCGAAAAGGACAAGCTGCTGATTTTCACCGCCGGCCTGCTCGCCGAACGGCGCAAGGCCAAGGGCCTGAAGCTGAACTACCCGGAAGCCGTGGCGCTGATCACCTGCGCGATCATGGAAGGCGCCCGCGAAGGCCAGACCGTCGCCGAACTGATGCACGCCGGCACGC
>JAVBXO010000050.1 GCA_030824535.1 Azonexus sp. | reverse complement strand
GCCGCCGAGGCCGACCTGCCTTTCCTGAAGGCCGGTGAAACGGTTGCTGTCGAGGTCAGGCAGTATCCCGGCGAAAGTTTTCCGGGAAGCATTCGCCATATCGCCGATTTCGTCGATCCACAAACCCGGACGATCAAGGTGCTGTGCGTGGTGCCGAATCCCGAGCGTCGCCTGAAGGCCGAAATGTTTGCCCAGGTCGCCGTGGTTCTGCCGGCCAGCCAGATGCTGGTGGTGCCGGCTGCCGCGGTGATGCTGCAAGGCGATAAGCGTTATGTGTTGCTGGAGTCGGGGCGGGGAGAATTTACCCGGCGCGCCATCGAAACCGGTGGCGAGCGCGATGGCCGGACGGAAGTCATCGGCGGACTGAGTGCGGGTGAAAAGGTCGTGGTCGAAGGCAATCTGCACCTGATGAAATATTTCAAGACCCTGCCGGCAGCTGCCAAATGATCAAGCGCATCGGCCATTTCGCACTGCACGAGCCGCTCTATATCCTGCTCGGGCTGGTACTGTTCATCGGCGCCGGTATCGCCGCCTTCCGCTCCTTGCCGATCGAGGCATTTCCCGATGTCACCGATACCCAGGTGACGATCATTTCGCTGTATCCCGGACGCGCGCCGGAAGAGGTCGAAAAGCAGGTGACGATTCCGCTGGAGATCGCTCTGTCTGGTGTGCCGAACTCAATCCGCATGTTCTCGCACACGCAGTTCGGCTTGTCATTCATCGTCGTGACTTTCGACGAAAAGCCCAGCCTGTTCATGGCCCGGCAGCTGGTCGAGGAACGCTTGCGCGGCCTCGACCTGCCGCCCGGTGTCGAACCCGAACTGGCGCCACCGGCAACCGCGACCGGCGAAATTTTCCGCTACCGCCTCGACGGCCCGACACTGAAGCCCAGCGAGCTGCGCGCCATCCAGGACTGGAGCGTGTCGCGGCAACTGAAGCAGGTTTCCGGCATCGCCGACGTCGTTTCGCTGGGCGGGCCGATCCGGCAATACGAAGTGCGGCCGGATCTGGCGCGCATGCGTGATTACCGGATTACGCTCGGGCAGCTGTTTTCGGCGCTGCAGCGGGCCAATGCCAATGCCGGTGGCGGCTCGGTGGCGCAGGGGCGACAGCAGTTCCTGATCCGCTCGCTGGGTTTGCTGCATTCCTCGGCCGACATCGGCCAGGTCGTCATTACCGAACATGCCGGGGTGCCGCTGCTGGTGCGCGATATTGCCGAAGTCGTCGAGGCCCGCGTGCCGCCGCAGGGCATCGTCGGCTACAGCGATGCCGAGGGCGATCAGGACGACGTGGTGTCAGGCATCGTGCTGTTGCGCAAGGACGAAAATCCTTCCTTCGTACTCGATGCGCTCAAGGCCAAAGTCGACAAGCTCAATGAAAACGGCCTGCCGCCGGGCGTCAAGATCATTCCTTATTACGACCGCTCCTGGCTGATCGGCAAAACGCTGAAAACCGTGTTCAGCAATCTGCTCGAAGGCGCGGCGCTGGTCATGCTGGTGCTGTACATCTTCCTCGCTGACCTGCGCGCGGCGGCCATCGTCGCGACGGTCATTCCGCTGGCCTTGCTCGGTACCTTCATCGGCCTGACCCTGGCTGGCATTCCGGCCAACCTGTTGTCGCTGGGGGCGATGGACTTCGGCATCATCGTCGATGGTGCGGTGATCGTCATCGAAAACATCTTCCGGCGCCTGGGTGAGGCGCACAAACTTGATGATCACCGGCCACGGGTGCGGACGATTTACGAAGCGGTGATCGAGGTGGCCAGGCCGACGGTGTTCTCGATGATCATCATCATCGTCGCCCATCTGCCGATCTTCACCATGCAGCGCCATGAGGGCAAGATTTTCGCGCCGATGGCCTATTCGGTGGTGTCGGCATTGATTACTTCGCTGATTTTGTCACTGACACTGGTGCCTTTCCTGTCCAAGATCGCCTTCCGCAATCATGTGCCGCATGAAGAAACGCAGCTGATGCACTGGCTGATGGATCTTTACCGGCCCCTGTTGACCTGGGTTTTGAGCAATACCCAGAAAGTGCTGTGGGCGGCATTGCTCGCCCTGGCTGCTACCTTCGCCGCCGTGCCTTACCTGGGCACCGAGTTCCTGCCCGAACTCAATGAAGGTTCGATCTGGATCAACATTACACTGCCGACTTCGGTGTCGGTCGACGAGGCCAAGAGCGACCTGCGCAAGCTGCGGCGGATCATTGCCGATCTACCTGAAGTTAATGCCGTCATTTCCAAGGGCGGTCGTCCGGAGGATGGCACTGATCCGAAGAACATCAACATGACCGAGATGCTGGTCGATCTCAAGCCCGAGTCGCAATGGCGCAAGGGCCTGAGCAAGGAAGCGCTGATCCGCGAGATGGAGGACAAGCTCAACGACATGCCGGGGATAGAGCCGACCTTCAGCCAGCCGGTGCGTGACCAGATTCTCGAATCGATTTCGCAAATCGACGGGCAGATCGTCATCAAGTTGTTCGGCGACGATCTTGACATCCTGCGTGGCGAAGGTCGGGAGTTGCTGGAACGGATTGGCAAGGTGCCAGGCGTGGTGCGGGCCTTCATCGACCGCGATGGCGACTTGCCGCAATATCGCCTGGAAATCGACCGCGCCGCTGCGGCTCGCCATGGTTTGAACGTTGCCGATGTTCAGGACGTCGTCGAGACGGCGCTGGCTGGCAAGGCGGCGACCGAGTTGTGGGAAGGCGACCGCCATTTCAGCGTCGTCGTTCGCCTGGCCGAGCCGGCACGCCAGCTGGATCGCCTGAAGGAAGTGCTGGTGCCGACGCCGGGCGGTGCCCAGGTGCCCTTGTCGGCGCTGGTCGATTTCAAGATGGCCAGCGGGGCGATGAATATCGCTCGTGAGTCCGGTCAGCGCGTGGTCGCCATCGGCGTCTTCATCCGTGATCGCGACATGGGCAGCGTCGTTGCCGACATGCAGAAGGCGTCCGCCGACATGAAACTGCCGCAGGGTTATTCGATCACCTGGTCGGGCGAATTCGAAAATCAGGAGCGGGCGATGCAGCGCTTGATGCTGGTCGTGCCCTTGTCGATTCTGATGATTTTCCTGTTGCTGTTTGATGCCTTCAAATCCTTCCGCGACGCGCTGATCATCATCAGCAACATTCCCTTCGCGCTGATTGGCGGCGTCTTTGCCTTGCTGATTTCCGGCATTCCGCTGTCGGTGTCGGCGGCCATCGGTTTCATCGCGCTGTTCGGGCAGGCCGTACTCAATGGCGTGGTCATGGTCAGTTACATCAACCAGTTGCGCCAGCAAGGCATCGCAACCTACCAGGCGGTTTTTGACGGGGCGATGTCGCGTTTGCGGACGGTGCTGATGACGGCTTTCCTGGCCATGCTCGGCCTGTTCCCGATGGCGCTGTCGCAGGGCATCGGTTCGGAAACGCAGCGGCCGCTGGCGCTGGTGGTCATTGGCGGGCTGATCTCGGCGACGATCCTGACGCTGTATGTGCTGCCGGCACTTTATTACTTCGTTGCCACGCATCCGCGTCTGATGCGGGCGCTGCACTGAGGTCAGCGTGCGTCACCGCCTGGCTTTCCTGCTGCCGGCCCTGTTGCTCGGGGTCGCGCTGCTGGCGTTCGGGCTGGAAAAGAGTGAAGTTGCGGTCGACCATCGCGATGGCACCTATTTCGCCAGCCTGCAGTTGAGCATCGCCGCGCCGCCGGACGAAGTGCTGGCGGTGCTGACCGATTTCGAGCGCATGCCCGATTTCATGCCCGGCATGATCAGTAGCCGGGTGCTGGCGCACGAGGGCAATGTCTATCGGGTAGCGCAGCAGGGCAAGGTCGGCATCGGGCCTTTCAGCCTGAGTTACGAGTCCGAACGGCGCATCGAGGTGCTCGACGTGTCGCGGGTGGTTGCGCAGGCGCTGTCC
>JAVBXO010000096.1 GCA_030824535.1 Azonexus sp. | reverse complement strand
GCGGTACATCAGTCCGACGAGACGCTGGCGGCAATGGACGACTGGAACCAGAAGACGCATGGCCGCTCCGGCCTGATCGAGCGCGTCAAGGCTTCGACCCAGGACGAAGCGACGGTCGAAGCCGAAGCTCTGGCTTTCCTGCAGAAATACTCGCTGCCCGGTCATTCGCCGATGTGCGGCAATTCCATTGGCCAGGACCGCCGCTTCATGGCGCGCTACATGCCGACGATGGAAGCCTTTTTCCACTATCGCAACCTTGACGTCAGCACGCTCAAGGAGCTGTGCAAGCGCTGGCAGCCGGAAATTTACAAGGGCTTCAAGAAAAAGAGCCGCCATACCGCGCTGGCCGATATTTATGAATCCATCGACGAACTGAAGTATTACCGCGAGCACTTCCTGGTCAAGGGCCAGGCGAAGTAAAGGCTTTCCGGAACGTCATTCCCGCGCAGAGCCTGCCCTCGACCTGATCGGGGGCGGGAATCCAGAAATCTACGAACTGGATCCCCGCTTGCGCGGGGATGACGATTTACAGTGTTTTCCTTGATCCGGCGCTGCTGCGGTCAACGTTGGAAAAGACGGAATTTTTCCTTGCGGTCGCCGGGGCGGTTGCCTTCCCAGACTTTTTGCCAGTCACTGCCCGGCGCTGCCAGTTCGCGGCGGGTGTCGCCCACGACGAGCAGCCAGTCGCAGCGACGACCGGCTGTCGAATTTTCCGCAGCCGGGGCGATATCGACAAAGTAGGCCAGCGAGGCGCGCTGGGTATCGCTCAGGCCGCGTTCGGCAACGCAGCCATGATTATCGGGCAGGGCCTGGGCGATGGCCTGGGCGACCGGGCGATAGCTCTTGCCGTAGTCGAACCAGGGCATGACCAGGGTGGTTGCCAGCAGCCACAGCGTGGTGAAACCCATCGTCCAGTGCGTCAGGCTGCGATACGGTGAGCGCGGCGCGGTGAGGATCAGCCAGATCCACCAGGCGCTGGCGAGGATGCCGACCAGCAGCGCCAGCCAATGAATTTCGCCAACAAAACCAGGGCGCAGAATCAAGGCCCGATTGGCCAGCTTTTCCGGCCAGCCCAGTGCCATCGCCGACCAGCCCAGCCAGACGATCAGCGCGAAGAGCGTGAAGCTCATCATCGCGAACCAGTCGAAGGCATTGGCCGGGCCCCGCCGCAGGCTCAGCACGCCGGGCGTGGCAAGCAGCGCGACAGCGGGCAGCAGCAGCAGCGAGGGAATTTCGCGCGGCTGGTAAGCCCAGGCCAGCAGCAACAGCGTGATCAGCAGGAAGGCCGCTGGCAGCGCCTGAGCCGGGGCGGCAAGTTCGCGGCGTTTGAGATACAGCCCCCAGAGCGCCAGCGGCAAGGCCGGGAAGGCGAACCAGGGCAGCATGGCGATGAATTTGCCCAGGCCGGTGAAAGAGAAGGGGGTATTCAGCGGCGTCAGTTCGGTCGCCAGCCAGCCATGAAAACGGGCGGGCTGGAACATCAGCAGCAGGGCCGGCCAGGGCAGGATCAGCAGGGCGGCAATGGCCAGCCCGATCAGCAGCGTGTGCGCCGCCTTGGCGCGATCCGGCGACAGCCACCAGGCCAGCGGCGCGATGGCGAGCAAGGGCAGGGTCGGCGCGATACCGGCGCCAAGCAGGCAGCCGGCCAGCGAAAGGCCATAGTAGATGCCGGTCAGGCGCGGTTTGCGGCCGATGGCCGCCAGACTGCCGAGGGTGCCGCTATAGGCGGCCATCGCCACCAGCATCGGCTGGGCATCGTGGGCATGGAATAACAGGCCAGCACACCCGGCGAGCAGCATCGGGCTGGCGGCGGCGCTGTCTTCGCCATAGAGCTCGCGGCTGGCGTAGTACAGGCCCATCATCGCCAGCGCTACCCACAGGCCGCTGGCCAGGCGGATGGCTTCGTGCAGCGGCAGCAGCCAGCCGAAAATCTTGCCGGTGAGTGCCGCGCTCCAGTAATACAGCGGCGGTTCGTGAAACGCCCGACCGGCCAGTTCCGGCGCCAGCCAGTCATTGTGCTGCAGCATCTGCCAGGCACTGGCGATGTGGATGGCGTCTTCGCCTTTCCACGGGTCGCGACCAAACAGGCCGGCCAGAATGTAGAAGGCCAGCATGAACGCCAGCATCCCGCCCGAGGGGGGCAAGTGGATGCCGCGACGAAGCAGGGTGGAGAAATCAGGCATGGGCTCGGAAAATAAAAAAGGCAGCCCTGAGGCTGCCCTTGGCGACGGCTAGCGCAAAACCGATCAGGCAGCAGCCTTGCCGCGCATGGCACCAAACTTCTGGTTGAACTTTTCAACGCGACCAGCGGTGTCGACGATCTTTTGCTTGCCGGTGTAGAACGGGTGGCAGGCCGAGCAGACTTCAACGTGGAAGGCAGTCTTGCTCATGGTCGAGCGGGTGGCGAAAACGTTACCGCAGGAGCAGGTGACCTGGATTTCGTTGTACTTCGGGTGGATATCGGCTTTCATCTTTTGTCCTTTAAACGAGCGACCGGCGGATGTGGCCGATCTGGGAAGCGCGTGATTATCGATGATTAAGGTCGGGCTGGCAATTATTTTTTGTCGGCGGTGGGCGCCGGCGCATTGCTGCGGTCAACGCCCCAAAACACCCAAAAATGAAAAAGGGCCGGTTTCCCGACCCTTGTTGCTGCCAGTTTTGGCTTTAGCCGCGACGCATGGCGTCGAAAAATTCGGCGTTGCCCTTGGTCGACTTGACCTTGTCGAGCAGGAATTCCATCGCTTCGAGGTCGTCCATCGGGTAGCAGAGCTTGCGCAGCACCCACATTTTTTGCAGTACGTCCGGCTTCAGCAACAACTCTTCGCGGCGGGTGCCGGAGCGGTTGACGTTGATGGCCGGGTACATGCGCTTCTCGGCCATGCGGCGGTCGAGGTGGATTTCCGAGTTGCCGGTGCCCTTGAACTCTTCGTAAATGACTTCGTCCATGCGCGAGCCGGTGTCGATCAGCGCCGTGGCGAGGATGGTCAGCGAGCCGCCTTCCTCGATGTTGCGTGCGGCACCGAAGAAACGCTTGGGCTTTTGCAGGGCGTTGGCATCGACGCCACCGGTCAGCACCTTGCCGGAGGCCGGCTGCACGGTGTTGTAGGCGCGGGCCAGGCGGGTGATCGAGTCGAGCAGGATGACGACGTCCTGCTTGTGCTCGACCAGGCGCTTGGCTTTTTCGATGACCATTTCGGCAACCGCGACGTGACGGCTGGCCGGCTCGTCGAAGGTCGAAGCGACGACTTCGCCCTTGACCGTGCGGGTCATTTCGGTGACTTCTTCCGGGCGCTCGTCGATCAGCAGCACGATGAGGATCACATCCGGGTGGTTGGCGGTGATGGCGTGAGCGATGTTCTGCAGCATCACCGTCTTGCCGGTCTTCGGCGGGGCGACGAGCAGGCCACGCTGGCCACAGCCGACCGGGGCGATCATGTCGACGACCCGGCTGGTGATGTTTTCTTCGGACTTGATTTCCCGTTCGAGTTTGAGATGGCGCGTCGGGTGCAACGGCGTCAGGTTCTCGAACATGATCTTGTTCTTGTTGGCTTCGGGGGAGAAACCATTGATCCGGTCGAGCTTGGTCAGCGCGACATAGCGTTCGCCATCCTTGGGCGTGCGGATTTCACCCTCGACGGTGTCGCCGGTACGCAGATTGAAGCGGCGGATCTGCGACGGGGAGACGTAAATATCGTCGGGGTTGGCGAGATAGGAGGTGTCCGATGAACGGAGGAAGCCGAAACCGTCGGGCAGCACTTCGAGGGTGCCGTCACCATAGATGGTTTCGCCATTCTTGGCCTTGGCCTTGAGGATTGCGTAAATCAGCTCCTGCTTGCGCATGCGGTTGGCGTTCTCGATGACGAGTTCGGTCGCCATGTCGAGCAGCTTGCTGACGTGTAATGTCTTGAGTTCGGAAAGTTGCATTAGGAATTTATGGCGCCGGAGATGCAATGCGGGCATCAGCCCGAAATCAGGGCGCAGGAGCGAAGTGCCTGGGATGGATGATGACGCCGTTGGCGCTGGGCCGGTTGCGTCGCCTGAAGGTGCAGAACGCACCTTCAGGCCGGGAGACTACGGAGATTACAGGTTGCTGTCAATAAAGGCCGCGAGTTGGGACTTGGACAGGGCGCCAACCTTGGTGGCTTCGATGTTGCCGTTCTTGAAGATCATCAGCGTCGGAATGCCGCGGATGCCGTACTTGGCCGGGGTGGCCTGGTTGTCGTCGATGTTGAGCTTGGCGACCTTGAGCTTGCCGGCGTATTCGTTGGCGACTTCGTCAAGGATCGGGGCGATCATTTTGCACGGGCCGCACCATTCAGCCCAGTAGTCGACGAGAACCGGCTGCTGCGATTGCAGCACTTCGGCTTCAAAGGTGTCGTCGGTGACGTAATGGATGTGCTCGCTCATGGTTGCCTCATGGGGGGATGGGTGTAACGAATCGGATGAGTCGCTGTGATGGCGACAGGAAATTGGGCGTGATGCTAGCGAAAAATATTACCTTAGGGAAGCGTCAGCGTCCGGATTTCAGCAGGTTCGACAACTCGACGGCCGTCTTGACCTGCATCTTGTCGAAAAGGTTTGCCCGATGCACCTCAACGGTGCGCATGCTGATGTTCAATTCGTCGGCAATGACCTTGTTGAATTTGCCGGCCAGCACCAGTCCCATGATCTGTTTTTCCCGCGTGGTCAGGCTGGAAAGTCGGGTTTTTACGCCGTCGACCGCAGCACTGGCGGCGCGTTGGCGGGTATCGAGGGCAATCGCTTCCTCGATGCGCGTCGCCAGATCGTTATCGTTGAAAGGCTTTTCGAAAAAATCGAAAGCGCCTTTTTTCAGGGTCGCCACGGCCAGCGGCACATCGCCGTGACCGGTCAGGAAAATCACCGGCTGGGTCAGACTACGTTCGCGTAATTGATCGAAGCAGTCGAGGCCGCTCATGCCGGACATGCGCATGTCCAGCACGATGCAGCCGCTCAGCTTGCTGCTCCAGGCGGCGAGAAATTCTTCGGCGCTGGCATAGGTCGAGCAGGGAATGCCGCGTGACTGGAGCAGCCAGGACAAGGCGTCGCGGATGGCTTCGTCGTCGTCGACCAGGTGGGCTTGCGGGGTGCTCATGAGGATTCCTCCAGCGGCAGCGTGAACAGGAAGATGGTACCGCTGCCGCTGGGCGAGGTGTCGTTGTTTTCAGCCCATAGCCGGCCGCGATGAAATTCGATGATTGAGCGACAGATCGATAGTCCGACGCCCATGCCTTCGGGTTTGGTGGTGAAAAAGGCGGTAAATAGCTTGTCGCGGATTTCCGGTGCGATGCCGCTGCCCTGATCAGCGACGCTGATGCGCAGTTCGCTGTCGTCGCGTTGCAGGCGGATGACCAGCTGGCGGTGCTCGCCCGGCGTTTCGGCCATGGCTTCCATGCCGTTGCGGATCAGGTTCAGCAGTACTTGTTCCAGCATCAGGCGGTCGGCGGGAACCGCTGGCACAGCAGGAATCTGGCAGTCGAGGTGAATCTGCCGCTTGCGCGCTTCGGCTTCGACGAAACCGACGCAATCCTCGATGACTTCGGCGAGCAGGCAGGGCGCGCGTTTGGGCTCGCTCTTGCGGACGAAAGCATGGACGCGGCGAATGATCTTGCCGGCGCGCTGGGCCTGGACGCCGAGTTTTTCCAGCGCCGGGCGGATGTCCTGGGGCTGGCAGCCAGGGCGTTCAAGGAGGTTCAGGCAGCCGCTGTTGTAGCTGGCAATCGCTGCCAGGGGTTGGTTCAGCTCATGCGCCAGGGTCGAGGCCATCTCGCCCATGGTCACCAGGCGCGAGGTGAATTGCAGTTGTTCCTGTTGCTGGCGGGCCAGTTCCTCGGTGCGCCGGCGTTCGGTGATGTCGAGCACCGAAGCCATCCAGCCGGTGTGCTGACCATTGCCATCGATCAGTTTGGCTTCATAAACCAGCGCCTCAAAGCGCTCGTCATTCTTGCGCCGGAAGGTCATTTCGAAGCCATCAACCGGCGCCTGACCGGCAAGTACGGCCTGGTGCATGGCAAAAGCTTCGTCAATCTGCGCGGGAATCCAGTAAGGCATCGGCGGCGTGCTGCCGACCAGTTCTTCGCTGGAAAAGCCGGTCATCTTGCAAAAAGCCGGATTGACGTAAATGACTTTGCCCTTGAGGTCGCGGGCGCGCATGCCGACCGTCAGCGAGTCTTCCATGGCGGTGCGGAAGGCGTGTTCGGCACGCAGGGCTTCTTCGGCTTGCGAGCGTTTTTTCATCAGGTCACGCACGATCCACAGACTCCAGAAGACCCCGGCGGCGAGCAGGACGATGGCAATGGTCAGCAGGATCTGTAAGGGATTGCTGCCGCTCCGGTAGCTGGTTATGCGCAGCAACAGGCCGTAGCCGGGCGGATCCAGCGGCACCTGGTAAACCTGGCCGCTCTGGCCCGCGATATGGGTCTTGCTGGCGTACAAGGTGTCATTGTCATCGGTGATGACGACCTGATATTTCTCGGTAAACCACCAGGGCACCTGATTGCCGAGCAGGCTGTCGAGCGGTAGCACTGCCACGAGCATGCCGCTGAAGCGGCGGTCATGAAAGATCGGCACGGCGAGTTCAACGACGGCGCCGCGTCCGGTGACAAAAAATGGCTCGCTGTAGACGGTCTTGCCCATCTTGCGCGCCAGTTCGAAGGTCCTGTTCGTGTTGGAGGGGCCGAAGGATTCGGTTTCGTGATCAGGGGGGAGGTCGCCGGGCAAGGCATCGATGATGCGCTGTGCGGCATCAAACCAGACAATCTGGGTGATTTCCGGGGTGTTTTTCAACAGATGGCCGGCGCGCAAACGAAAGCTGCGCTGCATTTCCTGCTGAATACCGAGGTCGACCGCAAGTTGCTGCATTTGTTCTTCGACACCGACCAGATGAAAACGCAGGTTTTGTTCCAGCCACAGGACATCCTTGATCAGGGCCGAACGCTCTTCTTCGATCTCGTTCAGGTGCAGCAACCAGAGCAGTGAGAGCAGGGCGGCAATCAACAGGATGATGCCGAGCTTGGGCAGGGCCAGGAGCCAGCGCAGATGGCGGTTCGAGTAATTTCCGGGCGTTGTCGCTGGCGTCATGCGCGCAATCTTACGTCAGTAGTACCTTGCCCCTGCTATTGCGGGTTTCCACAATTCGGAAATCCACAATAGTCAGCTTTGTCCCGTCCCCCAATACTCCGCTCCACTGATTTCCGGCGAGGCCGGGAAAGCAATCACTTCGGGAGCTTCGGCGATGGTCAAGAATGCGTGGTACAAGAGTTTGTATGTTCAGGTACTGGTGGCGATTGCCATCGGCGTCAGCCTGGGTCATTTCTATCCCGAAACCGGGGCGGCGATGAAGCCGCTCGGCGATGGTTTCATCAAGCTGATCAAGATGATCATCGCCCCGATCATCTTCTGCACCATCGTCGTCGGTATTGCCGGCATGGAAGACATGAAGAAAGTCGGCAAGACCGGTGGCCTGGCGGTTCTGTATTTCGAGGTGGTCAGCACCGTCGCGCTGATCATCGGCCTGATCGTCGTCAACGTCTGGGCGCCGGGCGTCGGCATGAATGTCGATGTGGCCTCACTCGATACCAAGGGCATCGCCAAGTACGCTCAACCCGGCCAGATGCAGTCGACGGTTGATTTTCTGCTGAACATCATCCCAACCAGCGTCGTCGATGCCTTTGCCAAGGGCGACATGCTGCAGGTGCTGTTCTTCTCCATCCTCTTCGGTTACGCCATGCATGCCTTCGGCGAGCGCGGCAAGCCGGTCTTCGAGCTGATCGAAAAGCTGTCGCATGTGCTGTTCGGCATCGTCGGCGTGATCATGAAGGTCGCCCCGATCGGCGCTTTTGGCGCGATGGCCTATACCATCGGCAAGCACGGCGTCGGCAGCCTGACGCAACTGGCCAGCCTGATGGGCGCCTTCTACCTGACCTGCGTGATCTTTATCTTCGGCGTACTGGGAACGATTGCGAAGATTCATGGCTTCTCCATCGTCAAGCTGATCAAGTACATCAAGGAAGAACTGTTTCTGGTGCTCGGTACTTCGTCGTCCGAATCGGCTCTGCCGCGGCTGATGGCCAAGATGGAAAACGCCGGTGCGCAGAAATCGGTAGTTGGTCTGGTGGTTCCTACCGGTTACTCCTTCAATCTCGACGGCACTTCGATCTACCTGACCATGGCCGCCGTGTTCATTGCCCAGGCGACCAATACGCCCATGGATCTCGGTCAGCAGGTCACGTTGTTGCTGATCCTGTTGCTGACCTCCAAGGGCGCAGCCGGGGTGACCGGTTCGGGTTTCATCGTGCTGGCGGCAACGCTGTCGGCTGTTGGCACCGTGCCGGTAGCAGGCCTGGCCTTGATTCTCGGCATCGACCGCTTCATGTCCGAGGCTCGCGCGCTGACCAACTTCATCGGCAATAGCGTTGCCACACTGGTGGTCGCCAAATGGTGCAATGCCCTCGATAGCACCAAGCTGACGGCCGTGCTGAATGGCGAAACGACTGACGAAGGCGAGCGTCCGGAACTGGTGCTCGACGATGCGCCGGAGCCGATCGTGCCGCATGCACCGCGCCCGCTGGTCAGTCATCACTGATTCTTTGTTCCTTGCAAGATCTTCGCCGCCGGCTACCCCGGCGGCTTTTTTTTGTGGTTATCCACAATACTCGCCGATTACTTCTTTCGTAATACTTCCCATCAATCGAAACGCGAGTGTTCGTAAATCCATGGAGGAGAAGACATGAAGATATCCAAACTGCTGGCTGGCCTGTTCGTTTGTGCCGCCTCGCTGGGGGCCTACGCCCAGCAACCGATCGTGATCAAGTTCAGTCACGTCGTCTCGGCTGATACGCCCAAGGGCAAGGCAGCTGAAATGTTCGCCAAGAAGGCTGGCGAATTGACCGGCGGCAAGGTCAAGGTCGAGGTCTATGCCAACTCGACGCTCTACAAGGACAAGGAAGAAATGGAAGCGCTGCAACTCGGTGCCGTCCAGATGCTGGCGCCGTCGCTGGCCAAGTTCGGTCCGCTTGGCGTCAAGGAATTCGAAGTCTTCGACCTGCCGTTCATCTTCAGCGACTACGATGCCCTGCGCAAGGTCACCAACGGCGCCGTCGGCAAGCAGTTGCTGGCCAAGCTCGAGCCCAAGGGCATTCGCGGCCTGGGCTACTGGGATAACGGTTTCAAGTCCTTCTCGGCGAATACCCCGATCAAGGCGCCGGGCGATCTCAAGGGCAAGAAGATGCGCATCCAGTCGTCCAAGGTGCTTGAGGAGCAGATGCGCACCCTGGGTTCGCTGCCGCAGCAGATGGCTTTCTCCGAGGTTTACCAGGCCTTGCAGACCGGGGTTGTCGATGGCACCGAGAATCCGATTTCAAATCTGTACACCCAGAAGATGCATGAAGTGCAGAAGCATCTGGCGCTGACCGAGCATGGTTACCTGGGCTATGCGGTGATCGTCAACAAGAAGTTCTGGGATGGTCTGCCGGCGGATATCCGCACTCAGCTCGACAGCGCCATGGAGCAGGCCACGCGCTACGCCAACCAGATCGCCAAGGTCGAGAACGACAATTCCCTGGAGTCCGTGAAGAAGAGCGGCAAGACGATGGTCTACACGCCGACCAGGGAAGAGCGCCTGGTGTTCAAGAAGGTGCTGGTGCCGGTGCATCAGAAGATGGAAGGGCGGATCGGCAAGGAGATCATCCAGGCGGTCTACAAGGACACTGGTTTCAAGCCGGATAGCCTCTAATCCGGGGCTGAGGATTCGGGGGCCGCGGCCCCCGAAATTCCAACAGGGGACACCAAATGCTAAACCGCATACTCAATCATATCGAAGAGTTGCTGGTCACCTTCCTCATGGGAGCGGCGACCGTCATCATCTTCATCTCGGTCATGCATCGCTACCTTTCGGGCTATGACATTCCCGGACTGCAGGACTGGTTGCTCAGTCTCAATGTCGGCTGGGCCCAGGAGCTGTGCATCATCATGTTTGTCTGGATGGCCAAATTCGGCGCCGCCTACGGCGTGCGCACCGGCATCCACGTTGGCGTCGATGTGCTGATCAACCGCCTGGGCGACCGGATGCGTGCCAAGTTCATTATTTTCGGCCTGCTCGCCGGCGCGACCTTTACCGGCATCGTCGCTTCCCTTGGGGCGCACTTCGTGTGGGAAAACGGCGCGCATTACGCCATTTTTAATGCACTGGGAATGGCCGGGGGGGATTTGTACGAAGGGCCGACCACGCCCGACCTGGAGTGGCCGACCTGGATCGTCTATAGCGCCATTCCCCTGGGTTCGTCGCTGATGTGTTTCCGCTTTCTGCAGGTGACCTGGGGCTTTATCAAGACCGGTGAATTGCCGCATCACGATCACGGTCACGTTGATGGACTCGACGAAGAAGTGCCGGTTGACGTCGATGTTTACGGCATGGACGACAATCTGCACATGCATGATCTCAAGCACAAGCCGCTTGGCGAAGATGGCAAGAAGGGGGGCAAGCAATGAACGCGCTCGTTATTTTCAGTCTGTTGGCGGTGCTGATGCTGACAGGGATGCCGATCTCGATTTCGCTCGGCCTGACGGTGCTCACCTTCCTGTTCACCATGACGCAGGTGCCGCTTGAATCTGTGGCGCTCAAGTTGTTCACAGGTATCGAGAAGTTCGAGATCATGGCGATCCCGTTCTTCATCCTGGCGGGTAACTTCCTGACGCACGGCGGGGTGGCAAAACGCATGATCAATTTTGCCACGTCGATGGTTGGCCACTGGTACGGTGGCCTCGGTCTGGCTGGCGTTCTGGCTTGCGCCTTGTTCGCGGCAGTTTCCGGATCCAGCCCGGCAACAGTGGTGGCCATTGGCTCGATCCTGCTGCCGGCGATGGTCAAGGCGGGTTTCCCGAACAAGTTCGGCGCCGGCGTGATTGCGACTTCCGGGGCGCTGGGCATCCTGATCCCGCCGTCCATCGTCATGGTCATGTATTCGGTGGCAACCAATACCTCGGTGGGTGCCTTGTTCATGGCCGGGGTGATTCCAGGTCTGGCGTTGGCGGCAACGCTCGGCGGCGTGACCTGGTACCGGGCGAAGAAATTCGACTATCCACGTCAGCCGAAAGCGACCTGGGGCGAGCGCTGGATCAGTTTCCGCAAGTCTGCCTGGGGCTTGCTGCTGATCGTCGTCGTCATGGGCGGGATCTATTCCGGGATGTTTACGCCGACCGAAGCGGCGGCCATGTCTGCGGTCTACGCCTTTTTTGTCGCGGTTTTCATCTATAAGGACATGGGTCTGAAGGATGTGCCGAAGGTGCTGCTGAATTCGGCCAACATGTCGGCGATGCTGCTCTACATCATCACCAATGCCGTGCTCTTCTCCTTCATCATGACCAACGAGAATATCCCGCAGGCGCTGGCTGACTGGATGCTGGGCAACGGCTTGGGGGTCATCACCTTCCTGCTGGCGGTCAATGTCATCCTGTTGCTGGCCGGCAACTTCATGGAGCCCTCGTCAATCGTGCTGATTTTCGCCCCGATCCTGTTCCCTGTGGCGGTGCAACTGGGTATCCATCCGGTGCATTTCGGCATTCTTATGGTGGTGAACATGGAGGTCGGTATGTGTCACCCGCCAGTTGGACTGAATCTGTATGTCGCTTCGGGGATCACCAAGATGGGCATCACCGAACTGACCATCGCGGTCTGGCCATGGCTGCTGTCGATGCTGGGTTTCCTGATGGTCGTCACCTATTGGCCGGGCCTGTCGCTGTGGTTGCCGCGTTATCTCGGCATGCTTTGATCAGTGTGCTGATTGCCCTCACTTTGACCCCGGCATTGCCGGGGTTTTTTCATGGAGGGCTTATGGCACAATCGCCACCCGCTTACTTATCGGCCAACCATGAAATTTGCCCTTTCCCTGATCGCGCTGGTGCTTGTCGCGCTGATCGCTCCTTTTTTGATTCCGGGTGTCGGCAAGCAGGAAGGTGTTGATGCCAGCCTCGATCTGCCTTGGCAGATCGAGCTTGATGCTCAGGGCAACAGCCGTGTTTTTGGCATTCAGCCGGGCATCAGTACACTGGCACAGGTGCGTGAGCGTTTCGGTGGCGATGTCGAGGTGGCGATCATCGCTACACCGGATGAGGTTGGCACCCTTGAGGCGTATTACAACCAGGTCGCACTAGGTTTTGTGCTGGCCAAGCTCATTGTTACGGTGGACGCTTCCCCAGAGGTAATAACCGCCATGCGGGAACGGGCGTTGAAGGCTGTTTACATGGAGAGTTCGACGCGCAAGATCCGCCTGCATCCCGATGATCTGGCTGCTGCCAATGCCTTGCCGGTGCGCGCGCTGAGCGTGATTCCTTCGGTTAATCTGGATGAAGGTGTGGTCCGCCAGCGCTTTGGCGAGCCCGGCGAGCGGCTGGAATTTTCCGATCAACGCGTGCATCTGCTGTACCCGGCAAAGGGACTGGATGTGATTCTCGACAAGGATGGCAAGGAGCTGCTGCAGTACATCGCACCACGTAATTTTGCGCAGTTGAGCGAGCCATTGAAGGCCGAGCTGCTTTCCGCCAGAGCTGGGAAGTGATGCGGGCGCGGCGCAGTCTTATCTGCTAAAATCGCCCGTTTTTCAACTGACTAGCTTTTGCGGAGTAACTACATGGCTATCGAACGCACCCTTTCCATCATCAAGCCGGACGCCGTCGCCAAGAACGTCATCGGCCAGATCTATTCCCGTTTCGAAGGCGCTGGCCTGAAGGTTATCGCCGCCCGCATGACCTGGCTGTCCGAGCAGGAAGCCGGCCAGTTTTACGCCGTGCACAAGGAACGTCCTTTCTTCAAGGATCTGGTTTCCTTCATGGTCTCTGGCCCGGTGATGATCCAGGCGCTGGAAGGCGAAAACGCCATCGCCAAGAATCGCGAACTGATGGGCGCGACCGATCCGAAGAAGGCCGAGCCGGGCACCATCCGCGCCGACTTCGCTGAATCCATCGACGCCAACGCCGTCCATGGTTCCGATGCTCCGGAAACCGCTGCCGTGGAAATCGCTTTCTTCTTCCCGGGCATGAACACCTACGCTGGCCGTTAAGCGCAGCTATTAGGGTGAAGGATCGAGCTTTTAGCCAAGCGCTCGATCCCGAATCCTGGATCCTCAATGCAAAATCTACTCGATCTCGATGGTGAAAGCCTGACTGCCTGGTTTGCCGAGCAGGGTGAAAAACCCTTCCGGGCCAAGCAGGTATTACGCTGGATGCATCGTTCCGGGGTGGCGGACTTCGACGCCATGACCGACATTGCCAAGAGTTTGCGCGAAAAGCTCAAGCTGCGGGCCATCGTGGCGCCGCCAGCGGTTGTTTCCGACAAGTTGTCGGATGACGGGACGCGCAAGTTTTTGATTGACGTTGGCAACCACAATGCCGTGGAAACGGTGTTCATTCCCGAAGATGATCGCGGCACGCTGTGCGTGTCTACACAAGCTGGTTGCGCGCTTGATTGCGCCTTCTGTTCGACCGGCAAGCAAGGTTTCAACCGCAACCTGACGGTCGCGGAAATCATCGGTCAGCTATGGCAGGCCAATAAGGCACTGGGTGCGGTACACGGCGACGAGCGGATCATTTCCAATGTCGTCATGATGGGCATGGGTGAGCCGCTGGCCAATTTTGACAACACTGTCAGCGCTCTGCATCTGATGCTCGACGACCATGCCTATGGCCTGTCACGTCGGCGGGTCACGGTGTCTACGTCCGGCCTGGTGCCGGCGATGGATCGCCTGCGCGAGGAATGCCCGGTGGCCTTGGCGGTTTCGCTGCACGCGCCGAACGATACGTTGCGCGACGAACTAGTGCCGATCAACCAGAAATATCCTCTGAAAGAACTGATGGCTGCCTGCCTGCGTTATCTGGAGAAGGCGCCGCGTGATTTCATTACCTTCGAGTACACCATGCTCGACGGCATCAACGATACCGATGCCCATGCCCGCGAACTGCTGGCTTTGGTGCGTCATGTGCCGTGCAAATTCAACCTGATTCCTTTTAATCCCTTCCCCGGCTCGCCGTTCCGCCGCTCCCAGGCGGAACGGGTGCGACGGTTCGGTGAGATCCTGATTCAGGCAGGGATAGTGACCACTACGCGCAAAACACGTGGTGATGACATTGATGCTGCGTGCGGTCAACTGGCCGGTCAGGTGCAGGACAAGACCAGGCGCACGTCCGGACGGGTGATCCCTTTGGTGGAGTCAAGATCGTGAAAGTTGCCATATTGAAGAAGCAATTCCTGGCTTTTTTACTTGCTCTTTCCTGTGCATCCATGGTCTTCGCACAAAACTACGGGGGCGCGGCCAACGATACCCAATCGCGGAGCAGCAACGATCCACGGCAGCGGGCGAGAATTCATACCGAGTTGGGCTCACTGTATTACCAGGTTGGCAACATGGCGGTGGCGCTTGAGGAATTCGCCATTGCCCTGAATGCCGATTCCAGCTATTTCCCGGCCTACAGTATTCGCGGGCTGGTTTATGCCGCTTTGCAAGAGCACGCCAAGGCCGAAGCCGATTTTCGCCAGGCGCTGAATATTGCACCGAATGATCCGGAAGTGAATAACAACTACGGCTGGTACCTTTGCGAGTCGGGTAAGGAGCGTCAGTCGATTACCTATTTCCTGAACGCATTGAAGAGCCCGCTCTATGAAACACCGGACCGGGCCTATACCAATGCCGGTACCTGTGCGCTGAAAATCGATGACCTGGAAGGGGCGCAGTCCTATCTGCTCAAGGCCGTCCAATTGTCGCGGGACGGTGCCATGGTGGCGCGCTTTCAGTTGGCGACCCTGTTTTACCGGCGCGGAATTTTTGAAGAAGCCCGTGCCTATCTAAGCGATGCCTTGCGCATGATGGAGCCACCCAGCGCCGAAGCCTTGTGGCTGGGGGTGCGCCTGGAACGCAAACTGGGCAACCGCAATGCTGAGTCGGGCTATGCTTCCCAGCTGCGCAGCCGTTATCCGGCATCGCCGCAATATCAGGAATTCCTCAAGGGTAATTTTGAATGACTGAACAGGATGTAATGCCCGAATTGGGGCAGGAGGATGCTTCGGCCGCTTCCGGCGAAGTGCCCGTAGGTCAGCAGCTGCGTCAGGCGCGCGAAGTACGCAATCTGGCGATTGCCGACATTGCCCGTACGCTCAAGCTCGGCGCACGTCAGGTCGAAGCGCTGGAAAATGATGACTGGCAGGGCTTGCCAGGGGCGACTTTTATTCGTGGTTTCGTCCGCAATTACGCGCGGCTGGTGGGCGTGAATTCGGCACCCTTGATGGCGCAGCTGGACGGCTTGTTAGCCAAGCCTGCTGATAATCTTGATGTCGCCGAAAGTCGTCCGACGCAAATCTACACAACGGGTTTCTCGGTATCGCGGAAAAACCGCCAGATGGTGGTGATCGGTGCCGTTATCCTGCTGCTGGCAGGTCTGGCTTATTTTCTGCTGCCCAACGATTTGTCGGCCTTGCGTGACAGCACGCAGGCGATGCTCGATTCCATCGGGAAAAAAAACCAGCCTGCTGATGTTCCCGCGGCGGTGCCTGTTGCCTCGCCGGAGCGTGCCGAACCTGTTTTCCCGCCGGGTAGTACACCGCAGCAGGTCATGAATCCGCAGGCGCTGGCAGCGGTTGACGAGAAACCTCTCCAGTCAGCTGTGGCGCCGGCAGAAGTGAAGCCTCAGGCCGCAACGCTGACAAGCGTGGCAACGACCGATCAGAAGGCACCGCAAATCCGTTTTGTGGTGATCAAGGATTCATGGGTTGAAGTCCGTGATCGCGACAGCAAGGTCGTTTTTTCCCAACGTATGCTCGCTGGCGCTGAACAGGCTGTGGCCGGGCAGGGGCCCTTGTCGCTGGTGCTGGGTTATGCGCCTGGCGTGCAGTTGTTCTGGCATGGCGAAAAGGTGGATCTGGCGCCGCATACCAAGGGCGATGTTGCTCGCCTGGTTCTGGAGTAAAGCGGCATGAGTGCAGGAGCCAAGCGCCTGACGCGCAGTTGTCAGATCGGCCATGTGCAAATGGGCGGCAATGCGCCGGTCGTCGTTCAGTCGATGACCAATACCGATACCGCCGATTATCTGGCGACGGCGCTACAGTGTGCCGAATTGGCGCGGGCTGGTTCGGAGCTGGTGCGGATTACGGTTAATACGCCGGAAGCTGCCGCTGCAGTGCCGAAAATCCGTGAGCACCTGGACCGGATGAACTGCAATGTGCCGCTGATCGGTGATTTTCACTACAACGGCCATCGCTTGCTGAGCGAGCATCCCGCTTGTGCCGAAGCTTTGGCCAAGTACCGGATCAATCCGGGTAACGTCGGTTTTGGCAAAAAGAAGGACGAACAGTTTGCGCAAATGGTCGAGCTGGCTTGCCGCTACGACAAGCCGGTGCGCATTGGCGTTAACTGGGGCAGTCTCGATCAGGAATTGCTGGCGCGGATCATGGATGAAAATTCACGTTCACCGCAGCCGCTTGATGCCACGCAAATCATGCGTCATGCCATGGTGACGTCGGCGCTTGAATCGGCGGCTAAGGCCGAGGAAGTCGGCCTGGCCGGCGAAAAGATCATTCTGTCGTGCAAGGTCTCCAGCGTTCAGGATCTGATCGCCATCTATCGCGACTTGTCGCAGCGCGCCGATTATGCCCTGCATCTCGGTCTGACTGAAGCCGGCATGGGTTCCAAGGGCATCGTCGCCTCGACCGCGGCACTCTCGGTCCTGCTGCAGGAAGGCATCGGCGATACCATACGCGTTTCCCTGACCCCGGCGCCTGGCGGCTCACGCAGCGAAGAGGTCATCGTCGCTCAGGAAATCCTGCAGAGCATGGGCCTGCGCGCCTTTACACCGATGGTTGCGGCTTGTCCAGGCTGTGGCCGGACGACCAGCACCTTGTTCCAGGAGCTGGCCGCCGAAGTCCAGGACTTTGTCCGGGGCAAAATGCCGGCATGGCGCTTGCACTACGATGGCGCCGAAAACATGACCCTGGCCGTGATGGGTTGTATCGTCAATGGTCCGGGAGAGTCCAAGCACGCCAATATTGGTATTTCGCTGCCGGGTACGGGTGAAGCGCCGTCGGCACCGGTCTACGAGGATGGTCAGAAGACCGTCACCCTCAAGGGCGACAATATTACCGGCGAGTTCAAGCAAATTATCGAGCGCTATGTCGAGCGCACTTACAAGAAGAAGCTGCAAAAATGAGTCAGACCCTCCAGTCAGTCCGCGGGATGAATGACATCCTGCCGGACGAAGCCGAATTCTGGGAATTGTTCGAAGACACCGTCCGTTCCTGGTTGAAAGCCTATGGCTACCGGCCGATCCGCATGCCCATTGTCGAGCCGACGCCGCTGTTCAAGCGCGCCATCGGCGAAGTCACCGACATCGTCGAAAAGGAAATGTATTCCTTTACCGACAGTCTCAACGGTGAGCAGCTGACTTTGCGCCCCGAAGGCACTGCCGGGTGTGTGCGGGCCTTGATCCAGCATAATCTCGCCGCCCAGCAGCCGCGCCGCCTTTACTATTTTGGCCCGATGTTCCGTCACGAGCGGCCGCAAAAAGGACGTTACCGCCAGTTTCATCAGGTGGGCGTCGAGGCTTTCGGTTTTGCCGGCCCGGATGTCGATGCCGAAATGATCCTGATGGGCGCTCGCCTGTGGGGGGATCTGGGTCTCGACGGCATTGAGCTGCAAATCAACAGTCTGGGGCAGGCGGAAGAACGGGCGCAGCACCGTGCCGCCCTGATTACCTATTTTGAAGAGCATGCCGAGCTGCTTGACGAAGATGCCAAGCGCCGCCTCTATACCAACCCGCTGCGCATTCTTGACACCAAGAATCCGGCCTTGCAGGACCTGTGCGCCAACGCGCCGAAGCTGATCGATTATCTCGGTGAGGAATCGATGGCGCATTTCGCCGGTGTTCAGCGAGTGCTGCGCGATGCCGGTCAGCCATTCACGATCAATCCGCGGCTGGTGCGTGGCCTCGACTATTACAACCTGACCGTTTTCGAGTGGGTCACTGACAAGCTGGGTGCGCAGGGGACGGTTTGCGCTGGCGGTCGTTACGACGGCCTAGTTGGTCAACTCGGCGGCAAGGCGACGCCGGCCTGCGGTTTTGCCATGGGCGTCGAGCGTCTGATCGCGCTGATCAAGGAGTCCGGCGGTGAGCCGGCCGCCCCGGCACCGGATGTTTATGTCGTTCATCAGGGCGATGAAGCCAGCCGTCTGGCCTTCCGCATCGCCGAAGGCCTGCGTGACCAGGGCATCAATGTGCTGTTGCACTGCGGCGGCGGCAGCTTCAAGTCGCAAATGAAGAAAGCCGATGGCAGCGGCGCAGCATTTGCTGTCATTATTGGCGATGATGAGGCGTCGACCGGAGAAGCGCAGTTGAAGGCCTTGCGTACCGAGGGTGTGGCGCAGCGCAAGCTCAAGGTCGATGATCTGGCCGAGGCCATCATCGGGCAATTGATAGATTTGGATGAAGAGGAATAATCAGCATGGCGCATTACGACCTCGAGGAACAGGAACAGATTGATACCCTGAAAACCTGGTGGAAAATCTACGGCAATCTGGTGACGACGGTCGTGACGGTCTTGGCGCTGGTCGCCGTGGCTTACCAAGGCTGGAACTGGTATCGCACCAGCCAGTCATCGCAGGCTTCGGCAATTTACGCGGTGCTCGAACAGGCGGTAGCCATGGGGGATAATCAGAAAATCAAGGCGGCAGCGGGCGAACTGACTGAAAAGTTCAGCGGCACCAGCTACGCTTCACTGGGCGCCATGCTGGCGGCCCGTCAGTCCTTTGATGCCGGGGATCTCAAGACTGCCCGGACGCAACTGGGTTGGGTTGCGGAAAACGGCAAGAATGAGTTCAGGGATATTGCCCGCCTGCGTCTGGTCGCCGTGCAGCTCGACGAAAAAGCTTACGACGATGCCCTGGCGCAAATCGAGAAATCACATGCGCCGGCATTCGATGCCCGCTTTGCCGAACTGAAGGGCGACGTCTTGCTGGCGCAAGGCAAGAAGGCCGATGCACTGGCCGCCTACAAGGCCGCTCTGGAGAAAATCCCCGCTGACACCGCTGGCAGTGCCCGCGAACTGTTGCAGCAAAAACTCGATAGCCTGGGTGGTGCCGCATGAAACCGCGTCTTTTGATTCTTCTGCTGGCCAGCCTGGGGCTGGCGCTCGGCGGTTGTGCAACGATTTCCGATGCGCTTGATGCGGTCAATCCCTTCTCTGCATCGCCGGCCAAAATCGCCCCTCTACCGACGTTTACCGCAAGTGTGGACGTCAAGGCAGCCTGGTCTGCCAGTGTGGGCAAATCCGGTGATTACACGTTTGTCCCGGCAGTGGTAGGTAATGCCAGCTACGTTGCGACGGCTGATGGCACGGTCAGCAAGTTCGAGGATGGCAAGCAGATCTGGAAGATCAGTGCTGCTCCGGTGCTCTCGGCTGGTGTTGGTGCGGATCGTTCCGTCGTCGTCGTCGGGACGCCGAAAGGCGATTTGCTGGCTTTCGCGGCAGATGATGGCAAGGCGCTGTGGCAGGCGAAATTGTCCAGCGAATTACTCGCCGCTCCGGTCGTTGGTGATACCGGTATAGCGGTACGCAGTGGTGATAACCGTGTTGCGCTGTTTGATGCGGCGGGTGTTCGCAAGTGGGTCTATCAGCGGGCTACGCCGAGCTTGTCAGTGCGTGGCGCCGGCGTGCCGGTATTTGCCGATCAATATCTTTTCGTCGGCTTCCCCGGTGGCAAGGTGGTTGCCCTTTCGCTGCAGAACGGCGCGCCGGTCTGGGAAGGCGTGGTCGCCTTGCCGAAGGGGGCGACCGAGCTTGATCGGGTGGCCGACGTGGTGGCAACGCCGGTTGTCGATGGTCGCCAGCTTTGCGCCGTTGCCTTCCAGGGGCGTGTCGCCTGCTTTGACATGGGGCAGGGCGGGGCGCTGATCTGGTCCAGGGATATATCCTCTGCTGCCGGTCTGGCGCTCGACGGGCGTTACCTGTTCGTGACCGATGACCAGGGTGTGGTCTATGCGCTTGATCGTTTGTCCGGTAGTAGCCTGTGGAAGCAGGACAAGTTGAAAGGTCGCCGGATTTCCGGGCCGACGGTACGTCGCGGCGTGCTTGCCGTTGGTGATGCTGAAGGCATGGTCCATTTCCTTTCCCGCGAGGACGGCAGCTTTGTTGCCCGTCTGAAAATTGACGGTGCCCAGATTCGGGCGCCGATGCAAGCACTTGGCGCGGCGCTGCTGGTCCAGACGACCGGCGGTACGCTCAGCGCTATCGAGATTCAATGAAACCTACCCTAGTACTGGTTGGCCGACCCAATGTCGGTAAATCAACCCTGTTCAATCGGCTGACCAAATCGCGCGATGCGATTGTTGCCGACATGCCCGGCCTGACCCGTGACCGTCACTACGGTCATGGCAAGGTTGGCCGCAAGCCTTATCTGGTGGTTGATACCGGCGGTTTTGAACCCTTGGTCAAGGACGGCATCCTGCACGAAATGGCGCGCCAGACCGAGCAGGCCATCGCCGAAGCCGATGTCGTCATTTTTGTGGTTGATGGTCGGACCGGTGTGACGCCGCACGACAAGGAAATTGCCAACAAGCTGCGCCGTCTGGCCCGACCGGTCATTGTTGCGGTCAACAAGGCCGAAGGCCTGAATCACGGCATGGTTGCCGCCGAATTCCACGAACTTGGCCTCGGCGACCCCTATGCGATCTCGGCGGCTCACGGTGAGGGGGTGCGTGGCTTGGTCGAGCTGGCGCTGGAAGACTTCCCTGATCCGGAAGAAGAGGAAGCGGTTTCCGATGCGGTGCGAGTGGCCATTGTTGGCCGGCCGAATGTCGGTAAATCGACCCTGATCAATACCTTGCTGGGCGAAGAGCGCGTCATTGCTTTCGATGCGCCGGGAACGACCCGTGATTCGATTGAAATCGATTTCGAACGCGGCGGTCGCAAATACGTTCTCGTCGATACCGCCGGGATGCGCAAGCGGGGCAGGGTTTTTGAAGCCATCGAAAAGTTCTCGGTGGTCAAGACCCTGCAGTCCATCGAAGATGCCAATGTGGTCATCCTGATGGTCGATGCGCAGGCGGATGTTTCCGATCAGGATGCACATATTGCCGACTTCGTCGTGCAGTCCGGGCGGGCTCTGGTGGTTGCGGTCAACAAGTGGGATGGGCTGAGTGCCTATGTTCGCGAGCAGACCCGCCAGGTCCTGCAGCGCAAGCTGCAATTCCTTGATTTCGCGAAGTTTCATTTTATTTCTGCGCGCGACAACATCGGTCTGGAAAACATGTTCCGATCAGTTGATGGCGCCTATAGTGCGGCCATGACGAAGTTGTCGACGCCGCGTCTCACCCGGGTGTTGGCTGACGCAGTCGCCAAGCAGGCCCCGGCCAAACATGGCCTTTTCCGGCCGAAACCACGTTATGCTCACCAGGGCGGTTCCAACCCTCCGATCATCGTGGTTCATGGCAGTGCTGTCGATCATATTACCGACAGCTACCGCCGCTACCTCGAGCACACCTTCCGTGAAGCCTTCAAGCTGCAGGGAACACCGTTGCGCATCCAGTTCGTTGCCGGGAAAAACCCGTTTGCGGACAAGGACAAGAAATAAAGCCGAAATGTTTTGGCATCGAGCCATAAATTTCGGTACATTGACAACTCATAACAACAGTCACATGGAGTCCACACCATGAGCAACAAAGGGCAACTTTTACAAGACCCCTTCCTCAACGCTCTTCGTCGCGAGCATGTTCCCGTGTCAATTTACCTGGTGAACGGGATCAAATTGCAGGGCCAGGTTGAATCTTTCGACCAGTATGTCGTATTGCTGAAGAATACCGTCACTCAGATGGTTTACAAGCATGCGATTTCCACGGTGGTGCCGGCGCGTCCGGTTAACCTCCAGCAGGAACAGGCTGCAGAATAATTTTCATCTCACAGGAAGTCCGCTGCTCGTGTGGGCTTCCTTCTTCTTTTTCCGGAAACGCCCATGAATGAACGACCCGCCGCCGGCGAACGCGCGGTGATCGTTCAGCTCGACTTCGGCCAGCCTGACCTCGAAGATCAACTGGAGGAAGTGCGCCTGTTGACTGAGTCGGCAGGTGGACTGGTCGTTGCTGAAGTTAGGGGGCGTCGTCATAGTCCCGATCCCAAAACCTTTGCTGGCAAAGGCAAGGTTGATGAAGTTGGCGCCATGGTGGCTGCCGGTGCGGCTGATCTGGTGATTTTCAATCACGAGCTCTCTCCCGCGCAGGAACGTAATCTTGAGCGCATCCTGAAGTGTCGGGTTATTGATCGCACCAGCCTGATTCTTGATATTTTTGCCTTGCGTGCGTCGAGTGCGGAAGGAAAGTTGCAGGTTGAACTGGCGCAGCTGGAACATCTGTCGACGCGATTGGTGCGCGGCTGGACTCACCTTGAACGGCAGCGTGGCGGTATCGGCATGCGCGGTCCTGGCGAAACCCAGCTGGAAACTGACCGTCGCCTGCTGGGTAACCGGGTCAAGTTGCTCAAGGACCGGCTCGACAAGCTTTCGCGCCAACGAGGCGTGCAGCGCAAGGCGCGGATGCGCGGCGATGTGTTGAATGTGTCGCTGGTCGGCTATACCAATGCCGGCAAGTCGACCTTGTTCAACGCCCTGACCCATGCCGGGGTTTATGCTGCTGACCAGCTTTTCGCGACACTGGACACGACTTCGCGCAAGCTGTGGATCGAGGAGGCCGGCAATATCGTGATTTCTGATACCGTCGGTTTCATTCGTGATCTGCCGCACTCACTGATTGACGCTTTCCATGCAACACTGGAAGCTGCGGCTGATGCAGATCTTTTGTTGCACGTGGTGGATAGCGCCAGCCATGCCCGTGATGAGCAGATGAGTGAAGTTAACCAGGTGCTCGAGGAAATCGGTGCTGATAATCTCAGGCAGTTGATTGCCTGGAACAAGATCGACCTCACCGAGGCGCAGCCCGGGGTCGAGCGTGACGAGTATGGTAATATCGCGCGCGTTCGGGTCAGTGCGCGTACCGGCGAAGGACTCGAGCTATTGCGCGAGTCGTTGGCCGAATACGCACGGATCAAGGCCGAAGCACGCCGGAAGGCGATTGATGAGGTGGAACGCGACTTACAAGATGAATATCAACCCAAATCCCGACATCCATGATTCCAACTCTAGGTATTTTCATGTCGCTCAATGATCCACAGTGGGGCAATCGCGGTGGTGATGACGGCAAGCCCGGTGGCGGTCCGCGCCGGCCGAACGATGGTCCGCCCGACCTTGAAGAGTTGTGGCGCGAATTCAATCGCAAGCTGAATGGCTTGTTTGGTGACAAGCAGGGCGGCGGCAAGGGTGGTGGTGATGGGCCGAGCATGCCCAACTTCAATTTCACGCCGAAGTTTCTCGGTGGTGGCTTGAGCCTGTTGATTGGCCTGATAGCCTTATTCTGGCTAAGTTCAGGTTTTTATATTGTTGACGCCTCGCAACGTGGCGTAGTGTTGCAGTTTGGTTCCTTCAAGGAAACGACCGAGCCGGGCTTGCGTTGGCGTTTTCCCTATCCCGTGCAATCGCACGAACTGGTTAACCTGACTGGTGTGCGGACCATTGAAATTGGTTATCGTGGCAGTGAGCGCAACAAGGTACTGAAGGAAGCGCTGATGCTGACTGACGATGAAAATATCGTCAATATCCAGTTTGCGGTTCAGTACATCCTGAAAGACCCGTTCGAATACCTGTTCAATAACCGTCATCCGGATGATGCGGTTATGGGGGCTGCTGAAACGGCGGTGCGCGAGATTGTCGGCAAGAGCAAGATGGACTTTGTTCTTTATGAAGGCCGCGAACAGATCGCTACCCAGGCCGCAAAATTGATGCAGGACATCCTTGATCGTTACCAGAGCGGGATCACGATTTCCAAGGTAACCATGCAGAATGCCCAGCCGCCCGAGCAGGTTCAATCGGCTTTTGATGACGCCGTGAAGGCCGGACAGGATCGTGAGCGACAGAAGAATGAAGGTCAGGCCTACGCCAATGACGTCATTCCGAAGGCCAAGGGTACGGCCGCGCGCCTGCACGAAGAGGCCAGTGGTTACCAGCAGCGGGTTATTTCCACTGCCGAGGGTGATGCCTCACGCTTCAAGCAGATTTATGCCGAATACGCCAAGGCTCCAGAAGTGACGCGCCAGCGCATGTATCTGGATACCATGCAGCAGATTTTTGCCAATACCAGCAAGGTCATGGTCGACGTCAAGGGCCAGGGTAATTTGCTCTATTTGCCGCTCGACAAACTGATGCAGGCGACAGCAGCTGCACCGGTGATAGCTGCAACCCAGCCGGATGCCGCAGCGGTTGCTCGACCGCAAGCTGCAGTTTCCGGCGAGGTTCCGCCACAAATGGAAAGCGCCCCGAAGGTTGGCGGCAGTAATTATTCGTCGAGTACGCGCGATGCCTCGCTGCGCTCGCGTGATCGGGAGGGGCGTTGATGAGCGCGCGTATCAATGCACTGGGTATTTTTGCCGCTGCCGTGCTGGTGGTGCTGGCAATGTCGATTTTTACCGTCGATCAGCGTCAGCATGCCCTGGTTTTCCAGCTGGGCGAGGTCAAGCAGGCCATCAGTGAGCCTGGCCTGTATTTCAAGGTGCCGCTGATCCAGAACGTGCGCTATTTCGAAAAGCGCATCATTACCCTCGATAATGCCGAACCGGAGCGCTTCATCACTTCTGAAAAGAAGAATGTGCTGGTGGATTCCTATATCAAGTGGCGCATCGTAGATCCAAAGCTTTATTACATTTCCGTGCAGGGTGATGAGTCCCGCGCAAAAATCCGTTTGAATCAGACGGTTAATGGTGGTTTGCGCGAAGAGTTCGGCAAGCGGACGGTGCATGATGTGGTCTCCGGTGAGCGTGACAAAATCATGGAGCAGATGCGCGAAAAGGCCGACAAGGATTCGCGGACGATAGGCGTGCAGATCGTTGATGTGCGCCTGAAGCGTGTTGAGCTGCCGAGCGAAGTTAGCGAAGCGGTTTATCGGCGTATGGAAGCCGAACGCAAGCGCGTCGCCAATGAGTTGCGCTCTGAAGGTTCGGCCGAAGCCGAAAAGATTCGTGCCGATGCTGATCGTCAGCGTGAAGTCATCGTCGCCGAAGCTTACCGCGAGGCCCAGAAAATCCGCGGTGACGGGGATGCCAAGTCCACCGCCATTTACGCCCAGGCTTTCGGACAGAATCCCGAGTTTTATGCTTTCTATCGCAGTCTTGAGGCTTATCGCGGCAGCTTCAAGAACAAGGCTGATGTGCTGGTTGTTGACCCCACCTCCGATTTCTTCAAGTACATGAAGTCGGGCGGGCGTGGGAACGACAAGGGCAAATGAGTTCGAACCTGTTGCTGGCTTTTGCGTTGATGCTGGTTTTCGAAGGGCTAATGCCCTTCGTCGCGCCAGCAGCCTGGCGTGAAACTTTTCGCCGTTTAATCCAATTTTCGGATGGGCAAATCCGCTTTGTCGGCCTTTCGTCGATGCTGGTCGGTTTGCTTGTCCTGATGCTATTCTCATGAACTGGCTGTTACCTGAATATCTTGCTGATGCGTTGCCTGCAGAAGCTGCACGCATTGAGTATCTGCGCCGGACGGTGCTCGATCATTTCCGCTGCCGTGGCTTTGAGTTGGTCATGCCGCCGATGCTGGAGTATCTGGAGTCGCTGCTGACTGGCGCCGGTCAGGATCTCAAGCTGCGCACTTTCAAACTGGTCGATCAACTATCCGGCCGGACCTTGGGTGTACGTGCCGATATCACGCCGCAGGCAGCGCGCATCGATGCCCATCTGTTGAATCACCAGGGGGTAACCCGCCTGTGCTATTGCGGTTGCGTGCTGCATACCCTGCCGGCAACGATTTCGGCCGGTCGTGAGCCGCTGCAGATTGGTGCTGAGCTTTACGGTTATGCCGGTATCGAGGCTGATCTGGATGTGATTCGCCTGATGGCCGGGGCTTTTGACAAGATCAAACTGCCGCTTTCGCGGATCGATATCGGCCATGTCGGGATTTTCCGGGCGCTGGCCGAGGCGGCAGGTTTGCCGCAGGAGGCCGAGGAGTCCGTGCTCAGTCTGCTGCAGAGCAAGGATGTGCCTGGATTGATCGAAGCTTGCGCCGACGTGCCGTCGCCATACCGTGAGGCGCTGCAGCGTTTGCCGCAGCTTTATGGTGGCGCGGAAGTTATCGAGAGCGCCGCACGTGAATTGCCGGCCTTGCCGGGAATCCAGGCGGCGCTTGAAGGTCTGCGGCACCTGGTGGCCGGTTTGCCGGATTTGCCGCTGTCGATTGACCTGTCGGATCTGCGTGGCTATCACTATCACAACGGGGTGGTTTTTGCCGCCTACTGCGTGGGCTATCCGGCGGCAATTGCCCTCGGGGGGCGTTACGACGGCGTCGGCAAGGCTTTTGGCCGTGCCCGTCCGGCGACTGGCTTCTCGATGGATTTGCGGGAAGTGGCGCGTCTGGCGCCGGCTGGCAAGAGTGCTGGCGCCGTGCTGGCACCTTATGCCGCCAAGGACCGGGCGCTGGCGCAACACATTGCGGCCTTGCGCGGGCAGGGAGAGATCGTGGTTGAGATGCTGCCGGGCGAAACTGCCTGTGAGGGCCCCATTTGCGACCGCAAGCTGGCTCAAGTGGGCGAGCACTGGATTATTGAAGCAATACAAGAGGATTAAAAAATGGCCAAGAATGTCATCGTGGTGGGTACCCAGTGGGGCGATGAGGGTAAGGGTAAGATCGTCGACTGGCTGACCGATCACGCCAAGGGCGTAGTGCGTTTTCAGGGTGGTCACAATGCCGGCCATACGCTGGTTGTCGGCGAGAATGTTTACAAGCTGAATCTGGTGCCGTCGGGCATCGTTCGTGATGGCGTCGATTGCTATATCGGTAATGGTGTCGTGCTCGACATTCATCACCTGATTTCGGAAATTGCCGAGCTGGAAAAGGGTGGTATCGACGTTCGTTCACGCCTGAAGATCAGCCCGGGTTGCCCGCTGATCCTGCCCTATCACTCGGCCATCGACCAGGCGCGCGAAGCCGCCAAGGCTGGTGACAAGAAGATCGGCACGACCGGCAAGGGTATTGGCCCGACCTACGAAGACAAGGTTTCGCGTCGTGGACTGCGGGTTTATGATCTCTTCCATCCCGAACGCTTTGCTGAAAAGCTCAAGGAAGTGCTGGAGTATCACAACTTCGTGCTGACCCAGTATTTCAAGGCGGATGCGGTCGACTTTCAGACTGTTTACGATCAGGCGATGGCCGATGCCGAGCTGATCAAGCCGATGGTGGTCGATGTTTCGGCGGCACTGTATGAAGCCAACAAGGCCGGGCACAACATGTTGTTCGAGGGCGCGCAGGGTACCTTGCTCGATATCGACCATGGCACCTATCCCTTCGTGACCTCGTCCAACTGCGTTGCCGGTCAGGCTGCAGCAGGCGCCGGTATCGGTCCGGGCATGCTGCATTACGTGCTGGGCATCACCAAGGCTTATTGCACGCGCGTTGGCGGTGGTCCCTTCCCGAGTGAGCTGGATATTGATGCTGAAGGCACGCCGGGTCATCAGATGTTCTCAGTCGGCAAGGAGTTTGGCACGGTGACGGGTCGCAAGCGTCGCTGTGGCTGGTTTGATGCCGCGTTACTGCGTCGTTCGGCGCGCATCAATGGTTTGACCGGCTTGTGCATCACCAAGCTTGACGTTCTCGATGGCCTCAAGGAAATCAAGATCTGCACCGGTTACCAGCTTGGCGACAAGATTGTCGATCTGCTGCCGATTGGCGCCGATGATGTGGCCCGTTGCGTGCCGATCTACGAAACCATGCCGGGCTGGGAAGGGACGACTTTCCGCGTCAAGCGCTGGGAAGACCTGCCGGTCAATGCCCAAGCTTACTTGAACCGTCTCGAGGAGCTTTGCGAAGTGCCGGTGGCGATTGTCTCGACCGGTCCTGAGCGTGACGAAACCATCCTTAAGCAGCATCCGTTCAACAACTGATCCTGTTGTTGATTGCTGCGGTGAACGGGCCTCATGGGCCCGTTTTCATTTTCAGCGTGCCGGAACTGCCTGCCAGCCTTCCGGGCAGACGTTGGTGTAGGGATAGTACTGGCCGGACGAGCCGCAGTAATACCAGAGGCGGGGGCGGGGTGGCGGTGCTGCGACATAGACAGGGGCAGGTGCTGCTTCCACGTAAACCGGTGCGGGCGCTGTATAGCTGTTGTTATAGGCGGCTGCGCCGAGTGCCAGACCGGTGATTGCCAGCACGGCGGCCGGGCCTACCCAGTTGTTGCGATGATGATGGTTATGTTGCTGGTGATGTTGCTGTTGATAATAGGCTGGGGGCCTGCCGTAGTGTTCGCGGCGATGATCCCAATCGGCCTGGGCGCTGCCGATGCTGCCCGCGAGCAGGCTGGCAGAAAGTAACAGGGCGACGGACTTTTTCATTTTTGACTCACGTTGGTTGGTGCTGGTGAGCCAAATAACGCGCGGTGGCAGCGAGGGATGACTCGTCTTGCGTATCCAGGTGTGAGCAATTGTTGCTGTTTGGCGATACTGACGCAGAAATGAAAAAAGGCTTCGATTGCTCGAAGCCTTTTTTGCTTATTCGGTGGTGCCCAGGAAGGGACTCGAACCCCCACGCCTTGCAGCGCTAGTACCTGAAACTAGTGCGTCTACCAATTCCGCCACCTGGGCACAGATGCGAAGAGCGCGCATTATATACGAGATTTTGGCTTTGTGAATAGTCTTTTTAAAAAAGATTGCGCTTTATTGGTGCGCTGCCGTGAGACAATTTTAAGTGGCGTCGAAATGAAAAAAGGCTTCGATTGCTCGGAGCCTTTTTTGCTTATTCGGTGGTGCCCAGGAAGGGACTCGAACCCCCACGCCTTGCAGCGCTAGTACCTGAAACTAGTGCGTCTACCAATTCCGCCACCTGGGCACAGGTGCGAAGAGCGGCCATTATAGAGGATAATAAGAGCATGTCAAGAAAAAAACTATCAAAGATCCGTCAGGCGGATCCCTTCTTCGAGCGCGAGTCTGTCCGCTACGAATTTCCCCTGCCTTCGCGCGAGTACATTTCCCAGGTGCTGACTGCCGAAGGCCGGCCGCTGAATTTCAACGAGCTGACTGAGTTGCTCGATATTGGCAACGACGAGCGCGATATGTTCCAGCGCCGGCTGGGGGCGATGGAGCGCGAAGGTCAGCTGATGCGCAATCGCAAGGGCGATTACATCCAGCCGGAGCGAGCCAGTCTGACGCCCGGCAAGATTCAGGGGCACCAGGATGGCTATGGCTTTCTTGTCCCTGACGACGGTAGCGCCGACATCTTTCTCGACCAGCGCCAGATGGGCAAGGTCCTGCATGGTGACCGCGCTTTGGTGCGAGTCATGGGCGTGGACCGCAAGGGGCGGCCGGAGGGCAGCATTGTCGAGGTCACCGAACGCGTTAACAGCAAACTGGTCGGGCGGGTTTTTGTCGAGCATGGCGTGGTTTTCGTCGTGCCGGAAAACCGCCGGATTTCCCAGGATGTGCTGATCCCACCGGAAAAGAAGGCGAAGATCAAGGCCGAGTCCGGGCAGGTGGTGATGATCGAGATCATCGAGCAGCCCAACAAGTTTTCCCAGCCGATTGGTCGCATCATCGAAGTGCTGGGCAATTACGCCGATCCGGGCATGGAAATCGAGATTGCCCTGCGCAAGCACGATCTGCCTTTCGAGTTTTCTACGGCCGCCCAGGCCGAAAACAAGAAAATGCCCGACAAGGTGCGCAAGATGGACCTGAAAGGTCGCGTTGATTTGCGCGATTTGCCACTGGTGACCATCGATGGCGAAACGGCGCGCGACTTTGACGATGCCGTCTATTGCGAAAAGAAGGGGCGCGGCTGGCGGCTGATCGTGGCGATTGCCGATGTCTCACATTACTTGAAGCCGGGCATGGCGCTCGACAAGGAAGCCCTGGAGCGCGGCAATTCGGTGTATTTCCCGCGGCGGGTCATTCCGATGCTGCCGGAAAAACTCTCCAACGGCATCTGCTCGCTGAATCCGGATGTCGAACGTTTGGCGATGGTCTGCGATGTGGAAATTGGCTCGACCGGCAAGCTCGGCGAATACCGCTTCTACCCGGCGGTTTTCCGTTCGCATGCGCGCCTGACCTACAACCTGGTCTGGTCCTGGCTCTCCGGTGAAAAACAGCCGGAAAACGAGGTCCACCGCAGTGTTCTGCCGCATGTGCAGAATCTGTACAAACTCTTTGGCGTGCTGCACAAGGCACGCGGCAAGCGCGGTGCCATCGATTTCGAGACGACCGAAACGCAGATGCTGTTCAACGAGCAGGGCAAGATCGAGAACATCGTGCCGGTCGTGCGCAACGACGCCCACCGCATCATCGAAGAATGCATGCTGGCAGCCAATGTCTGCGCCTCGGATTTCCTCGCGCAGCACAAGCAGACCTGCCTGTACCGCATTCACGAGGCGCCGTCCGAGGACAAGCTGAAGAACCTGCGCAGCTTCATGTCCGAGTTCGGTCTTGGCCTCGATGGCGGCAATGATCCGACGGCCAAGGATTACGCGGCGCTGCTCGAGAAGGTCAAGCCGCGCCCGGACTTCCTGCTGTTGCAGACGGTGATGCTGCGCTCGCTGAAACAGGCAATGTACAGCCCGGACAATGTCGGCCACTTCGGTCTGGCCTACGAGCATTACACGCACTTCACGTCGCCGATCCGGCGTTATCCCGATCTGCTCGTGCATCGGGCGATCAAGGCTGTGCTGGCCGGTGAGAAATACGAGCCGGAGCGGGCCTGGGACGACATCGGCCTGCAATGTTCGGCGACCGAGCGTCGGGCCGACGAGGCGACGCGCGACGTTGAACACTGGCTGAAGACTTATTTCATGAAGGAGCGCATCGGCGAAGTCTTCGATGGCACGATTTCGGCCGTCACCGCCTTCGGTATTTTCGTCGCGCTCGATACGGTCTATGTCGAAGGCCTGGTGCATGTTTCCGAGCTGGGTTCCGACTACTTCCAGTTCGATAACGTCAAGCACCAGATGCTGGGCGAACGTACCGGCCAGCGTTTCCGCCTCGGCGACCGTTTGCGGGTCAAGCTGGTGCGTGCCGATCTCGAGTCGAACAAGATCGATTTCGTGCTGGTGCCGCTGGAAAATGCCGCTGCCGGGTCGGGCAAATCCCGGCCGGGCGCGCGTCGGGATGCACGGGCCGAAACGCCTGCAGCGGGCAGTACGCCGGCACGGCGCGGAG
>JAVBXO010000436.1 GCA_030824535.1 Azonexus sp. | reverse complement strand
TGGCCCCAACGCGCTCGGCGGCGCGATCAACCTGATTTCGCGCAAGCCGCGCGCCGCCTTCGAGGGTGACGCCAGCGCCGGTTTCGGCAGCAATGGCGAGCGCAACACCGCGGCCAATTTCGGCAGCAACCAAGGCAGCTGGTACGTTCAGGGCGGCGCCTCGTATTCGCAAGCCGACAGCTTCCGCCTGTCGTCGAAATTCACCCCGACCGCCACCGAAAACGGCGGCAGCCGCGACAACGCCTATCGCCAGGACAGCAAGTTCTCGCTCAAATTCGGCCTGACGCCGAACGCCACCGACGAATACGCGCTCAGCTACATCAATCAGCAGGGCGAGAAAGGCCAGCCACCGTCGACCGACCCGGCCGCCGCGCGCTACTGGAAGTGGCCGTACTGGAACAAGGAAAGCCTGTACTTCGTGTCGAAAACCGCGCTCGGCCAGCATGAAAACCTCAAGACCCGGCTCTATCTCGACAAGTTCGAGAACAGCCTCGACAGCTATACCAATGCCAGCTACACGACGCTCAAGAGCAGCGGCGCCGGCAGCGTCAGCACCGGCCGCAGCGCCTATCAGGACCAGACCACCGGCGGCTCGCTGGAACTCGAAAGCACGCGCCTCGCCAGCCACACCCTGCGCCTCGTCACCCACACCAAGCAGGACCAGCACCGCGAAACTGACGCCGTCGCCCAGCTCAACGCCGAGTTCAAGGACACGCTGGTGTCCCTGGCCGCCGAAGACAACATCCAGCTCGGCGAGCAATGGCTGCTGTCACTCGGCATCGCCCACCACGAACTGCAGGCCGACAGCGTCTTCAGCCGCGGCAACGCCTACTCGCTGCCGGCCAAGCAGAGCGCCGACAACGCCCAGGCCGGGCTGTTCTACGACTACTCGCCGGACACCCGCCTGTACGCCACCATCGCCCAGAAAACCCGCCTGCCGACGCTGAAGGACCGCTACTCGGCGCGCCTCAACACCTATCGCGAAAACCCCGGTCTGCAGGCTGAACAGTCGGTCAATTACGAAATCGGCTACCAGGGTTCACCGTGGTCGGGCGCCAAGGCCGAAGCGGCGCTGTTCTACAGCGAGATCAGCGACAAGATCATGGCGATTTACCAGCCGGGCAGTGCCAGTTGCACTGCCACCAAGCTGTGCCAGATGCAGAACGTCGGCGAAGTGCACAGCACCGGCATCGAACTCGGCCTGCGCACGCCGCTGAACCGCTGGCTCGATGTCGGCAGCAATTACACCTATCTCGACTTCAAGAACATCAGCAATCCAAATACCCGGATCACCGATGTCCCACGCCACAAGCTGGCGCTCTACGCGGTGATCCGCCCCGTCGGCCAGGTCGAGATCGTTCCCTACATTGAATCGGAAAGCAGCCGCTGGGCCTCGAACACCGTGCGCACCGGTGACCACACGACGCTCAATCTCAAGCTCGCCTACCGGCCGATGCAGGGGCTGAGCATCGAAGCCGGCGTGACCAACCTGACTGACCAGAACTACGCGCTGGCCGACGGCTTCCCCAGCCCCGGCCGGATGTGGTTCACCAACGCCAGCTATCGTTTTTAAAGACACATCAACATGCGTCATCCCCGCGCAGGCGGGGATCCAGTGGCTCAAATTCCTGGATTCCCGCCTACGCGGGAATGACACTTTTTGCATTCATCGGCGCTTCTCCAAGGAGGTCTCATGTCCCCGCATTTCAACCCACGCCGGCGGCAATGGCTGCGGGCTGCGGCGGCGCTCGGTCTGGCTGCGGCCGGGCCGGCAATCGCCTCACCGCAAACCGTCACCGTGCTGACCAGCTATCCCGACGAATTCGTCACGCGCATCCAGGCGGCTTTCGAGAAGGCCAACCCGGCTTACCGCATGCAGGTCGTCTGGCGCATGCCCAACGATGCCCACGATTACCTGTCGGCCGCCGGGCAGAACGGCGTCGATGTCTATTGGGCGGCCTCGACGCGCAATTTCGCTCGCCTGGCCGCGGCTGGAATTTGGCAAAAATTGCCGGTCGACCGCAGCAGTCTGCCCGCCAAGGTCGGCAACACGCCTTTGCTCGATGAACAGGGCTGCTACGCCGCCAGCGAGATTGCCGGCTTCGGTTTTGCCATCGATCCACGCTGGCTTGCCGCCAACAACTTGCCCGTGCCCGGCGACTGGGACGAACTGGTCAATCCGCGCCTGGCCGGCCGGCTGGCACTGCCCAACCCGGCGCGCGTTGGTTTCGCGCCGCCGATGGTCGAGATCGTCTTGCAGGCCTGGGGCTGGGAGCGCGGCTGGGCGCTGTGGAGCGAGATCGCCGCCAACGCCGCTTTCGTTGACCGGGGCTCGACCTTCGTCAGCGATGAAATCACCAGCGGCCGCGCGGCCATCGGCCTGTCCATCGATTTCTTCGTCAATGCCGCGATTGCCGGCGGCGCGCCGCTGCAATTCATTTATCCGCGCCATACCGGCATCAACCCGGCGCACATCGCCGTTACCCGCCGGCCGACGAATCAGGCTGGCGCCCAGGCCTTCGTCAATTTCATCCTGTCGCTACCCGGCCAGCAACTGCTCGCTCACCCCGACATCCGCCGCCAGCCGGTGCACCCCGATGCCTACGCGGCCCGCCCGGCCGGCAGTTTTGATCCTTTCCGCGCCGCCCAAACGGGTGGTCTGCAATTTGACAGCGAACGCGCCCGGCCGCGCCTGGCCGCCAGCTCGGCCTTGTTCGAGCAGATGCTGGTGCTGCCGCAGGCCGAACTGCGCCCGCTGTGGCGCCGCCTGCAGGCCGCCGAAGCCGCCGGCAAGCCGGTCGCAGCGATCCGCCAGCGCCTCGGCCAGGCAGTGATTAGCGAAGCCGAGGCCGACGATCCGGCGCTGCACAAGCAACTCGGCCTGCGCCTCGAAGGCAACGATGAACGCCCGCTCAGCGCCCCGGAAAAGCACTGGCAGGCACTTGCCGCCACCCAGCGCGCCGAAGTTGCGCAAGCCTTGACGGAGATTGGCGCATGAAAGCCCTGCCCCGCGTTGGATTGTTGTTGGGCCTGCTGCTCGCCGGTTTTGAAAATGGCCTCGCCGAACCGGTCGACCGCAGCAGCCTGGAAAAACCCCTGCCCGGCCTGTCGACCGAAGAAATGCAGCGCTTCCTGCGTGGCCGCAGCCTGTTCCGCCAGAGCTGGGTCATCGCCCCGGCGCGTGACCATGAGGTCGACGGCCTCGGGCCGCTGTACAACCGCCTTGCCTGCATTTCCTGCCATCCGCGCAATGGCCGGGGCGGCGCGCCTGCCGGCCCGGACGAGCGCATGCAGAGCATGCTGGTGCGCCTGTCCTTGCCGCCGACAAAAGCTGGCGCGGCGCCACGACCGCACCCAGCCTATGGCGACCAGCTCAACGAGGAAGGCATCCCCGGCGTGCCCGGCGAAGGGCGGGCCGAGATCCGCTGGCACTATTCACAGCTGCGCTTGGCGGATGGCCGCCGTGTCGAATTGCGCCGGCCGAGCGTACGTTTTGTCGAGCTGGCTTATGGGCCGCTGGGCAAGGCACTTTATTCGCTGCGCGTCGGCCCGCCGGTTGCCGGCCTTGGTCTGCTCGACAGCGTCAGCGAGCAGACGCTGCTGGCCCTGGCCGCTGAAAATCCCGGCAAATCTGCGGTCAACCGCGTCAACGAGGCCAAAACCGGCACCACCGTCGTCGGCCGTTTCGGCCTCAAGGCCAACGCCCCCAATCTGCGCCAGCAGATCGCCGGCGCCTTCAACGGCGACCTCGGCATCACCTCGGAGCTATTCCCGCAGGAGAACTGCAGGCCGGCGCAAAGTGCCTGCAAAACTGCGCCGACGGGCGGCGAACCGGAGTTGAGCACCGCCCAGCTCGACGACATCGAGTTCTACGTCGCCCACCTCGCACCGCCCGCCCGGCGCCATGCCGAC
>JAVBXO010000385.1 GCA_030824535.1 Azonexus sp. | reverse complement strand
CGGCGATTTGCGCCTCGCTGGGCCGTGCTGCTACCGGTTCCCCGGCCTCTTCAGCCCGGGCTCTTTCCGCGGCGCGTTTCTGGTAAAAGGCCCGCCGCTCTTCCGGCGTGGCGTTCTCCGGCGGCCTGACGGAAGCTTCCTCGGCCCCGGCCGGGATGACCAGGCCACCGGCCAGTGACAAGAGCAGCAGTCCACCCAGGCATAACTTTGCTGGAACTCTCATGCAGCGCCTCAGAACTTGTAGGAAATGCCCGCACGCAGCGTCAATGGCGTGTAGGAACCGGCATTACCCTGCCCGGCTGAAACCCCTTGCACTGTCTGCCCGGCAATCGTCGTCATCGACATACGGGTGGCGTATTGCTGATTGGTCAGATTGAGCGCCTGCAACCAGAACGACCAAGTCTTGCTGCGGTAGCTGGCGCGCAGGTTGTAAAGGTCCGGACGCTGGTAGGAGCCCAAGGTGTTGGTGTTTTCAAGGTAGTAGCTGGAAACGTGATCGCTCTCCAGCTCGACCAGCCAGCCCGGCGCCGGCTTGACCCCAACACGCAGGTTCAGGCGCTGACGCGGCATCGCCATGTAGGACTTGCCGGCATAATCGAAGCCGTTGGCAACATAGCTGGTGAAGTAGGCGCGGGCATTGGTATAGGTCGCGCCGAACTCCAGCCAGTCGGTCGCCGCCCAGGAGAACATGCTTTCCAGGCCATTGGTCGCCAGCCGGCCGGCGGCTTCGTTCAAGGTACAGGCCGCACCGCCATTCAGCGCTGCCTGCTCGGCCGCGCTGCAGGTGCGCGTGGTGTTGAAACCCTTGGTCTCCGAGTCGTACCAGGTCAGGTCGTAATGCAGCCCCAGCGACTGGAACAAGCCGCGCATACCGATTTCCTTGGTCACGCCGCGCTCCGGCGAGAGGATCGCACCGATGCCCCGGCCGGCAGTGCCGAAGACCGCCGAGTCGATCAGGCTGTTGGTCGATTGGGGATTGAAGGTTTCACCCCAGTTCGCCCAGACCAGATGATTCTTGGCCAGATCGTAAGTGACACCGGAACGCAGGACGTTGCCCCGCCGCGTCATGTTCACATCCTTGTTGCTGGCTGTCCGATCGTCCACCGCATAGTCGATGGCGCCAAAACGTTCCCCGATGTGCAGGCGCAACTTGTCCAGCGGCGAAATTTCGAAATGCACGAAAGGCGTGCTTTCCTGGGTCTCGGTCCGCGAACCCGCCGAGGACAGGCTACCCTGGCCCCATTGCCCTGTCTGCGCCTGCAAGGCGTTGAAACTGTTGTTGTAGGTCGCCGAATCGGCGCTGACAGTAATCATGTCGACGCCAGCGTAGAGGGTCGACTTGGCCAGATCGAACTCCTGCCGGTACATCGCCGTGCTCGACTCGGTAATGTTCCTGGCTTTTTTCAGGGTATTGCTCGAGGTGGCAATATTGTTGTTCACTGCCCGACACTTGACGGTCTTGCCCGCTGCCAGCGGCGACGCCAAGGCGCCGGTATCGTCACAAATGACATTGTTCGAACCACCCGAACCGCCGGAACCATTGCCCGTGGAGTCGTTGGTAATCCGGCCGTAGGCCAGGGTAAATTCGCCGCGCTCGCCGACCAGTTGCTGCAGGCGCAGGGAGCTGGTCTGGTAATCGTCGATGGACTGGCCAAACGTGCCCGGTTCGACCTGTCGCCAGTCCTTGTTGAATTTATTGAGCGCCAGCGAGCCGGCCCAGCGGTAGTCATAGTGCAACTGGCTGTAGCCGAGCGTCAGCTTGGTCGAATCGCTCAGCCGGCCGAAGAGCTTGAGCGCCTGGCCGTCCTTGTGTTCGGCGGCGGCATTCTGCTGGGCGCTGGCGGTATTTTTGCGCCAGCCATCGTTATCCATGCTGCTGCCGGTGAGCATGAAGCCGAAGCGGCCATCTTCCGTCGAGGCGCCGGCGTTAGCCTGCGTCCGGCGGAAACCCCAGCTGCCGAACTCCTGCGACAGCATGGCTTCCGGGTCGCGCGGCGGCTGGCGGGTGTACAGGCTGATCGTGCCGCCCAGCGCGCCGCTGCCATAAAGCGCCGACGCCGGCCCGGTGATGACGTCGATACGCTCGATATTGGCCATGTCGATTTCATCGAACACCGAGGTATTGGTATTGATGGCGCGCATGCCGTCAATGCGGTTTTCGGTATATTGCTTGCCGCCATCGGGAATGCGCATGTTGCGCACCATGCTGATGCCGGGAACGCGCTTGCCCAGTTCGAGCAGGTTGTTGACCAGTTGCAGATGTTCGATTTCTTCGCGATCAATGGTCGCGCCGGAAATCGGCGTGTATTCGCCCAGCTTGCCGAGTTCGGTCCGGCTTTGTACGTCGGTTTCCTTGTCCGGCATGGTCTTGACGGCTGCCAGCACGCGCTCCTTGTCTGCCGCCAGCACGCCGCTTGAATACAAATTGCCAAACAGGCTGGCGACGGCCAGTGCCACCAGCGTGGGTTTCAGTCTCATGGTGAAAACTTTCTTCAATGTCAGGTTTGCAGATCAGGGTTTTTCTTGCGGCTGGGTCACGAAGGCGATCTTCACCAGCCCGTTGCGTTGTGCTGCGGCCATCACGTCGGCGACACTTTCGTAGCGCACCGCGCGGTCGGCGCGCAGATGCAGTTCCGGTTGACGGGCGCTGGCCTCGGCGAAACGGCTGTCGAGCATTTCGCGGTGCATCACTTCACCGTTCCAGAAGACCAGGCCTTTGGCGTCAATCGCCAGCTGGATGACTTCCGGCTTGTCGTCGAGCTTGCTCGAGCTGACTTTCGGCAAGTCAATCGGAATCGCCTGATGGAAGAGCGGCGCGGTGATGATGAAAATGACCAGCAGCACCAGCATCACGTCAACCAGCGGCGTCGTGTTGATGTCGGCCATCGGGGCGTTGTGGCCTTCGTTGAAGGAACCAAAAGACATCGCCGTTCCTTACGCCGCTTTGGCCAGCGCATAGCGCGAGCCAGTGGTCAGGAAGGCATGCAGGTCGTGAGCGAAACCGTCGAGGTAGGTGTTGGCCAGGCGATTGGCGCGGCTCAGCGCGTTGTAGGCGAGCACGGCGGGGATGGCGACGAAGAGGCCGGCAGCAGTCATGATCAGCGCTTCGCCGACCGGCCCGGCCACCTTGTCGAGCACCACCTGCGTCGCCCCGGAAAGGCTGACCAGTGCGTGATAGATGCCCCACACCGTGCCGAACAGGCCGATGAAGGGCGCCGTCGAGCCCACTGAAGCGAGCAGGGTCAGGCCCGATTCAAAGCGCGCCTGGGCGTGGATCATGTAATTACGCAACGAGCGGGTCAGCACCTCGCTCGAGGAAATCCCGCCGCCAATGCTCGTTTCCTTCTGCTGCTCATGCATCTTGATCACGTGGGCGGCGGTTTCGGCCATGCCGGCAAAGACGCCGGTGCTGTCCTTTTCCTTGATCACGGCCAGGCCATTTTCCAGGCTGGGCGCTGCCCAGAAAGCCTCGAAAGCCTGCTCGATGCAACGGTTGAGCCGGATCTGGGCAACAAAGCGATTGCCGATGATGGCCCAGCTCAACAGCGAGAGCATGGCCAGAAGGATGGCCGTCGAATGCGTGACCCAGTCGCCCTGGCTCCAGAAATGCGTAATGCCCATGGAAATGAACTCCGGTAATTAAGTAAGGGAAAAAACGATGGGCACGATGACCCAGGCAGTAACGGCGGCGCTGCCCCGCTTGGCAGGAACGAAACGCCACTGGGCCACGGTGTCGAGCGCCGACTGGTCGAGGCGGGCAAAACCGCTGCTGCTTTTCAGCTCGACCTTGTGGGCATGCCCCTCGGCGCTGACCTGCACGCGCAGGTAAACCGTGCCGGCTTCACCCAGACGACGCGAAGCCGACGGATAGGACGGCTTGGGATTGGACAGGTAATCGGCATCGAAACGCGCCTCGACCAAGGGCTCGGC
>JAVBXO010000225.1 GCA_030824535.1 Azonexus sp. | reverse complement strand
GAGCTACGCTAATGAAAAAACTACTCTCCATCGTCCTGCTGGCCTTTACTCTGCCCGCCCTTGCCGACCACCAGCTCTTGCCGACAGACACGCCGGCAGCCTATCGCGACGAGTGCGGCAGCTGCCACGTTCCCTACCCGCCCGCACTGCTGACCGCTGGCGACTGGCAAAAAACACTGGCCCGACTGGACAAGCACTTCGGTAGCGATGCCGCAGTCGACGCCGCCACCGGCAAAATCATCGGCGATTTTCTCGAGCGCCACGCCGGCAACAGCCGACGCCCCGGCGTCTCCAGCGAGCCGCCACGCCTCAGCCAGACCCGCTGGTTCAATCACGAACACGGAAAAATCCAGCCCCGCGTCTGGCAAGACAGCCGCGTCAAGTCGCCGGCCAATTGCGAGGCTTGCCACCAGAACGCGGCCAAGGGTAATTTCAGCGAGCGGGAGATCAGCATCCCCGGAGGCGGCAAATGAACGAGCGCAAGATTCTCGTCTGGGACTGGCCGGTACGCCTTGGGCACTGGCTGATGGTCGGCGGCTTCACGCTGGCCTGGCTGACCTCGGAAAGTGAAAGCTGGCGGCTGGTGCATGTGCTGGCTGGCGGCACGGTCATGGCCGTCGCCCTGTTCCGCCTGCCCTGGGGCCTGTTCGGCTCAACCTACGCGCGTTTCAGCGATTTCGTCCATGGGCCGGGCAAGGTCCGTGACTACCTGCTCAGCCTCCTCGGCCGTCACCCCGAAGCCCATGTCGGCCATAACCCGGCCGGCGGCTGGGCGATCCTGTTGCTGCTGAGCCTGGCCTTGCTGTGCGGTGCCAGTGGCTGGGCCATGTACAACGACCTCGGTGGCGACTGGCTTGAGGAATTGCATGAAGGACTGGCGAGCGGCATGCTGGCCGTCGTCGCCATCCATCTCGCCGGCGTGATTTCGGGCAGCCTGCTGCATCGCGAAAACCTGGTCCGGGCCATGGTGACGGGCTACAAAAACGGTCCCGCTGCTGCCGCCATCCCATCTGCCCGTCCCCTGGTCGGCATCGCCTTGCTGAGTTGGGTGGGTGTTGCCGCCTGGTGGCTGGCCAGCTGATAGAATCGCCGACCATGCGTATATTGCTTGTTGAAGACGACCCCCAGCTCGGCGACGGCCTGACCGTTGGCCTGCGCCAGACCGGTTTTGCGGTTGACTGGCTGCGTGATGGGCATTCCGCCAATCTCGCCCTGCAATCCGAAACCTTTGATCTGGTCATTCTCGACCTCGGCCTGCCCAAACTCTCGGGCATGGACGTGCTGCATCAGGCCCGGCAACGCGGCCAGGCCATGCCCATCCTCATCCTGACCGCGCGTGATGCCACCGGCGACAAGGTGCTCGGCCTGGATGCCGGGGCCGATGATTACCTGGTCAAACCCATCGACATCGATGAACTGAGCGCCCGTGCTCGCGCCCTGATCCGGCGCAGCGCCGGCCGTGCCGCGCCGCTGCTGACGCATGGTGAACTGGCGCTGGACCCGGCCGCCCGCCGCGTCACGCTGGCCGGCCAGAACGTCGAATTATCGACGCGCGAATTTTCCCTGCTGCAAATGCTGCTCGAAAGCGCCGGCCGGGTGCTGACCCGCAGCCAGCTCGAGCAATCGCTGTACGGTTGGCGTGACGAACCGGACAGCAACGCCCTCGAAGTCCATATCCACCATTTACGCAAGAAGCTGGGCAGCGAGCTGATTCGCACGCTGCGCGGCGTCGGCTACACCATCTCCAAGTGACTACCCGCTGGTTTTCCCTACGCCGCCGCCTGCTCGGCATGCTGCTCGGCGGCGTCGCCGTCGCCTGGTCGCTGATGATGCTGTTCAGCGCCCTCGACGCCCATCATGAAGTCGACGAACTGTTCGATGCCCAGCTCGCCCAGTCGGCGCAGACCCTGCTGGCCATGGCCGGGCAGGATGAAGACGAGGAAATCGAGGATCTCGGCAAGGTTGAGCACAAATACCAGCGTCGCCTGCACTTTCAGATCTGGCATGCCGATGGCCGCTTGCTGTTGCGTTCGCATAATGCCCCAGCCACGCCGTTGACCGCAGAAATCGGCTTTTCCGAGACCGACAACAAGGAAGGTCACTGGCGGTATTTCAGCCAGTGGGACAAAACCCATACGCTACAGGTCCAGGTCAGCGAAGACCACCATATACGCGATGAGCTGATTGGCCAGATCGCCTGGCGCCTGCTCCTGCCCGCGTTGTTCGGCCTGCCGCTACTCGGTTTGTGGATCTGGCTTGCCACTCGACGCGGCCTGTCTTCGCTCGACGGCATTGCCCAGCAGATTGCCAGCCGCGACCCGCAACAGCTGCTGCCACTGATCCCGGCCAGCGCCCCTGAAGAAATCCGCACCATACTGCAGGCGCTGAACGGCCTGCTGACACGCATGGAACAGACCCTGGAAGGCGAACGGCGCTTTACCGCCGATGCGGCGCATGAACTGCGCACCCCGCTGGCAGCGCTGCAGGCGCAATTGCAGGTGGCCCTGCGCGCCCGCGACGATGGCGAACGCGACCGCTCGCTCGGCCAGTTGCAGCGCGGCCTCAGCCGCGCCAGCCACCTGGTCGACCAGATGCTGCAACTGGCCCGTCTCGACCCGGAATCGGCGCTGCCCAATCCGGGCCGGATCGACCTTGAAAAACTCGCCGAAACGGTCTGCGCCGATCTGGGCCCGCTGATCCTGGCGAAAAATCTCGATTTCGACCTAGCGGCCACGCCCGACTGTATGGTGCTGGGCCAGGAACAATGGCTCGGGGTCCTGCTGCGCAACCTGCTTGACAATGCCATCCGTTACACCCCGGCAGGTGGCCGGGTCAGGGTGGCCGTCGAGCGCGATGCCGCAGAAATCTGCCAGATCATCGTCAGCGACAGCGGCCCGGGCATTCCGGCAAACGAGCGGGCCAGCGTGCTGCGGCGCTTTCATCGCCTGCACCAGGGCAATGAACCCGGCAGTGGCCTGGGGCTGGCAATTGTTGCCAGAATTGCCGAACTTCACGACGCCCAATTTCAACTCGCCGACAATCCGGATAGTCCTGGCTTGCGGGTTATCATTAAATTTGCTTCGCTGCACACTTGAAGGCATCCTTGCCTTTTGTAATACTCGCGCCCCATGACCAACGTCCAACAGCTTGAACGGGTGCCGGAAGGCGCCGACCGCCCTGAAGAAGGGAGCCGCCGCATCTTTGAAGATGGCGAACGGGTCTTTTACGAAGGTTACTGGATCAAGACCTACAAGGTTCCGGCTGACACCCTGGAAGCCAAGAAGCGTTTAATCGACGCCTTGACCCGCCGGCTGTTCAATCACACCGAACACGGCCTGAACATTCCCGGCACGCGACTGAACGAAGCCCGCGAGAAATACCAGAACGAAACCAACCTGGCGAAAAAGCGCGTCAAAGGCGCCATGCTCGCCGGCGCCCTGTTCAACCGCGCCGCCGACATTTTCCGCAAACTGGTCGAACTGCAATCCTGCGGCATCGAAATTCTCAGCGACAACCCGCTGATGCGTGAATGCGGCCGCTGCCTGCTCGAAGCCATGGAACTCGGGCACTGCGTGCTGCACCGCAGCGGCGAAGAAGGCATTGACGAGCTTTGGGGCGAACCTTTCCGCGCCTTTTCCATTCCGCTCGAAGATTTCTACGAAAGCCGCTACATCAAGATTGGCCAGGTCCTGCGCGACATCGACAGGATCGCCGAAGCGATGGTCAACAATTTCAGCGGCATTCCGGTCTTCTCCAACATCGAAGCCCCGGTGCGCGAACTGGCACTGGCGGCCAAGATCAAGACGGAAACCCTGCGCACCGATGGCGACATCTTTGAAGTTTGGGCGCAGATGGTGACCGCCGGCGAACGCCTGGTCGGCCTGGCCTGGCAGGAGCCGATGAGCACGCTGACAATGCCCTTCACCCACAATATTTCGGATGGCA
>JAVBXO010000185.1 GCA_030824535.1 Azonexus sp. | reverse complement strand
GGTGGATTTAGCAGTTGGCCATGGGCGACGCTGTGCGCCGGTTGCCAGCCACCGAAGTACAGGCCGCCGGCGATGGCGAAAGGCAGCGCAAGCAGCAACGTCACCAGCCCGAACATCAGGCGGCCCTGGCGACGTAGTTCGGGGAGGGTGGCGGTGCTCATGGGCGCCTCACGAGGAAATAGATCCAGATGCCGAGGCTGGCTAGGGCGAAGCCGAACCACTGCAGCGCGTAGCTGCGATGGCGTTCGGCGCGTTCGTCCGGGCGCGGCCAGTCGCGGACATAGCCGCCGGGTGCGTCCGGGTCGAGTTGGACGACCAGCGCCGGCACGGGGGCGGCCAGCAGCTCGTGAAAACGGGCGAGGTCGAGGTTTTGCCAGACCGGCTCCCAGCCGCTGCTGGCTTGCGGTGCCAGGTTGAAAAAGCGCTGCGGCGGCACGACGACGATGCCGGTCAGCTCGATTTCGCCCACCGGAACAGCGGCCGGCGGCAGTTGCTGGTGGTCGGCCGGGGCGGCCAGCCAGCCGCGGTTGACCAGAACCAAGGTGCCGGAGCCGCTCAGGCGCAACGGCGTGATGACGTGGTAGCCCGCTTGCTCCTGGTACAGCCGGTTGTCGATCAGCACCTGATGGGCGGCGTCATAGCTGCCGCGCAGGCGCACCCGGTGATGGCGCAGGGATTCGACATCGATGCCGCTGATCGGCATGGCAATCGCCGCGTCGTGGCTGCGCAGGTCAAGTTCGGCCTGGATGGCTGTCTTGCGCTCGGCCTTGTTCCATTGCCACAGGCCGAGCGAGATGAAAGCCGGCAGCAGCACGGCGAGCAGCAGGCCGCCGTAGAGCGCCACCTGGCGCCGGCTGGCCCTTGCCGGGGCGCTTGGCGAACGCGCATACTCGGGCGCAGAACTTTCCGGGGAGGCTGCGATGCTCAAGGTGCTGGTGCTTTTGCTGTTGCTGGCCATGCTTGTCAGCCTCTTCTCCGGGTTATTCCTGCTTTACCGTGATGGTGGCGTTGGCGAACGCACGGTGCGGGCGCTGACCTGGCGCATTGGTTTTTCGCTGGCGCTGTTCGCCGTGTTGCTGGCGGGTTTCCGTTTCGGTCTCATCCCCGGTTACAGCCAGTAAACAAACACGAACAGCAGTAGCCAGACGACGTCGACGAAGTGCCAGTACCAGGCGACGGCCTCGAAGGCGAAATGCCGTTCGCTGTTGAAATGCCCCTGTAGGCTGCGCACCAGGATCACCGCCAGCATCACCGTGCCCAGCGTCACATGGAAACCGTGGAAACCGGTGAGCATGAAGAAGGTCGCGCCATAGGCGCCGGCGCCCATGGTCAGGCCGAGTTCGCTGTAGGCGTGGTGGTATTCCCAGGCCTGGAAACCGATGAACAGCGTGCCCAGCAGCACCGTGGCCGCCAGCCCGAGTGAAAGTTGCCGGGAATTATTCTTTAGCACCGCCCAATGTGCCCAGGTCACGGTGACGCCGGAACTGAGCAGCAGCGCGGTGTTGAGCGCTGGAATGCCCCAGGCGGCCATCGGCGTGAAGGCCGCGCCCTTGGGGCCGCTGCTCGGCCAGGCGCCGGAAAAGTCCGGCCACAGGCTGACGCCGTGGGCTTCGGTCATGCCGCCCAAAGTCGGCACGGAAATGACCCGAAGATAGAACAAGGCGCCGAAAAAGGCGGCGAAAAACATCACCTCGGTGGCGATGAACCAGATCATGCTGTAGCGGAAGGAGCGGTCTTCCCATTCGCGATAAGCGCCGCCTAGCGATTCGCTGATGACGCTGCCGAACCAGGCAAAGAGCACGGCGATGATCACTGCTGTGCCGGCCAGCATGAACCAGTTGCCGGCCGCCAGGTGATTCAGCGACTGGGCGAAACCGAGCGCCAGCAGGAACATCCCGGCCGACAGGATGACCGGGTAAAGACTGGGCTGGGGAACGAAATAATGTTCCGGCAGCGCGGATGGAGCAGCATGGTTTTTCATCGGGCCTCCCCGGGGGTGGTCTGGCGCGGCGTGTCGATATTGAAAAAGGCGTAGGACAGCGTGATGTGGCTGATTTTGCGGTCGACCTCCGGTTTGACGATAAAAGCCAGCGGCATTTCGCGGGCTTCGCCGGGGGCCAGGGTTTGCTGCGAGAAACAGAAGCACTCGATCTTTTCAAAATGCTGCGCCGCCTGGCCGGGGCTGACGCTGGGGACGGCCTGGGCGGTGCTAGGCTGATTCGAGGTATTGCGCACCAGATAGCTGACCTGCTGCAATTCGCCGGGGTGGATGTCGAGATGGGTCGTCAAGGGGCGCATCTCCCAGGGCAGGCCGGGCATGACCGTGCCGGTGAATTCAACACGGATGTCGCGCCCGGCGTCGACTTTGACGGCCGGTGCTGCGGCCGTCTGCAGGCCGCCGACGCCAAAGCCATCGCGAATGATGCCGGGGCCGGCAGTCTTGCCGTTGAAGCCGGTGGCCGTGCACAGCACGTTGTATAGCGGCACCAGGGCAAAGGCGAAGATGAAAGCGCCGGCCACCAGCAGCAGCAGGCGCTTGATCAGCGCTTTATGGCGGGAAGGTGCGGGCAGGATGTGGTCCATGATCAGCGCTTGATCAACAGACCAATGAGATACAGCGCCAATGCACAGGCGCCGAGGATCCAGGCCAGCCGCTTGGCAGCGGCCTGGCGGCGGGCGAGTTCTTCGGCCGGAAAGGCGGTGGGCCTGGCAGGCATGTGGTCCTCGCTCATTTGATGATGGGCTGGGTTTCCCAGCTATGGTGCGGCGGTGGCGAGGACAGCTCCCATTCCAGACCTTCGGCGCTTTCCCAGACCTGGGCGCTGGCCTTGGGGCCGCCACGGGTGCAGCTCCAGATATTCCAGGCGAAGAGCAACTGGCTGAAACCGAGAATGAAGGCGCCGACGGTCGAAATGGCGTTGAATTCGGCAAATTGCAGCGCGTAGTCGGGAATGCGCCGCGGCATGCCGGCCAGGCCGAGGAAAAATTGCGGAATGAAGGTCAGGTTGAAGGACGCGACGGTCAGCCAGAAATGCAGCTTGCCGAGCTTTTCGCTGTACCTGTGGCCGGTCCATTTGGGCAGCCAGTAATAGACCCCGGTCATGACCCCCATGATGCCGCCGGCGAACAGCGCGTAATGGAAATGGGCGACGACGAAATAGCTGTGGTGATACTGGGCGTCGGCCGCGACGTCGGCGAGGATCAGCCCGGTCAGGCCGGCAATGCCGAAGAGCACGATGAAGCCGGTGGCGAACAGCATCGGCGTCTCGAAGCTCATCGCGCCTTTCCACATCGTCGCGATCCAGCAGAAAAACAGCACCGCCAGCGGCAGCGAGATGGCCATGGTGCTGAACATGAAATAGATTAGCGCCGGCACCGGCAGCCCGGCGGTGAAGAAATGGTGTGCCCAGACCACGACCGACAGCAGGCCGATGGCGATGAAGCTGTAGACCTGCGCCGTGTAGCCGTAAGTCGGCTTGCGTGAGAAGGTCGACAGCACATGCGGCATCAGTCCCCAGACCGGCAGCAGCAGGATGTACACCTCGGGATGGCCGAAGAACCAGAACAGATGCTGAAAGAGAATCGGGTCGCCGCCGCCGGCCGCGTCAAAGAAATGCGTGCCGAAATGGCGGTCGGTCAGCAACATCGTCACCGCGCCGGCCAGCACCGGCAGCGTCGCGATCAGCAGGAAGGCGGTGATCAGCCAGCCCCAGGCAAACAGCGGCAACTTCATCATCGTCATGCCCGGCGCACGCATGTTGAAGATGGTCACGATGATATTGATCGAGCCCATGATCGACGAGATGCCGAGGATATGCACGGCGAGGATCGCGAAATCGACGCCCATGCCGCCCTGCACCGACAGCGGCGCGTAGAAGGTCCAGCCGGTGGCGATGGCGCCGTCGCCGATGCCGAACAGGGCCAGCGTGAAGGGCAGGGTGAGCAGGAT
>JAVBXO010000051.1 GCA_030824535.1 Azonexus sp. | reverse complement strand
TCGGCGGCCTGCATTTCCGCATCATCGGCGTGCTCGAACCCAAGGGGCAATTCCTCGGCATCGATCTCGACGACACCGCCTTCATCCCCGCCGCGCGCGGGCAGGAGCTGTTCAACCGTGAAGGCGTCGACGAAATCAACCTCGCCGTCGAAGAAGGCATCCCGGCCGCCAGCGTCGCCGAACGCATCAAGGCACGGCTGATCGAACGCCACGGCCGCGAGGACTTCACCATCGTCACCCAGGAAGACATGCTGAAAACGCTGTCGAACATCCTCAATGTGTTGACCATGGCCGTCGGCGCGCTCGGCGGCATCTCGCTACTGGTCGGCGGCGTCGGCATCGTCACCATCATGACCATCGCCGTCAGCGAACGCACCGGCGAAATCGGCCTGATGGTCGCCCTCGGTGCGCCCCGGCGCACCATCCTGCTGCTCTTCCTCGGCGAAGCCGTCGCCCTCTCGGCGCTGGGTGGCGTCCTCGGCCTGATCATCGGCTTCGGTCTGGCGCAACTGCTGCACCTGCTGCTGCCGGCGCTACCGGTCCATACGCCACTGCTTTTCGTGCTCTTCGCCGAAGTGCTGGCCATTGCCATCGGCCTCACCGCCGGCGTCCTCCCGGCCCGCCGCGCCGCCCGGCTCGACCCGGTTGAAGCACTGCGCAACGAGTAATCCGGCTGTCACAACCATACGCTAACGTATGTTAGAGTTAGCACCCCAATTTCAATACCCCCTGAGGAGTTCAAGCATGGCCTACTACATCGACGAACTGCAACCCGGCATGTCCGCCAGCACGTCCAAGACCGTCACCGAAACCGACATCATCCTGTTCGCCGGCATCTCCACCGACATCAATCCGGCTCACCTCGACGAGGAATACTGCAAAGGCACGATGTTCGGCACCCGCATCGCCCACGGCATGCTCTCCGCCGGCTTCATCTCCGCCACCCTGGCCAACAAACTGCCCGGCGCCGGCACCATTTACCTGTCGCAAACCCTGAAATTCAAGGCCCCGGTCAAGCCCGGCGACACCGTCACCGCCACCGTCACCGTCCGCGAAGTCAACGTCGCCAAAAACCGCGTGACCCTCGACACCGTCTGCACCGTCGCCGGCAAAACCGTCATCGACGGCGAATGCCTGATGATGCCGCCGGTCCGTCCGGCTGCTTGATTCGCTTGCACTGAGTCGCGAGATTGCGACGGATAAGTAAAAACGCCGACCAGAGCAATCAGGTCGGCGTTTTTTGTTTACTCTCATTTGTTCATTGCTGGCAGCATTCGGCCAGAAGCAGAAGTTGTCCTCGTCTTGATTGAATACTTTGCAACGACTACCGCACTTCGAAACTGGTTACTGGGCCAATTCTCATGTCTCGGCCTTGGTGTTTAGTCTCGTAAATTCCGTTGGTATTTATTGCTCTTCAACGGAAATCCATATCCGGATTGAACACCAAAGCGGTGGATGAAGGCTAGCGTGCGCGATGTGGCGCACGCGACAGCGAGTATGGGTCCTGCTAAGGAGATCGATTTAGTCAGGCGTTTAAGCGATGCGGTCTCGCGTCAGACGATGAACAGGTCGGTGACGGACAGAGCCGGGCTCGCGTAGAGCTTTACCAACAGGGTCTGGCCACCTCCCAGGTCGCCGTTATCGTCCCAGAACAGGTGCCCGTAAGCGCTACCGGTGTCGGTAACGTAGACCAACTGCGCTTGCGACCCCACCGCCGAGTCCAGCGCGAAGCGTGCCGCGTCGACCGTTCCGCGCTCGAGCGCGTTTCCAAGCAACCAGGGAGCAATCTGGATCGTATCGACGCCGCTGCTCATGTCACGAATCACGTCCGGCGTGCCGGCAAGCCCGTCGAATCTAAACACGTCGGCACCCCGACCGCCAACCAGGATGTCGCGATCAGCCGCGCCAACCAGCGTATCGTCGCCGTCACCGCCGATCAGACGGTCAAGGCCGGGACCACCGTTCAGCACGTCGTTCCCAACGCCGCCAAGCAAAGTGTCATCACCATTGCCGCCCGACAGGTTGTCGTTACCCCGATCACCGCTGAGTTGATCGTTACCGCCGCGCCCGTAAGCAAGATCGTCGCCATCGCCGGCGGTAAACCGATCATCGCGCGCGCCCAGCGTCACCTGGTCAGCGCTGCTGCCGCCATACACATCGAAGCGCTCGGTTCGCGTGATCTTCGAGCCAAAGTTGTCGCTTGCACTGGTTCCGGAAACGGTGAACAGCAGCGGATCGGTGACAAAGTGGATCACACGCAGCGTATCCACCCCATCACCGGCGTCGATCAAGTTCGCCGAACCGGTGTTGTAGGTAATTACATCTCCGCCACCGAGCGCATTGACCACATTCGCGCCGCCCCGTACCTCGATATGGTCGGCGTGAATGCCGCCGAAGATCGTGTCGTCGCCCCTGCCGGTCGACACCCATAACGCTTCAACGGAATGTAATAAAAGCCCGTTCGGATTGGTCAGGGTCGCGCCTCCGATGCCAGGCAAGGCAATGGCGACCGCGTCGTTGACGGCAATCAGGTTCATGCTCAGCGTGTCGAAGCCGGAGCCGCCATACACCTCGCCGCCATTGAAAGAATTGACGGAGATGAGATCATCGCCCGCGCCGCCCCACACGCGGTCAACGTCAATGCCGCCGACAAAGCCCACAATCAGCCAGTCGTTGCCGGTGCCACCGTACACGCGATCATTGCCGGCTCCGGCGGCAATCGTATCGTCACCATCCTCGCCATACAACACATCATCGCCGTCGAAGCCGTCGATTGCGTCATTGCCCGCACCCGAGAACACCCGATCGGGCGCGTTGCTGCCGAGTAGATCTTCGCCTGATGGCGTGCCGTAAATGGTATTCACCGCCATACCTCGCTGTATCACCGATTTTGCACTTGCAAATCAGTCTCCATGAATCCGCGAAGTGGGTCAAGGCGAGCCGTTGCTTGACCTTCAGGAGCACCAACCTGCCTGCCGTAAGCGTCCCAAGCACCACAGTTGGATACACAAATAGGAAATTCGACGTCCCCAAGGAAAATGTCGCCGCACCTATTACCGTACGTCAAACAAGAATTACTCCCGGGAAGCTCATTCGCCCACGCAGAACCAACGACTGTTGGTGCTGTGCTCTGTTAGCAGCTTTTGAACCTCTGATGCACGACAGGCAGCTTAGGGTCGATAGCCGCCACAACCAAAACGCCGGTCAGGTCACCCCGCCGGCGCTCTACAGGAATGACGCTTACTCAGCGCTTCCTCTGATAACTAACAGCCAATAGCTAACAACCGCCCTTAAAACGCCTCGTCCGCGCGCAGGAAGCGCCAATGGCCCAGCGGCAGGTCGCCGAGGCGGACGCGACCGATGCGCACGCGCTTCAGGCCGATGACGTGCAGGCCGACCAGTTCGCACATGCGGCGGATCTGGCGTTTCTTGCCTTCCTTGAGGATGAAGTGCAGCTGATCTTCATTGAGCTGCTTGATCCAGGCCGGCTTCAAGGGCTTGCCATCGAGTTCCAGACCGTGGCGCAGCAGTTCGAGGCCGCCGGGGATCATCTCGCCGGAAACACGGACGAGGTATTCCTTGTCGGCGTCGCTCTTTTCGCCGATCAGGCGCTTGGCAACGCGGCCGTCGCTGGTCAGCACCAGCAGCCCGGTGGAATCGATGTCGAGACGGCCGGCGGGCGCCAGGCCACGCAGCATCCAGGGCTTGAACTCGGGATCGCCGGATTGCACGACCTGATTGTCGAGACCGATCAGGGTCACCGCCGGGATGCAGTCGGGCTCAGGCTGACCGGAGACGTAACCGACCGGCTTGTGCAGCAGGATGGTCACGGCCTTGGCCTGATCCTTGACAGCGTCCTTGGAAATGCTGATTTCGGCGCTCGGCGCGATGCGCGAACCAAGTTCGCTGATCTGTTCGCCATTGACGAAAACCCAGCCGCGTTCGATCCACAGGTCGGCTTCGCG
>JAVBXO010000314.1 GCA_030824535.1 Azonexus sp. | reverse complement strand
GCCTCGAAGGGGTTGAAAAGGCAGCGCGCAACTACGGGGCGACGATCGTTGCCCGCACGACGCTGGCGCGCAATTCGAGCGATGTTCCGACGGCGGCGAATGCGCTGCTGCGGGGTGGTGCCAGCGATGCGCTGATCATCATCTCGACCTATGCGCCGACCGCTGCGCTGATCAAGTCATTGCGCAAGAGCAACTATCCGGTGACTTACGCCACTTTGTCGGCCGTCGGCATCACCACGCTGCAGGAAATGCTGGGCAACGACGCCGATGGCGTGGTGGTCAGCCAGGTCGTGCCCTGGGGCGCTGATCCGGTGGTCAGCGAGTTCAAGAAACTGCTGGCCCAGGAGTTCCCCGGCCGTCAGCCCAACCATACGGCGCTGGAAGGTTTCATCGGCGCCAAGAGCCTGGAGCTGGCGCTGCAGCGCAGCAAATCGCTGACGCGCAGCGAGCTCAACAGCACGCTGTCGCAAACCAAGGCTGATCTGGGCGGTTTCAAGGTGGACTTCACCAGCAAGCGCCATAGCGGCCAATTTACGGATGTGGTCATGCTGAAGAAGTCCGGCAGCCTGGTCAGTTGATCAGCTGGCGATAAAGACCCGAAGGAACGGGGGGATGGCGACAAGGCCATTCCCCCGTTTTTGCTTGCCAGATGTCGCCCTTCGCCCTTTTCCCGTATTGAGCCCGCGACAATTTGCCGCATTCTCAAGCGACTCCCCCGTCGGGAAAATTGCGCCTTTATAAAAATTACACGGGGAGTTTCCATGTTTCAGCCAAAACCCTTGGTGACGGCGCTGGCCTTTGCCTTTTCCGGTCTTGCGATGGCGCAGCAGTCGACGCCGACGAAAGTGCTCGATGAAGTGGTGGTCAGCGATAGCCGTCTTCGTTCGCAATTCACTGGACAGCGCCTGACGGCGCCGCAGATCGAGCACCTGCGCGCGGCGACCAGCGATACCGCCAGTTTGTTGACGGAAGTGCCGGGGGTGGGCATGTATGCGGCTGGCGGGGTTTCCAGCCTGCCAGTGATCCACGGCCTGGCCGACGACCGTTTGCGCGTCATGATCGATGGCATGGATCTCGTGGCTTCCTGTCCCAATCACATGAATCCGCCGCTGTCCTACATCGATCCGACGCAGATCGAGTCGCTGCAGGTCCATGCCGGCGTAGCGCCGGTCAGCGTCGCCGGCGACAGTATCGGCGGCAGCATTGTCGTGCGCAGCAAGGAGCCGGTTTTTGCCCAGCCTGGCGCGGGCTTGCTGACCACCGGCGAGGCCGGGACCTTCTATCGCAGCAATGGCAATGCCCAGGGCTTCAACCTGAACGCGACGCTGGCGACGGAAAATTTCAGCGTCAGCTACAGCGGTGCGACAGCCCAGGCACAAAACTACTCGGCGGCCAAGGATTTCAAGACCACCACGGCTTCCGGTCGTCCGGGCCATACGCTGGGTCTGGATGAAGTCGGCTCTTCCGCCTACAAGACCAGTAATCACAGCCTGGGCATGGCGATGCGCGGCGGCAATCATCTGTTCGAAGTCAAGCTGGGTTACCAGGATCTGCCCTACCAGCTCTACCCGAACCAGCGCATGGACATGCTCGACAACATCGCCAAGCGCGGCAGTCTGCGTTATGCCGGGCAGTACGACTGGGGCAAGCTGGAAGCCCGCATTTATCGCGAAGAAGTGCAGCACTTCATGGACTTCGGCGTCGACAAGCAATACAGCTACGGCACGCTGAACAACCTGAGCAATGCAGCCATCAAGTACCCGGTCAACGGCATGCCGATGTACACCAGCAGCGCGACCAATGGTTTCACGCTGCAGGGCGACTTCAATCTCAACGACACCGATCTGTTGCGCGTCGGCGCGTTGCTGCAGACCTATCGCCTGAATGACTGGTGGCCGCCAGCCCCGGATTGTGGTGTCGGCAACTGTATCGGCGGCATGGCCCCGCTGACTTTCTGGAACATCAACAATGGCCAGCGTGAGCGCAAGGCGGTCTTTGCTGAATGGGATGCCAAGTGGAATGCCCAGTGGTCCTCGCTGGTCGGCCTGCGTGTTGAAAACGTGACGACGGACAGCGACGACATCAGCGGCTACAACAGCATGGCCGTGCCCGGCGCCAGCATGGTCTCCGGCATGGGTATCGCCATGGGCACGATGTACGCTGGCAGCTCGGTGGGTGCCAGCCCGAACGGCCGCACGGCCTTCAATGCGCTGGACCGCAAGCGCAGCGACACCAACTGGGATTTCTCGGCGATGACGAGCTATCGTCACGACGCAGGCTTCAATGCCCAGTTCGGCTTTGCCCGCAAGACGCGCTCGCCGAATCTCTATGAGCGTTACAGCTGGTCGACCAATACCATGGCCATGGTCATGAACAACTTCGTCGGCGACGGCAACGGCTATGTCGGCAATCCTGACCTCAAGCCGGAAGTCGCGCACACGCTCAGCGTTAGCGGCGACTGGCATAGCGCCGACCGCGAGTACCAGCTGGTCGTGACGCCGTACTTCACGCGCGTCAATGATTACATCGATGCCAAGCGGACCTATCCGGGTTCGACGGCGGCCAATGCCACGGCCGTCAAGAGCTTCGTTCGCCTGCAGTACGTGAATCAGGAAGCCCGTCTCTACGGTCTTGATGTCGCCGGCAAGATGCCGCTGGCGCAGGGCAGCATGGGCCAGTTCGGACTGCGCGGCCAGATCAGCTACGTCAATGGCGAAAATGTCGATACGGGTGATGGCCTGTACAACATCATGCCGCTGACTGCGAAAGCAACGCTGACGCATCGTTACGGCGGCTGGAACAACGCCCTCGAAGTCCTTGGCGTTCAGGGCAAGCAGGATGTTTCCAACGTACGCAACGAGATCGCCACCGGCAGCTATGCCCTGCTCAATCTGCGCACCAGCTACACCTGGTCGACTGTTCGCCTTGATCTTGGCGTCGAAAACCTGCTCGACCGCATGTATTACCTGCCGACCGGCGGCGCCTACGTCGGCCAGGGGATGACCATGAGCATCACCGGTATGCCCTGGGGGACGGTGACGCCGGGCATGGGGCGTTCCCTGTATGCCGGCCTGAACGTCAAGTTCTGAGCCTCGCCTTGATCTTCGCCTGAGGGCCGGGCAGCGCGGATTTTTCCCGGGCTGCCCGGCCGCTTGCCTAATTTTGGCGCTGGCGTTTACTGATCTATCAGAAAACTCTGATTGTTAAGCTGCCCTTCAGATAGCTTCGATATCCTGCATTCCATCTTGGATCGCATGGTTAGGAGAAGCATCATGAACAAAACACATTTCTCGAAGTCTCTGGCCTCGTTGGTGCTCATGCTGCTTGCTACCCAGGCCATGGCCAGTACGCCGGTTGAAAAAATTGTCTGCACCGAGCAGAGCAATCGCACGGGTTGGCTGTCGGAAAGCAAGATCCGCTCGATCATGGGCGAACAGGATTTCACGCTGCTCAAGCTGAAGGTGTCACGCGGCAATTGTTACGAGTTTTACGGGGTGCACCACAACGGCAGCCTGGTCGAGGCCTACTATCACCCAATCTCCGGCGAAGTCTTGCGCTACAACCGCGTGCAGGCGGCGGGCAACGATCTGGCATTCGACGCTCACGCGCAGGCTGCAACTGCCGATATTCCAGGCAAAATTACGCACTGATTGCACCAATCGCACTGCTGAAGCCGCGTCGGCCGATCGCCACGAGGTGGTGATCCGAGCGCCGATGGCGAAAGAAAAAGCCGGGCGGAAATAGCGGGAGTGTTCCCGGTATTTCCGCCCGGCTGCGTTTGGCGCCGGGCTTTTCTGCTGCCTTAACGCGCGGCTGCGGCTGCAGCCTGGGGCTGTGGCGCTTCGGGGCGGCGGTGATGCGGCACCAGGGTTTCAAGGCGGGCGAGGACATCGCTCGGTTTGAACGGCTTCTTGATGAAGTCGTCGGCGCCAATCTTGTCGGCATAGAACTGCTCGGTGGCCTGTTCGTTGCC
>JAVBXO010000013.1 GCA_030824535.1 Azonexus sp. | reverse complement strand
AACAGCCGGTGGAAAACAGCGAAGGCGAACAGTAAGCACGATGCCCCTCCCCCTTCAAGGGGGAGGCTGGGAGGGGGATGGGTCTGGAAGCACCGCTCGGCCGGTTCATCTGTAACCCATCCCCACCCCGACCGGAGGACTGGCTTTGCACAGCCAGTCCGTTTCAGCGGGGCAGAGCGTTGCTCTGCCAAACCCCGCCTCCACCCCCTTGAAGGGGAGGGAGTAAATATCCGAGCAATTACCCGCATACCTTCCAAAAGGAAAAAATCATGCTCGCTACCACACTCACCATCATCGCCATCGTCACCCAGGATCAAAGCGCCCTGCGCGCTGCCGCCAAGGATTCCGCCGCGCAGCAGGCGGTGCTGTGGCAGGGCGACAGCCTGGAAATTCGCGGCGAAAAGGGCGATTTCCTGCAGGTTTATGATCATCGCCGCGAGCGTGCCGGTTATATCCGGGCGACGCAGGTACGGGTGCAGTCCTTGCAGGCCGACGCCGCGCCCGAGCTGTTGAGCATCGTCCGTTTCCTCAAGGAAACGCCGGGTTCGGAAGCGCTGGGCATTGCTTATGCCGCCGCCTACCTGCGGGCCGCGCCGGCTGAGGCGATCAATGGCGAGGTTTTCGAGGCCCTGAGCGGCATGGCCGAGCGCCTGGCCCGACGGGCGACGGCGGGGCGCCCCGGCAAGGCTGGTGAGGCGCTGGCGGCGCATCTGGAAGTTGCGGCGCATTACGGCGTGACGATGAGCAGCTTCGAGCGCGATGGGCAGGTGCAGTTGTGCAGCAATGGCGACGCCGCCCGGCGCGTGCTGGCACTGCCGGCGACGGATATCCAGAAAGCGCTGGCGGCGCTGGCGCTGACCCGCCATGAATGTGTCGCGCCCAGCCTGACGCCGGTTGAACGTTTCGCTGTGGATAACTGGCGGGCCGAGGTGCTGGAGCGCATCACCCTGCACAAGTTGCCGGAAGTGCTGAAAAATCGCCTGCATCTGCGCAAGGCCGGCGTCTGGGCAAGCCTGGCCTACCAGCGGGCACGGCGGACGGAACTCGGCGCCGAGGCCGTGCGCGATGCCGGACAACGGGCAGTGGCCGAACTGGCGGCAATCAAGCCGGCGGAATTGATGGAAAGCGATGCGGCGGCCTACAGCGAAGCGGCGATCCGCGTCGGCGCCTCACGCTGGGCGGCCGAGCCGGGAATGCCAGCGAGTGGAAATACAGCGGGCAAGCCGGCGGGCAAACTGGCGATTGCCGTCAGCGCCGGCCGGCCGGGCGAAAGCTGCGTGCATCTGGTCGACGACCAGCACGATGCCAGTCGGCCGCTGTTCAGCCGTTGCACCTGGGGCATCGTCTGGCCGGCGTCGGTGGCGGTTTCTGCCGCAGGTGATGCGCTGACCCTGGCCGTGCAGCCGCTCGATAGCTGGCGGGAAATGTGGGTCTTCCGCAAGGACGGGGAAGCCTGGCGCGTCGATGTGGCACCGCCGGCTTTCGACAACCCGACGCTGGGCTATGTCGAATTCGCCGGCTGGGTGCCGGGCGGGCAACAACTGCTGGCGGCGCGCGAAGTCCTGAGCGCTGGCCGCTACCGCACCACGTTTGAAACACTGAGCCTGAAAACCCTGGAAACCGAAAAACAGGCCGACAAACCGAACAATCTGAGCACTTTCTACCGCTGGCAAAGCCCGCTGTGGAAGGCGGGGACGGTGAGCCTGCGCTGATGGCCGGAGTTTCATCCGCCGAAGTGGATCTGGTAGCGGGCGCCGTTCGAGAACAGGCAGGCACCGGTGCCACGGGCGGCGGCAGTCAGCACATATTCACAATTGACATAGCTGCCGCGACTGCCCGCAGCATTGGCAATGCCGCGTCGGCCATTGGTCGGCATGCGGTTGTCGCCGTAAACCTGGCGGTAAACCGTGCCAAAGCCCGGATGGTCGTTGGCGACGCGGCTGGCTTCGCCGGTCAGCGTATCGCTGCCGTTATTGAGCGTGAAATTGCCATGGCCGTTGAGGCCGTCGCTGACCTGGGCGGTCAGCACGCCCATCTTGCCGGCGATGTCATTGAGCGGGTAGAGACGGGCTTGGTAGATCGCTGGTTGTGGCTGGGCGGGCGGAATGCTGATGTTTTCGCCGCTGGCCGCCGGATAGCTGGCGGGCGGGCGGTGGTCGATGGGGACGATGTAGCAGGCGCTGAGGAACAGGGAAAGACTGGTGGCGGCGAGTGCGGGAAGTTTCATGATGCTCTCCTGATGGCTGGGCTGAAAACGCCTCCACTATCGGCAATCGCTGCCCAGGGTTCAAGAATTCGCAACCAGGTGGCGCTATTTTGCTGTTACGGTATCAATTTTCAATACCTTGTGGCGCCCTTATGGCATTTCCTACCCTCTTTGATGCGCTCAAGTTGCACCTCAAGGCGCGTTCGCTGACTTACGCAGACGTCGCGCAACGGCTCGCCGTTTCGGAAGCGACGGTCAAGCGCATTTTTTCGACGCGCGATTGTTCGATGGCCCGTTTTGCCGAGTTGTGTGACGTGGTTCAGGTTGATATTGCCGAACTGGCCCGTTCGACGCCACGCGCCAGTCGTCTGCTCAATCAGCTCAGCTGGCAACAGGAAGAAGTGCTGACGCGCGATGACCGGCTGTTTCTCGTGGCCGTCTGCGCGCTGAACCAGATGATGCCGGCCGACATGGTGGCGGCTTACCGGATCGAAATGCCGGAATGCATCAGTCTGCTGATGCAGCTTGAGCGCCTGGGGATACTCGAATTGCACCCGAATAACCGCATTCGCCTGAACGTCACCCGGACTTTTGCCTGGCTGCCCAATGGTCCGATCATGCGCCGCGTCGCGGCGATGGCTGACGACTACTTCGATCATCGCTTCGATGGCGTGGGGGAATTCATGCGCATCATCAATGTCCGGGTATCCGATGCGGCAGCGCTGGCGATGGTCGCGCGCATGGAGCAGTTGGCGCGGGAGTATTCGGAACAGCATGCTGCCGATGCCACCTTGCCGCTCGATGAACGGCCGGTACTGAGCGTCTGTCTGGCCGTCCGTCACTGGCGTCCGGCCTTTTTCCGCAAGCTGCTGCGGGAGTCGGCGGAAAACTGAAAATGCCCTCAATTCTGCGGTCGACCGCAGAATTGAGGGCAAAACCAGAGGGCAAAACCGTTCAGCGGCGGTTGTTGATCGCCTGCAGGAACTCGTTGCGCAGTTGTTCGCTGTCGGCGAAGCTGCCGGCGAAAGCCTGGGTGATGACGCGCTCGTCGCCGCGGCGGTCTTCACCGAGCAGCAGGCAGAGTTGTTCGGCCTCGATGATGCAGGCGGCACCGGCGGCCTGGCCGTGCTGGACGAGGGCGTCGGCGATGTCGCGGGTCATCCATTCCTGATAGGTGAAGCGGTGGCCGATGGCGTCGACCATCCGGGCAATGCGGCCAAAGCCGTGCAGACGGCCGCCGGGCAGGTAGGCGACGTGGGCGACGCCACGGAAGGGAACAAGGTGGTGCGGGCACAGGCCATGTACGGCGATGCCACGAATGACCACGAGATCCCGGCGCTCGTCGGCAAAACCATCGCCCAGGGCTTCGGCCGGGTCGAGATCGTAGCCGCCGAGCAGACGCTTTTGCCAGAGTTCGCGCACGCGCTGTGCCGTGCGGCCCATGTGCGGCATGTCCGGGGCGATGCCGCAGGCGGTCAGCAGGGCGCTGATCGCCGCTTCAAAAGCCACCGGATCGAAGTCGCCGGAGCGGGGAATGCCGATGCGGTCGCTCGGGCGCGGGGCGTGGTGGTCGTCGGACATCGCGGGCTCCTGTGGATAGTCAGCGGAGTTTAACCCGCCGACTACGCTTGGCCAGCCGCCAGCGGGGTCAGTTGTTGGTGTTCCAGGGGCGGCGACGGTCGCGTTCGTTGCGGTCGCCGCTGCGGTTGTTCGGATCGACGCGCTGCGGCGCGGGGCCGACGGCTGGCGCTGGTGCCGCCGGTTGCGGCGC
>JAVBXO010000412.1 GCA_030824535.1 Azonexus sp. | reverse complement strand
GGGGATGGGTTGGGTCGGTGAATGGCGGTTATTTAAGTCAAAAACTGGCCTGTAGGTGCGAATTCATTCGCACAAAATACCGTGACCGTGCGAATGAATTCGCACCTACGCATCATCGTCCTCTTCTAAAACGGGGGCGCAACATCGAGTTTTACAATGTCCCCGGCTTAAGCAGGGGACATTCCGCTCAGACCCATCCCCCTCCCGGCCTCCCCCTTGAAGGGGGAGGAGTGCTCATGCACTTGTTCAGGTGTTTGCCCGCATTAACTCGCGTACAAACTGCGCTCCAGCTCGCGCACTGCGGCTTGATATTGCGCCTTGCCGCCAAAGGCCTGGATGATTTCCAGCGGTTGGCCGAAGCGGTCGAGCGGGGCGACGCGCAGGATTTCCATTTTTTCGATGTTGCTGATGCCTTCGTCGGCGTATTTGTCGAGCAGGGTTTCGAGAACCTTGCGCGCGGTGCCGCTGTATCTGGCGAAGTAGTCGCGCTTTTTGACTTGCTCGGCGCGCTCGCGGCGGGTCAGCGGCTTGCGGTCGAAGGCGATGTGGCAGATGAGGTCGAAGGGGTCGAGTTCCTTGCCGCTTTCGCGCGCCAGTTCGTCAAAGAAGATGCCTTGTTCTTCGAGCTCGGCAATGATCGCGGCCTTTTTGTCGGCGGCGTTCCAGGTTTGCAGGAATTGATCGAGTGAGGCGAAGCGTTTGCCGAGCTGGATGCGGGTGTAGTCCTTCAGCGATTCGGTGATCAGCTTGCCGTCGTCGCCGTAATACTGGACGCGCTCATTGACGACATAGACCGGCACGTCGTGGATGACGTACCGGGTGCGCCCGTTGCCCGGCCCGCTTTCATCGCCGGCGTTGGAAATGCCCTCGTTTTCGCGATCGACCGCAGAATCGGGGGCATTTTCATCGTCGGGCGGCTGGATGTCCTCGTCCGGCGCGGGTTCGTAGATGGACACGGGATCGCCGTCGAAATCCGGGTCGGCGAACAGCTCGGTGGCTTTTTTGAAGTCGATGATGGTGAACCACAGCTTGCCGTACTCCTCGTCGATGCGCGTGCCGCGCCCGATGATCTGCTTGAATTCGGTCATCGAGTTGATGGTGCGGTCGAGGACGATGAGCTTGCAGGTTTTTGCATCGACGCCGGTGCTCATCAGGCGCGAGGTGCAGGCGATGACCGGGTAGGCTTTGCGTGGGTTGATGAAGTTGTCGAGTTCGAGCTTGCCTTCTTCGTTGTCGCCGGTGATCTGCATGGCGTACTTGGGATTTTTGCTGGCGAGGTCGGCGTTGGCGTTGAGCAGCGCCTGGCGCATGCGGGCGGCGTGGTCGATGTCTTCGCAGAAGACGATGGTTTTGGCCATGCGCTCGCCGGCCTTGAGGAATTCCGTGATGCGCCGCGCGACGAGCTGGTCGCGCTGGGTCAGGACCAGGGTCTTGTTGATGTCGGAGGCGTTGTAAATGCGGTCTTCGACGAGCTGGCCCTTGGCGTCTACTTTGCCGGCGGTCGGTCGCCAGCCGAGATCCTTGTCGATATCAACGCGGATGACCTTGTAGGGCGCGAGAAAGCCGTCGGCGATGCCTTGCTTGAGCGAGTAGGTGTAAACCGGCTCGCCGAAGTAGGCGATGTTGGAGATGGCTTCGGTTTCCTTGGGCGTCGCGGTCAGGCCGAGGTGCGTGGCGCTGCTGAAGTAGTCGAGGATTTCCCGCCAGGCCGAATCCTCGGCGGCGCTGCCGCGATGGCATTCGTCGATGACGATGAGGTCGAAAAAGTCGGGGCTGAACTGGCGGTAGATATTGCGTGCTTCGTCGTTGCCGCTGACGGCCTGGTAGAGCGAGAGGTAGATTTCGTAGGACTTGTCGATCTTCTTCTCGCGTCCGGCGCGGGCCGGGGCGATGGCGAGGTCGAGTTTTTCGATGTCGGGTTGCCCGCTGGCCGGATTCACCAGCTCGATGCCTTTCTGGTTCGGGCTGAGCTTTGCCATCGCGCCCTTGAAGGGCTTGAAGTCATTGACCATGGTCTGGTCGATGAGGATGTTGCGGTCGGCGAGAAAGAGGATGCGTTTGGCGGCCTTGGCCTGCCAGAGTCGCCAGATGATCTGGAAGGCGGTGTAGGTCTTGCCGGTGCCGGTGGCCATGACCAGCAGCAGGCGTTGCTGCCCACGGGCGATGGCTTCGATGCAGCGGTTGATGGCGGTGGACTGGTAATAACGCGGCAATTTTCCAGAGCTCTGGTAATCCTGCGCGATCAGCGGTTTTGCGTCGTCGGCAATGCCTTTCCAGGTGAGGTAACGCTGCCAGAGCGTTTCCGGGCTGGGGAATTGGTCGAGGCTGATTTCGCGTTCGAGCAGGCCATCGCTGGCGGTCTTGTCGTGCCACAGAAAGCCGTCGCCGTTGCTGGAAAAGGCAAAGGGCACATCGAGCATGGCGGCGTAGGCCAGGCCTTGCTGGATGCCGGCGCGGACGCTGTGGCTGTTGTCCTTGGCTTCGATGACCGCCAGCGGAATGCCGGTTTTGTAATAGAGCACGTAGTCGGCGCGGCGGATGCTCTTTTCGTCGCGCCTGGCATGGTTGCCGCGCACGATGACGCGGCCGTTGGTTAGCTGCACTTCCTCGCGGAGTTGGTGATTGCGGTCCCAGCCTGCGGCTTCAAGCGCCGGGGTGATGAACTTGGTGCAGATGTCCCGTTCGGAAAGATTTTTCTTGTTCATGCGCGGCAGGGGCTGGATGACGGATGGTTCGGCATTATCGCCCGACATGTGGGATGAGTGGCGGGGCGTATGACTTTTGGCCGGATCCTGGCGGATTCTTGGCCGATGCCGACTAGAATTTCGCCATCGTCGATCTTTCCCCGTTTGTTCCCATGTCAGGCGTTCCTCTGCTTCGCGGTCGTTTCGCCCCTTCGCCGACCGGCCCGCTGCATTTCGGTTCGCTGGTCGCTGCCGTCGGCAGTTATCTCGATGCCCGCACGCGTGGTGGCGAGTGGCTGCTGCGCATGGAGGATGTTGATACGCCGCGCAATGTGCAGGGGGCGGCGGACGGGATTTTGCGGACGCTGGCGCAATTCGGCTTTGCCTGGGATGGGCCGGTGCTTTACCAGAGCACGCGCGGCGAGGCTTACGCGGCGGCGCTGGCGGATTTGCGCGAGCGTGGGCGGGTCTTCGGTTGCGCCTGCTCGCGCAAGGAGATCGTTGATTCGGCGCGGCGCCAAGCCATCGATGGCGGGCCGGCGTATCCGGGGACGTGTCGTGGCGGCTTGCCGGCCGGGCAGGCGGCGCGGGCCTGGCGGCTGCGGGTGGATGAACAGCCGGTGGCTTTCGAGGATCGCCTGCAGGGGCGGATCGAGCAGCAGCTTGAGCGCGATGTTGGCGATTTTGTGTTGCTGCGCGCCGATGGTTTGTATGCCTATCAGCTCGCTGTTACGGTCGACGATGCTTTTCAGGGCATTTCCGACGTCGTGCGCGGCGCGGATCTGCTGGCTTCGACGCCGCGCCAGATCTGGCTGCAGCGCTGCCTGGGCGTGGCGACGCCGCATTACGCGCATTTGCCGGTAGCGGCCAATGCGGCGGGTGAGAAATTGTCGAAGCAGACGCTGGCACCGGCACTCGATGCGGCGCAGGCAGCGGCGACGCTGGTTGCGGCCTTGAATTTTCTCGGGCAGGGGGCGCCGGCTGCGTTGTGTAATGCGACGCCCGCTGAGGTCTGGTCCTGGGCGATGGCGCACTGGGACTTTGCGGCGATTCCCCGGCGCAGGAGCATTGTTCCGGCTTGAGCTGGCAGTAAGCCTTCTGGCATGAAAAAGGCCGGGGGGTTCGAGTCCCCCCGGCCTGCTCACGCCAGGATTACGGCCTTCAGGTCACGATGAACATCGCGTTGCTCAGGCCAGTGGCCGGGACGCCGGCCAGTTGCACCGTGGCGAACTGGATGGCATCGGCCAGACCATTGACGCTGCCGTTGGCGTCGTAATACAGCGCGCCGGTGCTCT
>JAVBXO010000138.1 GCA_030824535.1 Azonexus sp. | reverse complement strand
TTCCGAGGCGGCAAGCGGGGCGCTGATGCGGTTGAGGTCGATGGCTTGGGGCTTGCCGATCAGGCCCCGTTCCGTGCGTTCGAACTTGAAATACACGCCGTTCCACAGCTTGGCGCCGAATTCGCTCGGTAGTTTGTAGAGGAATAGCAGCTTGTGTTCGAGCCAGGCCAGGTCGCCGGTCGTCACGGTGTGCGGCTGCGGGTAGGGGTAGGGCACATGGCAGAAGAGTTCGCGGCCTTCGAGGCACTTGAATTCCTTCATCGACAGGAAGTAGTCGGTGAAGCGGGAGTAATCCATGGCGAGGACAAAGGCCGTGGTGCCATCGGGTTGGGGTTCGAAGCGGACCGTGCCCAGGGGGATATGTTGCTGGTCAATGGTATGGGCGGTGATGGTCTTGCTGCCCTGCAGTTCCCAGGCCAGCGCCGGGGGCGCCGCAGCCATTAGCCAGGTGGCCAAACCCAGGGCGGGAATTGCCCATGATCTTGTTCCGTTCATCGTGCCTCCTTGCGTGCGTGCGCGCTTGTGTGTCCATCCGTTCGTCGGCCAAGCATACCCGCGTTGATGGCCCTGGCGACATGGGCAAGGTCGATATGGCGCTTCCCGGTTTTACGGCACCAGAAAGTTCGCCCCCAGGTGTCCGACCTTGACGTAGATCAGCGCGCCTTCGCTGTCGGTGTAGGGCGTGTGGCGGCTCCAGCGTGGGTTGCGCAGCCAGGTGCCGGCCGGGTATTCGCCGGCTTCGTCGCGGAATACGCCGTCGAGCACGAGGATTTCCTCGCCACCGGGGTGGGTGTGGGGATTGAAGTGCGTATGCGGCGCCCAGCTCACCAGCGCGGTGTTGATGCCGTCGAATTCATGTAGCGGCTGTACGTTAAGCCCCGGCACCAGGCCGCGCCGCCATTGGGTGTGGCTGGTATCGATGCGCAATGTGGCGTCATCGCCGGGCGAGAACTGCCAGAGTTTGACGAAGATCAGGCAGCCTTCCCGGGAAAACGGCCGGTGGTTGCTGCCCGGCGGATTGCGCAGATAAGTGCCGGCGGGGTAATCGCCTTCTTCATCCGAGAAAACCCCGTCGAGCACGAGGATTTCCTCGCCGCCGCCATGGCCATGCGGGCTGAATTCCGCGCCGGGCAGAAAGCGGACGATGCTGGTGGCGCGCCCGGTTTCCGGCGCGACCCGCTCGAGCATGCGGCGCTCGACGCCGGCGCAGGGCGAGGGGAACCACTGCGCATCGCTGGCCTGCGCCACGACGCGCTGCGCGAAGTCGTCATTGAGTCGGGTGGGGGCGGCCGGGATAGTCATCGTGTCGGAATCTCATTTTTGCCATGGTGGGGAGGTCGACCGCAGCAGCGCGGATTTGTTCGGCGCGCGGCGGTGGTTCGGGCCCAAGCCGCCGTTTTTCTGCTTGAGGAGACGCTGAAATATTCAGAAATGTCATTCCCGCGCAGGCGGGAATCCAGGAAATTCAGGGAGCTGGATCCCCGCCTGCGCGGGGATGACGATTTAATCAGTGCTTCCTTAATCCAGCAGCAAAGCCTCTTTCAGCGCCGCCGGCAGCAGTTTTCGGTGCCAGAAATCGTCATGGCCGAAGTGGTTTTCAACGCGCAGGGCGCAGCCTTTGTCGAGGGCGAGTTGTGTGGGTTTGCCGCCGGCGCGCAATTTGGCGGCGTCCATGCGCTTGCCCAGGGCGACGCCGGAGAGGCCGTAGGGCTTGGCGATTTCGGTGATTTTCATCCAGACGCTGCGATCCAGCGGTGCCGGGGCAACGATGCCGAGGGCACGCTTTGACAGGATATCGGCTTCGGTATTTTCTTCGCGCGGAATCCAGCGCAGGGAAACGCTCGGGATCATGGCCTTGAGCTTTTGTACGGTCTGGCAGAAAGGCACCAGGCCCGGGGCGTTGATCAGCCATTCGCCGTTGGCCTGCTTGATGACCAGCTGGCTGTCGCCGTACACCACCAGTTTCTCCACCCTGGCCTCGATGGCGGCATCCAGCGCGGCCATCAGCGCGCAATATTCGGCTTCGTTATTGGTGCCTTCGCCGATTTCGTCGGCGATCTCGATTTTTTCACCGGCCGGGCCCTTGAGCACCGCGCCGATGCCGCGTATCCCTGGATTGGAATGTTTCGTCGCCCCGTCGAACCAGGCGTACCAGGTGTTGTCATCCATTCGCTTATTTCTCCGTTGCTGCTGGGCACCCGCGGTGCAGGCGGCGTATTTTACCGGGTCAGCCGGACCGTGAACCAGAAGCGGCTGCCTTCGCCAAACTGGCTGTCAACGCCTATCGTGCCCTTCATCGCCAGTACCAGGCGCTTGCTGATTGCCAGTCCCAGGCCGGTGCCGCTGTATTTTCGAGTCAACGATCCATCGAGCTGTTCGAAGGCCGAAAACAGGCGTGCTTGTTCTTCCGCCGGAATGCCGATGCCGGTATCGATGACTTCGCAGCGCAGCTGCAGATCGTTCGCCCCTTCGTCACTGATGCTGGCGCGCAGCTTGATGGCACCGGCGGCGGTGAATTTGATGGCATTGCTGGTCAGCTTGGCGAGGATCTGTTCCAGCCGGGCCGGGTCGCCGACGACTTGCCGGGTCAGCAGCGCCGGGTCGATCTCCTGGGTAAATGCCAGTTCCTTACGCTGAGCCTCGGGCGCGAACCTGGCGTTGATGTGCGCCAGCGGCTCGGCCAGGGTAAAAGTCCGCTGTTCGAGGCGTAGATGCTCGGATTCGATATTGGACAGCTCAAGGATGTCATTGATGATTTCGAGCAGCTGGTGCGATGCGGTCTGGATCTTTTCGAGCTGGTTGAGCTGTTTGGCGTCGCTAGCCTTGCGTCGCATGATTTCGTTCAGGCCCATGATGGCATTCATCGGCGTGCGCAATTCGTGGCTCATCGTGGCGAGAAAGATGCTCTTGGCCCGGTTGGCTGCTTCGGCGGCGTCCTTGGCAATCGACAAGGCTGCCGTGCGTTCCTGCACCAGGATTTCCAGACGGTTGCGGTGATTGGCCAGTTCGGCTTCAACGAGTTTTTGCGCGCTGATGTCCCGGGCGATTGTCGAGATGCCGACGATCTCGCCATGCGCCCCGAGAATCGGCGAGACCGTGACCGAAACCTCGACGCGACTGCCATCCCGGCGCAAGCGGACGGTTTCGAAGTGCTCAATGTGTTCGCCGCACTGAATGCGCGCAAGGATTTCCGCTTCCTCGGCCCGGTGCTCGTCAGGGAGAAGCTTGCGGATGGATTGCCCGATCATTTCCTCGGCGCGATAGCCAAACAACAGTTGCGCGCCAGGGTTCCAGCTGCTGACGACGCCATCAAGCGACTTGCTGATGATCGCGTCTTCCGTGGATTGAATAATGGCGGCGAAATGCCGCAAGCGCCGTTCCACCCGGGAACTTTCCGTGATGTTTTCGTGGCAGATCAGGAGATTGCCGCTTTCGCCATAAAAGCGCGTGACCCTGGCCTTGAATATCCGGGTTTCGGCCGGGCCATCACAGGAGTATTCCAGCTCGAAATACGGGCACTCGCCAGTTATCACCGAATGTATGCCTTGCGCCATCAGCCCGGCTTGCCAGGCCTCCGGGCCACAGGTCGTCTGGCAGAGTTCGAGATAATTCTGGGATAGCCCAAAATTGGCGCTGACAGAATCCGGGGAATTGTTGGCGTAAAAATCGCGCCAGGCCTGGTTGACCGAGATGATTTCGCCGGCACGATTGATCACGCAAATATGCTCGGGCATCGCATCAATCGCCGTCCGGGCGAATTCCTCCGACTTCAGCAGGGCAGTCTCGGCTTCCTTCAATGGCGTGATGTCCGAAACCAGTACGTAAAAGCCCCTGACTTCGTCGCCGTGCCCATCGGGAAGGTAGCAGGCATAAGTGTGCACGACGCTGCCATCCGCTTTGTTGATCATGCCTTCGAAACGCTGCACTTCGCCCCGCAGCACCGCCTGGATGTAGGGCTCTTCCGCGCGATAGGGCGCCTCGCCGATCAACTCCCGCATCGCGATGCCCTG
>JAVBXO010000052.1 GCA_030824535.1 Azonexus sp. | reverse complement strand
TCACCGACACCGCCACGCAGCAGTCCCGCCGCCTGCTCTCGCCGAAGCCGGATGAAGACCCCAAACGCCAGCTGGGCGGCTTCAACAACCCCGCCTTCAGCGCCGATGGCCGTTCGCTTTACGTCCTGAGCTCGGCCTGGGCAGTCAGCGATGCGCTGAATCGCATCGATCTGGCCAGCGGCCGCACCCACTTCATCAGCGCCGCGAACGACTTCCAGGAACTGCACAAGGGCCCGCATCGCGGCAAGCTGCTGCTGCAGAAACACAGCTATCGGTCGCAGGGGGGATCAAGTGAGGTCTGGTATCTCGGCGATCCTCAAGGCAGGATTCTCAAGCGCATCGGCAACGATGCGGAAAAAGCGGAATTCCTGCGCAGACAGGAGCGCCAGGCCCGATGAACTGCGGCGATGCGCGCCACGCCACCGCGCGGGAAGCGCATTCAAGGCCCAACGCCTCCCCCAAAGTAGCGGGAGCTGACCCAAGCCCTGATTGAGCAGTATCATGTACAAAACTCTGTAATTAATCACCGCGAGGCTTGCCATGTCGATTTCCGCCAGTGACGTCATCCCCTTCTCGCAAGCCCGCGCCCATCTCTCCGAACTGGCCGAGCAGGTCAAAGCCGGTGCCGAAAAGATCATCACCAAGAATGGTGAAAGCTACGTCGCCCTGATCGATTCGGACCGACTCGACTATTACCATCAGCTGGAACGTGAACGCATCCACCTGCTGCTCATCAGCGAAGCCGGCAAAGGCCTGGACGATGTGGCAGCTGGCCGCAGCAAAGATGCGCGCAGTACGCTGCAAGCCATCAAACGCCAGCGTGCCGCCAAGGCCACAGGCTGAAGATGGCAAGCGACGCCGCATCCCCAGCGATGGTCAGGCTCACCGCCAACTTCGAGCGCAACCTCGAGGAAATCGAGCAATTCCTCATCGATGCCGAGGCGGCATCAGCCTACGACGGGCTGCTCGATGACTTGCTGGAAACCGTCATCCCCAACCTTGAACGCTTCCCGGCCATGGAACGATCATTCCTGACGCGCCCGCTCCGCTCGGTCGAGGCTACCAACGGACTCGAGGCACTGCAGGGCAAGTTGGCCAAAATCGGCGGCAACGCCGAAATCCGCGAATACGTGCTGCAGCATTACCTGCTGCTCTACGCCTGGCGCGGCGAAGAGGTTTTCCTGCTTGCGATCCGGCACCACAGACAGCTTTCGTTTGATTTCGGGGCGTTGTGGTAGAGGAGCAATTAAAGAGTATGGGTAAGTTTTTATTTTAATCAAACACTTAATAACTCTTCCCCTTATCACTCCTGCCACACAGAAAACCCGATCCAGATTGAGCCTGAGGCCTTCTGGATCGGGTTACGATAATGTGCAGTGTCTGATACGTTGCTATGCGCTGTTCGCCTCGATAGTTTGATAAAGCGTGACTGCATCCCGTCGAGCAATGGCTTCCAGGTCAGCATTGATCGGCTCCAGTTCGACGCCGCCCTGACCGCCGACGTAGGCCGGGCCACCTACATCATCATCGTAGTCAGAGCCATCTTCGTTGATGGCCCGATATTCATCTTTCGATAGATCAGTTCCAAGCAGTTCGGCAAGATAGAACCAAGTCCAGCATTGCTGCAGGTTCAACCGATCATCGCCTTCGATCAATTCCCGCATTGCTTCGGTATTGCCTTGTTGTGCTGCCATCGTCCGCCACTGCCATGCTTCCTTGCACAGACCGAGATGTTCGGCGACGTTGGCGGCATGGGCCGCATCGATTCTCGTGGACAAAGGGGTCAGTCGCTCGAAGAAGGCCGGGTCACCAAAATGCTCGGCCATTTCAAGCAAGGCAGCTTCATGGTCAAGCGAGCCGGCTGCGCGGAGGTGGTGCTCGTACTTTTCCGCACGGTTAAGAATCGCTGCATATTCGTCCGCCCATTCCTTTTCGACACCAGTTAGTAGGCGGCCGTTACGTTCCTCGGTGTACCAGTACTCGCTGCCCGCGCTAGGCTCATCGTAGAGATCATCCGAGGGGGCATGAATGAGTGCCAGGGCGTAGTGAGCGTGGGCGTTGCCTTTTCCGGCGGCAGCAGTCAGCCCCTCAAGCAGGATGGGAGAAACGATGGATTCGCGATCAGACCATGGTTCAAATGTGTCTTCTTCATCCTCAACGTCGTCATCAAACTCGTAGAGATCATGATCAGTCACGCTGTCAGTTTCGTACCGCAAATACGCAACAAGGTCCTCAATGCGAATGACGCCGATGTCATACTCAGTGAGATAGGCCGGGAGTGTCTGGGCAAGCTGGAGTGCTATTTCCGGCGGGTAGTCGAGTTCCAGACAGCGACGCCCGACCGATTCGCCATGCTTGGCCGGATGTCGGCTGGCGAGGCTACCGTGCGTGAAAACATGGTCAGCGCACAAGGATGCATAGGAATTGAAACCGAAAGCAGCGGCCAGTAACTCGTAGACGTGGCTACGCTTGAAGGTGGTGCCAGCGTGTGTTTGAAGATGTTGCTGCGCGTCAAACGCAAATTGCTTGATCGTCATGATCAACCTTTCCTGAAAACCTCATCGATTCGGGTCAGGTGCACGCGTTTAAATCCCCGACGACGAGGCTCAAAAGAGAAGGTCTATCTGGATATAGCAGTTGTTACTGCGTTGCCTGTTTTTACTCGCGTGCAAGTAGGGTGGGCACCGGTGAGCATTCTAGCTGCCATATAGGAGTGCAGTCCACTGTGGTAGCCGAACGATTAATCACTCCGCTAAAACCTTTGACGGCGAAAATCAATGACCCCCGACTTTCGAAATGCAGACTCGCGAGCACTTCATGAACCTCTTTCGCAACATCTTCGCGAAGGTACCCCCCGTGCTGCACTTGCATGGCTAGTCGGTGTGCTTGCCGCACAGCCTCCTGCATTGCGCTCATCAAATTCTTATCTCGTAGCGTATACCGGCTGCCCCGAGGCAATCGATTGGATTGAAATAAACGCTGCTTCGCCCGTAACAACGCATTGGGGGCAGGGAGCTGCGCTGTTGGGCGCACCATGGCCACGCATAAAAACCTGGCTAGTTGCCGGTGGAGCGCAACAACTGGTGGCACTCGATGCATTGATTGCCTATCATGCTCCTGCTCAAAACATGGCTCCCTTGGCACAAATTGCCGCTCCAGCTCTACCCGAAGCGCCAGAACTAAATGAATACCAAGCAACACTCAACTCAGTCATCACCGAAACCTGCTCCCCTCGCACAAGAAAGTCAGCGGAAAGTGCGCTCGCTTACGCCGATGAAATTCTTTCACGCAATAAACGAGGGGTGGCTGTTGCTGACCTTCCTCTGCTGTTTCTCCAGCCGGAACAATTCGCGAACGTATCTGATATTTTGGGTCAGCACGAAGCTGTTATTTCTGGAATGCATCAGTCCATCCAAAACATGCTCGAGCAACTCACCTCTTGAGAATTAAGGGGGATAGTGTTGAATCTACTCTGACTGGCGCCCTCAGCGGCGCCATGGTCGGACTCTCGGGCATCCCCCAACGATTTATCGCTGGTCTGGATCGCTCGGCAGACTTGCTGGCACTGGCTAATCAGTTGGTTGATGCGATGGAAGCGAGGGCGGTCGGAAACCGTTAGCGGCAGCATCCCCGAGCGCTGATTGCAAGCCTGGAATTTGGGCCTCGGGGAGCGTTCACCGCAGCAGCGAATGCCAGTAGGCCGTCGCTGCGCCGTGGCAGCTTTCATGGTGACAACATGAAAACCGCCATGGCGATAAGCCAGGCGGCCAATACGATGGACTTAAAATAATTCGAATAGAATGGCTCCTCCCTCCAGACGGATGCCTCATGGTTAAACGTTCAGGTAACACAGGGGGAAAGAGCATAACGGAAGAAAATATTCCCGTGCCGGCAACCCAAGCTTGCAGCCTAGTAGTCAGTCACCATGAATTGAGGGAATAACTGGTGCGGAAGGTAGATACTGGGAGATATGCCCCCTTGGAGACTGAGATGCCGGCCATCAAGTATCGAGTCACGCTGACGGAAGA
>JAVBXO010000209.1 GCA_030824535.1 Azonexus sp. | reverse complement strand
TACACTCGCGGACGGCAAGGCTTCTATCCGCGCAGACCGAAGCGTGCGCAGCCACCCGGGCCAAGCGACGGAGCCGAGTTCGGCAATCTTGCGTAGTACACCAATCGCGCCCCATCCACGCCTCCAGCAGAACAGTGCGCCAAGACTCTGCGTGCGATATCTAGGTCGGAACAATCTTAGGCGGTACAGACCCGGCGCCTCTGCCTCGAGAGAGTTCCATTTGGGGCGTGCTGTAGGGCTACTTTGTGGTTCTCTGTTCGGCGAAGCAACAGCCCCTTTTCGCTGCTAAGCCGGTTTTAATGGGGGCTCATCCGAACTTCCACTTTGGGTCGGGGCCGGCTGTAGCGTCAATCAGGAAGCGGCCATTAGACGCCATCAGCGGCGGAAAGACCGCTTACCGGCCTAGAGCTGCCCGACGCCGAACAGAAGCCAAATGTCCGCTCTGGCCGACCAACTGCCGGATGCCCTGCAGACAGTTCATCGGCCAGAGCTGCGTTTAGCGCAAGCCGCCAATGCATGTTGGTCATGCTCGTTACTTCGTACCGACGTCACCCACTATTGTGAGAGTTCGTATTAATCCGCTTTGTTGCGGCTATAAGCCAGCGACAGCTCATCCATTTCGGGGGGCTCTGAGCTTGTGAAATAGTTTTGCCTGCTACCGTCAAGCAGCACGAACACCACATCCTCCCTTCCATCATCGCAACGCCAGATTTGGAGAACGGCGGCGAACTGATAATCCTCGGTTCCGTTCATGTAATGAGGGCTTAGTAACTGAACTTGGCGTATCCGAAGCGAGGGAGCTTCGTTGCTGGCGATGTGCAGCAGATCGTCCACCCTGGATGTCAGTAAGGTCGTCTCGAACTCACCTTGTTCCGTAGTTTGGCGGATAGAGATTAACAAATATGGAATCGGAAGTCCGAGTTCAACCCACCACCAAGAGCGTTCACCTGCTGGCGCCAGTGATGCGGGAAGAGTCAGTTCACCTTCGGGTCTCGTGTGGATCATAGAAGCAAACTCAGTGATAGGTGGAACGAGGCAGGCTTTGGGGGGATATCTTCACGGACGTACGAAATTTCCCTGGGGCATCGCACGCCTTAGGAAGAGTCTCGCGAATAGGTCAATTGTGACTTAAACACGGCTGACACAAAAGCAGCATTTCACCAACATCGGGGACATGTCCACAACCGGTGAAATACCGCTTACTGCCAGACAAATCCTCGCTGCGAACTTGCGTGCTTTGCGCGCAGTACGGGGGTGGTCGCAGGAGGATCTCGCTCTTGAGGCTGAGCTGCATCGAACGTTTGTCGCACATGTGGAACGCGGTGTTCGGAATATTTCGTTGGATAACATTGAGCGGCTCGCTCGCGCGTTACGAGTCCAAGTGTGCGATCTCTTAAAGCCGTAAATGAGGTTTGTCTTTGCCCAGTTCGGTACAAATTATGCGACCGAGCGAGCAGTGATTTCTTCTGGGTACAGCGGGAGATCGTGCCGTATTTTCTTGGGCACTCGAAAGATAGCTTTGCAGCGAATTCCATGATCGGACGAATTTATGTCTGGGATGGAGTTCCCGCACATGCCCGTGTGCTGGCTACAGTCACTCGAAGGTTCGGTTTGTTCATAGCGTCCCCTTTGCAAGACCGGAGTACGTCGTGATTCAAAATCTACCGATTCCTCTCGACGACGAACTAGCCATGGGCGTGCTTGGCCGGTTTGCACGCCTAAACGCAATGCCCTCCGTCACATGGGCCACCAAGTCGATCAAAGCGGCGTTCACGAGCGATGACAATGTCCCTGTCCTTTGGTTGCTCGCCCAGGCTTGCGGCGCACGCATAGCTGACTTCACGGCCAAGCACTCGATGATTCCCGTGCTGTACCCGGTATCCCGTCACGCGGGCTCCGAGCGTGAGGCAAATCATCGGCGACATTTGGCCAAAGTCTACGGCCTCAGTACCTCTGCGAGCGGGTGCCGGTGGTGCCCGATATGCGTCCAGATTGACCATGGCGACCATGGTTTCGCCTACTGGAGGCGGCGACACCAGATCAATGGCATCGACTGGTGTCCGACCCACCATATCCCTCTTGGCATCCTTGCGGAGGGATCGGAGATATCCGTACCCGAGCAGCCACCCGCCCTCAGCCATGTGGCTGTCTCCGAGATCGACCTTCAGAACGAGCTGGCGTCGTCTGCGATTCATCGTCTGCAGGGCATCTTGCTCGGATGGCTTCAACGACCAGAGCCCGTTCACGTGCGGGCTTGGGGGGATGCTGTTCGCGAACGCTGCCACGCCCTCGACTTGCGTATAGGAGAAATGGGGAAGCGTCCTGTCACCAGCGACCTGATCCTGGAGCACTTCCCGCAAAGCTGGCTGAAGCGGCATATGCCGGAGGTGGCATCCAAGCAGGCACTGACATACATCAGAAAGGTCGACGGTGCCTGCGTTGATCGGCACGTCACTTACCCAGCATTGGCTTGCACGGCCATCCTTGCCGTACTGTTCGACAATGCAGAAGATGCGTTGATTACCTTGGACCTGGCAAATCGGCGGATTGCCCCCCACGGGAATGCAGTCGATGCGGCCAGCCAGGCTCTCGGCGCCTTTCTTGCAGGAGCAGGACTCCAACAGGCCTGTAAAACTTTCGGTGTCGGCATGGAAGACGTTGAGAGTCTGCTACGAAGCAGATGTAGCACAGCACACGAAACTGAGGTCGCTTGACGTGCTCACCGAGAGGCTTGTTCATCTGAACCTGCTGGATCTAGAAGCGGATGCGCGGGCCTATGACAACGTAGGCTATCCGTTAGCGCCTCAACGGTCAGAGGCCACTGTTCCGGGCTGTGGATGGCCTTACGTAGTGCAGGGAGTGCTCGTTTCAATTCATCATATAGCCATCGCGGTGCTTCCTTGCTGCAGGACAGAGCGACGTTGCGCAGCGCATCGGCCATCCGCGCATCCGATCGCTCCATCCGCACCGTGGCGTGATTCGCTCTGGGAACGGTTACCACACGCTCAAGCGATGCCTTGAGCCAACAGTGATCGTTGCGGTAGAGCCAAGCGTAAGCAGCGGGCTCAAGCCGCCGAAGCCTCTTGACGCCCAGATGAAGGTTTAGCGCTGCCACCTGCGCCCAGGCGGCCCTGGCCGCCATCCGGCGACTTTCATGACGGACGCTATGCCATTCATTCTGAAGCCCCGGAACAGTCCGCAGAATCCTGGTGACGGTCGGTACCGATATCTTGGTCGCTGCCGCAACCGCCTTCTTCTCGGCGCCATTCCTTAGCATACCAAGGGCCAAGCTCCACGACGGGGCATCAAGTTTCTTTGGCCGTCTTGGCGGCTCAATCGCGACACGACATGCCCACGCGGCGAGTGTCGCGTAGCTGACCCCCAACTGCCGCGCGGCCGCAGTCATGCTAAGGTTGCAGTCCCGAAGGGAGGTCAGGATCTCCTTCGGAACCTGCCGCTGGGTCGCTACATCGCGGCTTGTCCGAGGGGAGGCTGCGATTTCCAGCGCTTGATCTGTTGCCATCCCACAGCTTTCGTAGGCTTGTTCGAAATCGTCGATCCCGTCAAACCAAGCGGTGATCCAAGTCAGATATCGCAGAGGATGTGTCAGGGAGCGTGCAGACAGAAGACGAGCGAGTTGCCCTCGAAGCAAGCCCAAGTCGGCATCCTGACGCGCCTCAGGAAGACAAGTCAGGTTCGTTGCCAGCTGGAGCAACCAAGGCTCAACCTCGCGCCAGCGGACACGGCCGCTGGCGTGGAGCATTCCGATACCCTCCATGTGAAATCGGAAGGCATGGGCAATCCGAACAGGATCTGCAAAGCGTCCCGGGCTCATGCCGACAAGCGCGACTCCTTGGGCTGCCAGCCGGCGTAACCAATCGCCTTGGGTAGATTTGTCAGCGGCGCTGTCCAGACACACTACTTCTTGGCAGCACGCAGCTACAGGAAGCGTCCAGGCAAATCGCGCCACCTGATCCAGCTTCATGTGGGATATCCGCAGAGGAATGCCGTGGCTGGGGCACAACCACACACCAGGTAGCTGATGGGCCCGGCGCCAGTACGTCCAACCATGCCCCTCCAGATCGGCCTGCATACATTCAGGGCAGGTCTTCAAGGGATGCGCGGCTCCGAGCCCACTGGTCAGCAGACCGAGCTGGTATTTCAGATGGGCAATGCCATTGCCCCTCATGGCTGCCACGGATTGCCTTGCCAGATCAGAAGGCTTGAAAGGCCAGTAGAAAGGCAACAGCGTCCGATCTCGGATAACTTGCTCCGCGCTTCCCAAGGCACCTTTGCTTCGAGCCACCAGCGTATCGATCCGGCCCGGAAAGTCATGTGCCGAGCCGATGCGCGCATGTCCGAAGAGTTGGAGACAAGTCGCGCGATCAAGTCCATTGGCAGCCAAACGGTGGTAGCGGCTGCACCAACTGAACAGCGTCTCGTCGGGCAATGGCGCCAGGCCAACCGTCGACTCGAAAATCTCAGCTTGTCTCGACACGATCCTCTCCCTCTCCCTCTCCCTGTCCCTGTGCGTGTTCGCTGGAGGGTGACAAGCTCTTGACCGAGGACGGTTTGGGCTTGGCCAAGGTACTCCGCAACAGCTCTGCTCCATCGCGTAAGGTCTGAGCGGATATGGTGGAACGACGGGGCAAGGGCGTCACCTTGGCAGCATCGTTCGGCCGTAGAGGATGGTCGGCTGCCTGACGTAATACCCGGAGGGTCTTCTGGGCGTCGATACTCAGGGTGCTTTCCAACATTGCCACCGGGGGAGTGGCGCCAGTTTCAACATTACCGGTTGCTCGACCATGAGATATCTGTCGCTGGAGACCCTTGGCCGGTGCAAATGGGCACGCCAAGTCGGCACGCTGCTGGGCGATCAAGCCAGACACGGCCAGGGATGCCAAGTCCTCCACATCCTTGCGGTGGCTACTGAATGCAGCACCGCGAAAGGCCTGCCTGACGTCATCCATGGTCACAGCTCGTGCACCTCGCCCAACGGTCACTCGATAGGCCTCCAGAAGCAGTTGCCGCAAGATTCTGAACAGTCCGGCGGTAAGCCGGTGCAGCTCGTGGGCGTGAGCAGACACCTCCAGATGAAAGTGCTCGGGCGCGACAGCAAGGTACTCGCCAAGCACCTCGCACCAGGCCGCAGAGTCGGCATCCGGTGGGTCAAGCACGATCGGATGCGCCAGAAGACGATCTTTTTCCTCATGGGGACGTTCGAGCAGCTTCTTGACCAGCGAGTAGTTGGCCGCATAGACAAGCGGAATGCCAGGACTTGCCAGGGTCATGATGAGCTGCGCCGTCTTGGTGCTGGCCGTGCCGCTTTGCGTGTAGAACTGCATCTCATCGACGATGAGCAGCGCAGTACCTGTCGCCTGAAACCAGTCCCGTACGTGTGTGAGCAGGACACTCACATCGACCATCGTGCGGCCGCTGACCGCCACAGGATTCGAGAGGCTCTTGAGCAGCGCTCGCACGGAGAGATGCGCCTGCACGGAAATGTGTCGAACCGGATGGATCGTCAGCCGCTGCGAGTCCGTAACGAATTGGCTATCCGGGGTAACTTGGCAGATACGGACGAGGGCCTGCATGAGGGACGACTTGCTGACACCGGCCAGCCCCGTCAGGCAGCGAATCGGGTATGGCTTCCGAACAGTCTCGATCTCGCCGCTGAGCCGCCGGTTGTAATCCCTCAGCGTTGGATACATCGACAAGGAGTATTCCTTCGCTTGGTCTACCAGCATGCGCAAGATTTCGATATGGCGAGGTCCGGGGATGAAGACCTCGCTCCATGCGGCGCCCAAAGCGCTGCAGGCCCTCTCAACGGGCAAGGCCTGTAGATCTTTGACTGGCGTCACCGCGCGGTATGCCGCCGTCCGGATTGCATCGTCGGTATCCAGCCGATCAAACCAATGCAGCCACCCGTTTGCAGTAGAAGCAGCGCTCATCGCTTTCCTCCTTTTGCTCGCAGGTATTGCATGATTTGCTGGCGTTCTTCTACTGAAGCGGCCTTCGATCTCTTGTTTCTTCCACCCTTGACGATACACTGGTCGAACTGTTGTCCCATATGCTGCTCGAATGTGGCCTCGTACTCGGATCGCGCAGCAAGCTGGTGGTATTTGAGCTCCAGTTTCCCGTCGCGTCGCAAGCGATCAAGCTGTTCAAGTTCCACCACCGAGATGTAGAGTTGTTCCTCCCCATCCCGAATGGCCAGCATCGCATCCACCTCGATCAGATCCGTGCCCGCCTCCACCCACAGATGGCGCACGCAGACATCCAACATGTAGCCGCCTAGCCGGTAGGTTCCGCAGGTGTGTGCCTTCTGCAGTGCCTCCGACCGCTGTAGGGCCGTGGAGTCAAAGCGCATTTCCTTGAAGTACACCGCATCGTCCCGAACGGTCAGCTCAATTGGCGTCAAGTATGCCCGGACTGCCTCTTCGAAGCGCATTGAGATGGCGTGGTTGCGTCCTCGACGATCAAGGTAGTTCCACAACGCAACAGGGGTCGGAAACACACCAGCCTCGACAGCATCGTTGTTGAGCCGGTCCGCCACATCGATGCTGTGATTGTCGGCGATCGTCCTGATGATTTCCTGGGCCGCCAATTGGGTAATTGAAAGGCGTGTCTCGAGATAGTGGGGTTTTCCTTCGAGCTTGATCGCTTTTGGGTGGGTCGTTTCGATTGATGCTTTGGATTGGCCAGAGTAACTGGGAGCAGATTCCTTGATGACGGGCCTTAGAACGGGATTGGCCGATTCGGCTCTGGCTGTGGCGCCAGGACCTCGGTCATGGATCACATGGGGTGACACGCCGACACTCGGCCAGTCGCCTTCCTTAATCTGCAAGCCGAACAGGCTACAGAACTTCACCTTGTCGATGGCTTCGCAGAACTTGGCCAGGCGATACGCTGACGCCGCCTCTGCACCGATGGAGAATCCAATCCCGACGAGCATCCCAGATGCAATGCAGCGCGTGCGTACAACCCAGAGTGCCGGCAGGTGGCTGTCTGGCAAGTAACCTTTGGCTACCCGATCACAGCAATAGGCATCCTGCTCGGTCCGTTCCATTAGGTTGCCCACACTCTCAGCAAAGCGACCGAGCGAATGCTGCAGCCGGGTCCTGACCCGGGTATGACCATACTTGTAGACTTGGCGCATCTCCAGTGGAAAGGCCTGACCGACCCGGTAGGCGAACTGACCAAAGGTCGGAAATGCCTTGCCGGCGGGGTGTACGAAGTACTTTCTGCCCTGGGGGTCGGTTTGCACCAGACAGCCGAACACGGTGCGCAGGGTGCGGCGATAGATTGCGCTCAGGTGTTGCCCCGGACCGGCATACTTTCGGTACCCCTCCAGAATCCGATTAATCATCTCCTGGTCGTTGGAACCGTGGCCGTGATGGGCACCATTGAGCCTTGATGGCCGGCCAAACTTCCGCTCGCGCCCCATCCGGTCCCAGTGACCAATATGATGCACCGGATAGTGCAAAGCCCACCGATTGCAACCGAAGCACACGTACGCATAGAACGCAGTCCTAAAGCGCGTCTCATGCTGTGGAGGCTTGCACGCTCTCGCGTGTGCGTTGATGAGTGTGTCGGGAGACTCGGCACCCAGAATCTGGTCCAGGTTCTGCACCAGCGGCCATAGATGCACCAAAATCTGGTCGATACGCGCAGCGTGGCTGCGCTTCTGGCCCACGCGAAGTTCTGCGTACGCTTGGAGTTCCACAATGGTCACGCCGGCGAGCCAAGGGGGAAGCTCGTCCTGTGGTTCGCACGCGAAAATCAGCCCACGCTCCAGGGCCTGCTCGAATTGATGGCGAGACAAGAAATGCAGAACAGGCCGGTAGCTGGCATATGTTCCACCCGCGCCCTGATCAGAGACTCCCGAATGCCCCCCGGATGCGCCCCCTTTGGTGCCGGTGTCGGCACTACTCCTTTGGCCTTCACCACTGCGTTGGTGTTTCCGCTGGAATTCCACCAGCAAAACGCGCTGCCGGGCCGGGTCGCTGCGAAGCAGGTGATACCGTACACCCTTGCAAAGGGCATCAAAGCCCTCAGGGGCACATAACTGAGTACCGGTACGCATGGTCGCTCCTCATGCCTGCTGCCGCGCAAACCAACTCGCGTAGACCTGAAGCGGATCATGGCGCTCCGGCCGTAATGGGCGGTCAACAAAGATGACCTCCTCCGTCAACTCCGGGCGTACGTCGCGTCGCCAGAGCGACCGGAAAAACAGGGCTTTAGCCGTTTCCAAGTCCAGATCGTGTCGATGAATGACGGAGAGCAGGATTTCGAGCGGCGGCTGCTCCGTCTGCAGCGACGCCCGCAAGCGATCGCAGACCTCTGCGTAGATTGAGGCATCGACGCCAGCGGCGCGGTGTTGTACTAGAATCAGGCTCCGGAGGTTTTGCGCAAACAGCTCGGGGATATCGGAATCCACAATGCGGATGGTGGGAATGCACGCGTCCAAATAGTAGCGCTCCTCAATGGCATGCCGAGCACGCACAGCAGCCTCTTGCACTTCGGCGCGGCGAGCCGGGCGTTGGTCAATCGGGCGGCGCAGAAAATCCTCCTTCGAAGCCTTGACTGTCCAGTTCACGCAATACGGACCGTTATCATCGCTCAGGAATAAGAGGAAGTCGCCAATGAAGGGGGCTGGTACGGGAACCCGGTCGGTACTATCAGGGTGATCGATGAGGATCCACGGGAGCCGATCAATCATGTTCAGTCGCTCGCACACATCAATTATGCCGCGTAAGCCGGGTAGCTCCAGTCCCATGGCCAGACTGTGTCCTGTCAGCGGATGTGGTCTTGGCTCTGTTGTGAGCATCCGCTGCTCCTGGAGTTCAAACAGATGTGGATTGAATAGAGCCAGTAACAGCACTTTCTGCTCTACTAGGGACAAGGTATGGCAGTAGCGATCTAAGCGTTCGGACCAGACTTGTGCTGGCCGACTTCTGGAGGGCGCCTCCTCCCGCGTTGCGCGAATCGCGGGGTCGTATGGTTTGCCCCATTGTGGCGGGTCCTGACGGCGCAGGACTTCCTGCAGGCGCGCCAGGGTCAGTTTGATGGCTTTGGGCATGCCAGTTCCTTTCCGACCGGGATCTCCGGTCTGAAATATCGATAGGAAAAGGAAGGCCCTTGACTCGCGCAGGTGGCGCGAGTAGATTCGAATCACTAAAGTAAATCTAAGGGTCTTCCTTGGTACGAAACGCCGCCGGCCTGCCAGCCGGCGGCGTTTTTGTTTGTGCTCATGCTTTCATGCGGTCATCTCACTCCTTGCTGCTTTGTTCTTGCCGTTGCGATGAATCTTGGCAATCACTGAGATAGCCCCCTGCCTTGAGCTCGTCGGCTGGCAAGGGCCTGGGCGCGCCGCCGACTCAGCCACAGCGCAACATCACGCGTCAGCGCGAAGCTGCCCCGCCGATGCTCGATGCGGAACACGGGTACAGGAACCGTTCCACGTACCAACGCCTGCTGAAATGCACCTGACGATGGATACCCCAGCTCTTTGATCAGTGCACTCGAGCCCAGTACTGCACCGTACTGCGCTGTCAATCGAGTGGAGAGTTCCTCAGCGATCTGCCGAATGTCGGCCTCGTCATGTATTGCAATAGTCATGGCATCCCCTGTCGTGCTCTGTCACCATGCTATCGTTTGGGTTCTAAATGACCTAGGTAACGGTTGTTATTACAGTCGCTCATGAAGTCACGCTCAATTGGTTGATTCTTCACATAAATCGTTAGCGGCATTTACTTTCGCATCCATCGAACGGCGATCTTTCGCGTCCGGAAGGCGACATGTCTCCACCGCGTTTGCCACGATTTGTTGGTTCAATGAAATTCGGCTCCGCCTCGATGCAGACACACCGACGGACATCCAGCGCACTCTGGAGCCGATTGACGAAGAGTACGAGGATCCACAGGGGGCTAGAAGGCGATGGCGGGATTACCGCTCAGGAGTTCATTCGCCCGCAGCACAGACCATCGCCTTGGCAGAGCGTCGCTGCCCCGGGACGACGCAGATACTTCAATCGCCCCTTTGGGACTCGCTTCGGTTAGATCGGCCAGCGACTCAGGTCGGGCTCGCCTTGGCGGGGCGCACGTGCGCGGAGGGTGATGAGCTGTTGTCGAGAATGTTCGGATCAGCCAGTGGAACTCCCTACGATCCGCGCTGGCTAAAAAAGCGCTGCACTGCAGTTTTAATGATCGGAAATCTCGAGAGCCTCGGAGTTCTCACCATCTGCATGCGGCTGGCTGGAGAAGCGAAGCTCATCGATACAGCCATCATCTTTTATCGAGCGGCAACGCGATGCTTACTGACTCTCGGCCCTTGGTTCTTCAGGCACGGCATCGCTCAGGCGATCAGCGAGTACTATGAATATGTACTGTTTCCAGACTGTTGCCGCGATCCGTTGGCAGGGAGCGTTTGCTTTTGTTCAAGCTACTACTTGAAATCCATCCAAGCGCTGGATCGGATGAAGACCAGGGTCGAGGAGGAGAGAGGTCGGGTACTCGATTCGTCCGAACTCGCCCAAGTTATCTTGATGGAGCTCACTATTCAAAGCGGATAAGAATCTGCATTGAGTTTGGCCTGCTTGCTGGAGCTCCTGCAACGGTGCAACGACGCTGGCACTAATTACGCTATCTTCAGGTTTTCAAAAGCGGGCGCTCATGCGATGTTGCGTCAGACTGGCTTGGCCCTTGTACTGTTGCGCCCGATGGTCGGGTCCCTACGCCCCGCGATGACCTCAACTCGGCCAGAGCCGCCATTTGAGAGACAGGCTGATTCGGTCAACAAAGCATCAATAAGCGGCCCTTCGGTGGCCAAGCACTCTGTATGGCAGATTTTCCAGCCGGAACTCACCTTCCTACGTAGTGAGCGATGCCTTGATGTCCTCCCATTCTTGGGTCAGCGAAGGGTTGAGACGGTCGAAGCTGCTGGTCGATAGCACGATGCTAGCGCTCGACTTCGTTGCCTCGTAGGTCGAAAACGCTTCCAAGATTTGGGCACCCAAAACATGCGGTGCCGGATTTGACAGAAAAGCTCTATGCAACTCCCGGAAGATTTTTTCCGACCGGATGCGTAGCCATTCCAAGCGTAGCCAGCGGGAAATAATCTGTTCGCCGAATACAGCCTGCGCGGCCGCTGAAATTAAGCCAAGGTCGGTATCCCTGTTGAGCAGGAGAACAAGCCAGATGGCAAGGTAAGTGCCACTCACCAGCCGCTCTCTTTTCACCATCTCAAGGGCAATTGCCTTCGTGAAATGCGTGTTTTCCAGGATATTGAGACCCACTTTCCGGATTGGGTCAATCTCACTGTTGTTGTAATAGCCAATGGTACGCTCATGGGTCAGATTGACACTGAGCGCGTTGGATAGGAACTCTTCTCGGCGTTTGTCTTCGGCGCGGGGGGAAAAATAAAGGCGACTGATCTGTCCGGCCACGAAGAGACTCAGGACGAGTACAACGAAAGTGCCCTGAATCAGATTGTAGGCGCGGGGTAAATCGCCTTTTTCGATCAATACTGTGATGATCGATACAACTGCGGCGCCGACGAAAAGCCAGTCTCCAGCCGCGTCAGCCCGCTCAAGAGGCTTAAAGTATTTTTCACTAATTGGGTCGCTGCGTTGGGGTTGGGTAGCCATAAACCGCCAGCCTGTCCTCAGGAAAATTCCATGACACATATGTCGAAGTTATAGGTTTGCCTGCATCTGTAAGTATAATTCCACAAGAATAATATGAGGCTATCGACATCCAATATTGGGGGCATTCATGCCGACAACCATCTATCAGAGCTTTCAGAAATTGACGTCAAATCTGGAAATCACAGACTTACAGGCGACGACCGTCTCAACCCGGTAAAAGCACATGCGCGAAGCTTTCGAGACTGATTCACTGTCTCGATTCCTTTTTGACCGGTTCTTACCGCCGAAGCACCATGATTGCACCGCTCAGGGACGCAGATATCGACATTCATGGTTTTCGATTCGTCGCACTACAAAAAGGATGGTCAAGCTTCGCAGCTCGATAAACACTTAAAGCGACCTCTTTCCAAGATTCTTTTTGCTCGAATGTGGCTCGGGATGAGCACCGCCTCCTGCCCACTTGTCCGTTTCGAGCCACTCTTCAAAGTAATCGAGCCACTCCGCAGTCCACGAGAGGTACGTCTCCTCGAATCGCATGTTTGAATTCCACTCGCCCGAACCTGGGAGCCAGAGGCAGAGCTTTGTGCCTTTGTTGTTATACGGGTACACGTGCGGAATCGGCCGGCCACCGGCAAGCAGCTTCAAATCCGGTTCGAGGACGATCATTTCAGGGAAACCAGACCTTGGCACCTTTAACAAGCACCGGTAGCTTCTAGACATCGGCGTCGGTGCCATACTAAAGGAAAAACGCATTTCCCGGCCTTGCCAATACTCCATCTTGGAGTTTGGCCACCGCAACGCCTGTAGCTCCGAGCCACGCTGAGCCAATGAAAGGCGGCGACACGGTATCGCCATCAGTGGTCGCCAAAGAAGGTGTGCGAGCGTGACACAGAGCTAATTGAAGCTGCTGCTCCGCCTACGAAATAGTTGGCTCTACCGTTTGCACGGCGAGCCTCCCGAGTTTTAGCGTTGTGCTCAACCATTGCCATGGACGCCCTCGGCCCGAACGACTTCTTGACGACATCAAGCACACCGTCGGAGTTAGACATATCGTCAATTGCATAGACCAGTTGTTTTAGATCGCTCTTCAGCTTTTCATGCCACTGGTTAAATGCCTCTTGCCGCTCAGGCGTATTCATGGAGTCGGCGAGATTATCATTGAGGGCGAAGGGATTTCTCAGAATCCAATGTTGACGGCCATTTCCAAAGCTATGGCGCTCAAACATATTGGGCAGCACATCAATGATATCCACGAACAACTCAAGTGGCCCATCGTGAGGGTGTGGCGCCAGTCGTTCGTAAGCGAGAGCAATGAGCGACGTAAGGAAGACTGACGTTGGTACAAATGCCTCATTTGCATCAGCGAATGAGAAGTTGCGATGAACCTTGGCTAATTGCACGAAGCGGCACAACAGCCGCCCCAATACTTCCGCCGCGTCCGGGAGAGGTACCAGTTCCGCCTTCATTGCTTCGGTGGCAATGGAGTCCAACGCAAACTGACTTGTGAAATTGGCCTGAATTTTGGCCACCTTGTCGAATCCTAAGCAGTAGCCCTTGGGATTGGTCGACATATAGCTTTGGAGCTTTCTGTCAGGAATCAAGCCGTGATGCTCGCCGTAAGAGAGCGAGAATCGGGGATCCTCAATGATGGGAACGAAGTCGGCACGCATTCCCCCTGCGTACACAAGGGTCACGCAGCGATCCCAAGGTTCGATTTTCAGTTCATGGCTCTTTGCGTATCGCGTGAGGGCAGTTTTAAGATGGCTAAGCAGGAGAGATGCACCTTGGCTACCGCTATAGAGTGCAATTGCATTCGTCGACAACTTCGCAACTAGGTCAATGTCGAACCCTTCGCGGCTTGAGTTCATCGGGCGAATAATGGTTCCCATCTGACGAGAGCCTTGGGCGTGAACCTGGGTGAGCAACCCATCAAACTCTGGACAAGCAGCTAGGTATTCGCCAGTAGCATTGTAGGCACGCTCCAAATCCTCCAACTGCGTCTGCGTCGGTTCAAACGCCTTAGCAACGACCTCCGCTAGATAGGTAAACCGGGCTGATGCCTGGGAAGCAAGGCTACCTCTGGAGGGATGAAATAATTTTTCACGAAGCATGATATGGCCATTATTCCATTGAGTTATTCAATGACGACGTAGAAGGGCTCAGAGTGACCCATTAGACTCTGATCACGCTTGCGTACGACAAAGGCCTCGACAAAGTGCACCCCGCGATAGCTCAAAGATTCGCTGCGAAAAGCACCTTCATCGGATGGGTAGAATTGACCTCGCAGTTGGTTAGCGGCCACCGCTGCCTTGTCGGTATTCGTAACGCGCCACTTGATGCTGTAGTTATCTGTCTGATACGGAGCGCCGAGTACGGTTTTCGCGCAAAACTTTACCGAGTAACCTTGCTGAAGTGTTTCTGCTGACTTTATCTGGCGAATCAACTGGCCGTTTTTCGAGGTTTTCAACTCGGCTGTCACACGAACGGTTAGTTGCTCGCTCGCGCGGCGCCATTTCGGCCGCTCAATGTGGGGCAGTCGGTGGATGCGTGGTGGGACAGCCTTGACCCCGAGTGCCTTGACCATCGCGACCAAGTCCGCGTAGTGGTTGCCAAGAACTAGCGATGTTCCATCTGTGCGCATAACTGCTTCGCTGACTTGCTCAGCGGCTCGCTTAGTTTCGCCTTCTGCAAATCCATCGCCGAACACTCGACGCCACTTGCCAATGCACTCTTCCTTATCAACCTCGTCGTACGCGTCATCAATCCATCCACGATACAAGTTCACCTTGTCGCGGAAATTCGCGTACTTGGATTGATCCCATCCGCAAGCCTGGTCTTCACCGTAGAGTACGGGATTGGCCACCTCTGGCACGTCGGGGCGAGCCTGTAGCCAGTCATCCAAGCGACCGACCAACGTTTTGAGCGTAGTCGGTAGGTCAGCAAACTGAGCGCTATCGCGGTCAAAATCGTAGACGTGGTAACCGAGAAGAGTTGTGAGCAGGAAGGAAGGGCAGGTGAAATTGCCTTTGATATCGCGCATGTACTTCAACAAACGCGTAGCCTTCTTCAGGTCATTGCCGCCGGCGATAGCATTCCTGCCCCTAACCCAGTCGGTGTAGGCAATCGGCTCGGATTGCTCGAACTGATCCGTAGCGCGGTTGCAGACTTCATAAGTCCCAGGGTAGAGCCGGTCGACAATACAGGGGGCAATATCTATCTTTCGTTCACCGGCGTACTCGATAGTGGCGCAATGGGAAAAGCGACGTACTTTTTCCTTGTATGCAGGAAGGGCATCTAGTTCAGTCACCAGTTTGTTGACGTAGTCCTTCGCCGTCCAGTCCGGCACAGCTTTCACGAACACAAGTAAGTCCGCATCAAAAGGCTTGTCCGATTGAGGCTTGATAATGGTCTCGTGAGCCCAGGAGCCTTGTTCAGCAAAGTCGACAATCTCCGGCCCCCATTCGAGTTGCTTGACCGCATTCTTTACCGCCTCAACGCTGTCGGTCAGCAGTCTGAGTCTAGTATTGTTAAGGTTGACGTGGTCTTCCAGGAACGTCTCGAAGTGGTTGAGCAGTTTCATTGAACCTCCTTGGCCGGAGTGAGGCTGCGCTTGACTTCTGCGACAAGGGTCTCTACCGCATGTCGAGCAGAGTCCTCGTTGAGTTTCCGCATCAACCAATAGACCCAGTCGTACACCAACGGGTTGGACGTACGGTTGCGATAGATTGCGTCCTGAAGATTCCGAGAATCTTGTCTCAGTTCGGCGGCGTCAGGTATCTTTACTGCCTTTGCCCAAAGCTTGTCGACTTCAGACTTCAGCGTGGTAAGGCTCTCCACGGTATCGTACTGCCTACGGTATTCGCGAAGAACGAACGCAGCGAACGGCATATAGGGGACTAGGACGGTGAGTAGCAAGTCGGCAAAGGAAATGCCTTCCTGAAAGCCATGGTGGTAGATCAGGAACACGACCATCCCGATTGCAGTAATAAGTAAACCCCAAGCGAAAGTTTTCCGGACCTCCATGTCGTAGGCAACATTGGTGCGTTGGCAGACAAGGCGACCAAAAGGAAGAGGGACAGAGCCGACACAGTGCTCATACCAATCCTCAAGGTCTTTGCGTTTCTTAGCCGTGATGGGTTTACGCGTCACGGAGCGAATAATTTCTGGAGCCACCTTCGAACCAACAACTAACTGGTTCCACGGAAGCTGAAATATTTCGGTATCGAACTGCTCTTGAATCCGTGCTGCAGTCTTGACCCAATCGCGCTGAAGCCCTGTTGCAAGGCCGATTTCAAGGAGCAGCAGCACGATACTGGCCAATGCCACCTTGGGGCGAATTTCGGGGTACTCCACACTCCAAAATACACCAACCCAAGGCAAGACAAGCGCCAGGATGAGAAACGCTGTCTGCAAGTGCTTAGCGCGACCGTAGTAAGTACGTTGTGCACGCAAAAGGTCGAGCCGATCGTCACGGTTTTGGTCGCCCGGTATGTCATTCATTGCCAATCTCCCTAGGTCTTTCAGGCATTCTTCTTTAACTGCAAAGAAATTTTTCTTCTACTACATATAGTTCAACATGGCCGCATAAACACTACATATAGTATATGTACGCACAATCAAATCGAACTAACTCCTTCCCCGGCATGATGGAATCAACGGCGGTTGGACCGGGCAAAACCGGCCCGCCATTGTGGACTTCAGGAAAGATGGACTGGTCAAGCTGGCGTCCAATCTGTTCCAAAACTGCTCTGCTATACGCGTTCAACATGAGACTCCTAAAGTCGGTTCCGACCGGGCTAGTACGCACCATGTCGCCATAGCCTCAAGTGTCTGACTTATGCAATGAAGAAGGGTTGATACCCGGATTCAGCTTTGTGAAGCGGTGGCGGGGCGCTTCAATGCGCGCAGATAGCGATTAACGTTTCTTGATATTTGTGTCCGTCCATTAAGAATCCTGAACGCACAGGCGGCGGCGAATGCGCCAAGATGCAAACGAGAGCGTAGATAGCGGGGAGGCCCCATGAAGAACCAGGTTTTGATCGTCGATGACGAGCCTGACATTCAGCAGCAGCTGAAGGACATCCTTGCGGAAATACAAGGGCTCGAGATCGACACTGCGGGCGACGAGGAAACTGCGCGTGCACTGATTTTCACAAAGCGCTATGACATCGCACTACTCGACATCAATCTGGCGCCTACGGCAAGAGGTCGATTCGCTGGGCTAGGCCTGCAGCGCGATCTTCAGGAAATGGGCTGCATTACGCTATTCGTCTCGGGGACCGCTGACGACACCCTGAAGAGTGTCGCTGTCTATTTCAACCGTTACGATTTCGTTAGCAAGCCGGTGAATCCGCTCGACCTGATCACCAAGGTCGAGAACGCACTGACGTGGACCAAGGAGCGGGATAGGGATGCGATTCCGATGGAGTGGCCAGAAGGGCTTGAGGTTGATCCCAACGATAGGATGCAACTGCTCTGGAAAGGTAAGCGGGTAAATTTGACGCTCACACAACGCAGTCTGGTAGACCGTCTCGCGCGGGAACCGGGTGTCGCGGTACCCTACCGTGATTTGACCGCCATCCTGAAGTCAGCCCAAGGTTCGTCGGCGTTGGCCACCCATTTTTCGAACATCCGAAGAGCTTTCTGTGACATCGACCAGAACTGGAATGAAATTCAAGCTGTCGCACGCCAAGGCTATCGCTGGAAGGTTTAGCGAGCATCCACGCGTAAAGCGCTTACGGAAATGGTGGAGTGCTCGGAATTTTACGCTGACCATGGCCCTGGGGGGGATTGCCCTCCTGATCCTGACGGTATGGGCTATTGCCGACTTCGTTCGAGCGGCAAAGACAAAGGATGAGATGCACCAGGAGTCGGTACTCCGCAGTCAACTGGCGGAATTCCTCCTGAGCACGCGAGAGCCGGACGGCTCCTCTCTGCTGGAAAACCCTGCCGAAAACACCCGGTCAGCCCGCTCAGTGCAGGTGATGACCATCCGCCGTCCGTTTTTTTCCTACTTCCTGACGCGCGATAACCAGCGTTCCTTTCAGGCTGATGAACTGCGGTTCTCCCCGCCGCGCAGCTGTTCAACGGAATTCGCCATCGAAACCAATCGTGGCAGTGTTCAGCAGAGTCCCGGAGCCAACAACACCGTTCAGGCTTGCTTTTCGGCGCTTCCGCTGGATCCTGCGGGCCGGTTCGTCTACTTTGCCCTGCGTTATCCATCGCCGCCGATTACCCGCCACTCCCCCGGGAAGCCGCTTGCTGAGAGTGATCGCGTCATCCTGCAGTTTGATGGACAGAGGACGGTGACGATCACCCTAGCCTTCGAGGCCCCCCCAACGCCAATTACCCGTCGCCGCGCACCGGGAAAGAAACTGAACGGCTTCCATGAGGTGGCGGGGTTCTTGACCGGTGATGGAGGAAAGCCAAACCGTGCTGTGCAAGCTCAAGCTTATGAGCGTGCCCAAGACGGAGAATCCTCGGTCGTCACCATCCTCGGCCGCATCGATTCGAGAATCCTCCCCGGCTTCAATGATGGCGAGGCATGGCCATCGAGCGGCATCAAAGCCCTTCGTATCGGGACAGAGATCGTAGTTGCTCCGGCCGTCGGCAAGCCATCGTCAGCTTATGGCTTCACACCCGGCCAAATAGGAAAGGGAGTCATGTCGCTGGAACAGGCCTACATGTCTTCCGTTATTTCGCGCGCGGCGCTCATCGTCAGGGCCGAGAATCGCTCGGCGTCCGACCCGGACATATGGAACTCGACGGCGCTGGGGATACATCAAGATTCAGCGCCCTCGACGAAGTGGCAAGCGCTCAGCAACTGGATCGCCCGTCTTGTAGTCAGGGGCGTGCCCCCGGTCCACGTCAGCCAGCTGCAGGACATCGACGGTTTGCCACGCATGACTGCAACCTTGACCGCAGAACGCATCGTGATTCCGGATATCGCGGCAAGAGCCTTCATGTGGATCGTGGCCCTGCTGATCACCATCCTATGTCTGATCGTGATTGCCATCGTCAAGTTGTCCAAGCTTGATCGGCTGACCCGGACAGCCCATTCGATTGCCAAGGCGCATCGACTGGGCGGACTGGAACAGTTCGCGCACGAGAAGGACCAGATCGGCACCTTGGGACGCGTCATGCATGTGCTGTTTCAGCGGGACCAAAAACGCCTGAACAGACATCTGCGTCGCGTCGACAGTGACACGCTACTGCGGCAACAGGCGTTCGCCAAGGAATTGGAACTGCTGAAGATCCGGCAGCACAATCTGCATGCGATCGGACACGGGATCAAATCGCCACTCGGGACGTTGTTGGCCAGCAAGGATCTGTCTGAGCGGCATCGTAGGGCCCTGGAAGGCATGCGGCGCAACGTAGAAGCGCTCTATGAAGCCAACCGCCTGGAAGATGGGTTGAAGAACGGCGAAATTGTCGTTTCCCACCAGGACATTGCGGAATACGTAGCTGAATTCACTGAACGTCTACGAGAAGAAAGACATTCGGTCACGGCTAGCGGGCCGACGAGTGGAATCGTTGCAGTGTATGACCCAATCACCCTCGATCAGCACCTCGATCACGTTGTGAATAACGCGTTGCGCTATGCTAACGGGACGACCATCGAAATCAGCGTTTGCGCCGAGGGCGAAATGGCGGTAATCGAAGTGCTCAATTACGGAAAGCACATCGAGGACACTGTCGCTATCTTTTCACTCGGGGTCACGGACAGGTCATCATCCGAGAACATGGGGTTGGGGCTTTATGCCGCCAAAATCCAGATTGGCGGAATGGGCGGCAATATTGTGGCTCAAAACCGTGAGGGAGGCGTCGCCTTCGTCATTACTCTCCCCCTCTCGAAGGGAGTCCTGGTTATCTAATACAACTGTCCGATGGCATCTTCAGCGGCCGACACATATGGGAAGTGGGAAATCGCCACCGGCTTATGTATTTACATTGAAGGGCTGCTTTGTTTTTGTCAGCAGTCTTTACCTTCAGCGACGGCGAACGTCAGCAAAGGCCGACGTGCCGCCTGTTGTAATTGGCATCAGGCTGGTGATCGGCCTAAGAAGACCGTCACCCCTTCTAAAGCGCTTGGCTGCTGCCAACCCCAAAGCAGCCATTAAGCAGTAAAGGTTCGGCTCCTCGAACGAGAATTGTGCTTGGTGCATCGACCGTGACGTTAAGTTGTGGCACGCTTTCACTTTCTGCAAACCAACGACAAATCAATACTACGCAGACATGCCAGACAGCCAGCTTCTCCCTTCGGTCCTACTTCCAGAGTGGGACAAACTATTCGTCGCGCGCTCGGACGAGCTTGACCTGATTCTGAGGCACATCGATTCAGCAGTGGAAGGGCCAACCACGCCACCAGTGCTGGCCTTTTGCGGAGTATCTGGCATCGGCAAGACAGCCCTTTGCTCCAACGCACATGCACGCATGACGCCGGAGGTGCGAAGAAAGACCGGCATTTGTTCGCTGGACTTCGACTCTCCTCGGTATTACTCCGCGTATCCGCTGTTCGAGCTCTTTGGCAAAGCACTCTATCCGGCCTTGCGGGCTGCGGGATTCAGATGTCCGCTGTTCCTTGTGATGTACACGACTTGGGCTGCGAGGCTGAATGAGCAGTCGGCGATCTCCCAGTCCACACTGTTCAAGGATCTCCTCGATCAGGGAAAGGACACCAGCGAGGCCCTTGAAGAGAAGGATGCGCTCTTCAAGGCCGACTGGCTAGAGGTCTTTGGCGAGGCGGCCGAGGGGTTTGGGACCGCCAAGCTTCTCCTGAAAGGCGCGACGTACTTGAAGGCGTCTCGCCAGCGCAATCGGTTTGCCGAACGCTTTGCGGACATCGATTTGGCAACGATTGCTCCGGCGGCGTTGGACCCACTGGCTCCGAAGGCGCTAGCGGCGGACATCATCCACCAACTTCAAGAGCGGCATAGCCAGCTTACGCTCTTCATTGACGGCTTTGACCGGCTCCAGTCCGAATCGAAGGAGCATAACGCCGAGTGGGCCATCCAACAGCTCCTAGCAAATCTGCTCCTAAGCCCCGTGGGCCGCGCCGTCCGATGCGTAGTCTTCTCCCGAACGCCAATCGCTTGGGCGAAGTACGACGCTGCTGGATCGTCCAGCGGTTGGCCGGAACTCATTGAACAGAGGGACTTGCTTGGCTTGCAGCAAGCCGCCGCTGAGACCTTCGTGTCCCGGGTTGAAGTTTGGTACGACCAGTGTGAGGCTCCAGAAGGCCAAGCGATCGCAAAGCTGCTTCGCCAGCATAGGCGAGACATCTTGGCAGGATGTCGGGAAAGTGATGAGTCTGCGACGGTTCACGCTTTGGCATTGACGGTTGCTGTCGAGCAAGTTGCGCGACACCACGACAACTTTACGATCGATCTTCTCGGCCGCAGCGCCTCCGACATGTACGATCGATTCCTCCGTGGTCTAACGGCCCCCGAGCGCGACTTATTGGAAGTGTTCTCGATCTTCGGTGAGTTCTCGGAGAAGCAATTCGCGGCCGCTCTACGTGTCGGCCTGCTACCGGGAGTCGGTTCACATCACTTTCAGCGCGTAGTGGGGGAGCGACGGTACTGCATATCGCACGTGGACGGCGACTGCTACCGAGTGCATTCCCAGCTGGTGCGTTCTATGCGCTCATGGTGCATGGGGGACGCGCAGCGAAAGGCTTCCTACTTCCGTGCCTGCCACCTATTGCTTGAAGATCTGCTGAAGGCGATCAACGAAGTTGCGCAGACGTCCTACACTCGGGCTGAAGAGTACCTGATCTCCTACTTGGTCGTGCTACAAAACTACGCCATGGACCTGTCCGGTCATAACGCGGACTGGTACCAAGCGCTCGCTGAGATCGACATGCATGCCCCGGCATGGCTTGGCTTGGAACTAAGGATCAAAGCTTATTTGGAGCATGCGAACGCGAATCAGGCCGACATTGAGTGCGGCGCCGGCTCGTTCGGCCACTTCGTCGCGGGGATAACGCGCGCGGCTGAACTGATGTATGGCATTGGAGACTACGAACACTGCCTATCCACAGTCGAGTTTGCACTTGACGAGGCATTTGAGCCCGATGCCACGCCGAAGACGATCGTCGAAGCGACGTTGAGGTTGCATCAAGGTGCTTCCCTGATTCGTACCGCTCGTGTTCCTGAAGGTGAGGCGATCCTCGCAAGCCTGGTTTCGACCCGCACCGACTGGTTCGAACTCAGTTTTGAAGGATTGCGCATGGCCTCAAAGCTTGCCGGATCGTTGGGGGAGTTTCAACCTGAGCGCGGGCTCGAATTTATCGATTGGCTTGTGACCAGTCAGGGCGAAGCTTGCAAGCGCCAGTTCGATCTTGAGCTGCGAAACTTCCTGGCAGTGGTAGAGACTCACCTCGCGCTCAAAATCAACGACCTGAAGCGTGCATCCAAGGTTTTATCGAACGCGTTTCCGGATTCTGAGGCGTCGGGCGCTTGGATCGACCCGATCACCGATGCAAACATTCTCATGCAGAAGGCAGGGATTGCGTTGGCTCAAGGCAATCGTGAAAGCGCCATCGCTATGGCCCGAAATGCGGTTCGAAGCGCCAACCGCATCGAAGGTGTTCGCGAGCAGTCGAAGTCGCAGATACTCGCGGACGCAGGAACAGTGCTGCGAGATGCTAACGCTGCCGATGACTGGTTACAGATTCTTCGAGAGTCGCTCAGCCTGTACGAAGCGTCCGATGGTCCAGAATCACATCTCTGCGTACCGGTCCGCACCGCGCTAGCGCATGGACTGATTGCCCAGGGAACACCGACAGAAGCGGTGTCCCTCCTGCGCAAGAACGTTGAGATTGTTGAGCGTGACCTAGACGACGATCACAAGGAAGTCATAACTGCACTTATCAATTTGGCGAATGCCATCATGGAGGCAGGCGAAGACGAACAAGAGGCCCGCACTCTTTTCGAAAGAGCCTTCACTGCGGTTATGGCGAACCCTGATGCAAGCGACTTTGACAGAGGGATTGCCCTCGCGAACTGGGGGGCAAATGCACTCGAAAGATATCAGTTTGATGAGGCTAAGAGCCATCTGACCAAAGCAGTAAATCTGCTGAGGACAATAGAAGGGTTTGCAGAGGGCCATCTTCCAAAAGCGCTCTACAACCTGGCCGAAATTCTGCACATGAAAGGAGATGTGGTCGGCGCGCTCAAGTTGCTTACAGAGGCTGGCACATTCGTGAAGCGGTATAGGGGAGAAGACGCTCCGGAACTCTCCTATATCAATAGCATGGCCTTAGCCATCGTCCAAGGCCGAATGAGGCCTTGACGTAGGCCGAGGGCGTGACAATCGGGAGGACGTTCACGCACTCCTCAAGACAAGGGTCAATTCCGATGGCACCGATAAGCTATTGCATTTGCCAACGCTCACACATCTGGAACGAGGTCGCGGCCGCGATCGAGACGACAGGCGTCGTGATTGGCGAGTACGGTATGGCCCAGGCGTTCGCGCGCAAACTGCAAGAGATTTCCTGTTGGAAGAACGATGAGGATGACCGCGTCCGAGCGTTCGCCCAGTGGCTCACCGAGGGCTTGCAACGCCTGATCGAGCATGAGCAGCGGAGAGCCGACGAAGGGCTGGCACTTCGCAAGTACCGCTACGGCGTCGGCAAGGACGAGGGCTGAGGATTACGTGATCCCTGCCACCGAAATACTAAATGCGAGATTTCATAGTGGGGCAGGTATCCGCGACATTGCTGACCTAGATGGCTAGCCAAGCGAACGACAGCAAAGGCCGAAAAACGGAAATTCAAAATGAAAGCCCGGCTATCGCAGGGCTCCCTCTCATATCTATTGTTCGACAGACTTTATTCTCGCGCGACAGACTTTATTATTTCCCATCAGGACTCATTTTTCCGGGCTTTTTTCATTCGACGGTGACCGATTTTGCCAAATTGCGTGGTTTGTCGACGTCGGTGCCTTTGACCAGGGCAACGTGGTAGGACAGTAGTTGCAGGGGCACGACGTGCAGGATGGGCGAGAGTTCGCCGTAGTGCTCGGGCAGGCGCAGGATGTGCACGCCTTCCGAGGCCGGGATTTCCGAGTCGCCGTCGGCGAAGACATACAGCTCGCCACCTCGGGCGCGGACTTCCTGCAGGTTGGACTTGAGCTTTTCCAGCAGGTCATCGCGCGGCGCGACCGAGATTACCGGCATGTTGGCATCGACCAGCGCCAGCGGGCCATGCTTGAGCTCGCCGGCCGGGTAGGCTTCGGCGTGGATGTAGGAGATTTCCTTGAGCTTCAGCGCCCCTTCCATGGCAATCGGATAATGTCGGCCACGGCCGAGGAAGAGGGCATGGTGTTTGTCGGCGAAGCGTTGAGCCCATTGGCGAATGTCATCTTCCAGCGCCAGCACCTTGTTGACCGCGACCGGCAGGTGGCGCAACTGGTCGATGTAGTTGCTTTCCTGCTCGGCACTCAGGCGATTGCGGATCTTGGCGACAACCAGCGTCAGCAGGAAGAGTGCGGCGAGCTGGGTGGTGAAGGCCTTGGTTGAGGCAACGCCGATTTCCGGGCCGGCGCGGGTGATGAAACGCAGGGCCGATTCACGGACGATGGCCGATTCCGGAACATTGCAGATGGCCAGGGTCTTCATCTGGCCCAGCGATTTGGCGTGGCGCAATGCCGCCAGCGTGTCGGCAGTTTCGCCGGATTGCGAAATGGCGACGACCAGTTGGCGCGGGTTCGGCACCGAGATGCGGTAACGGTATTCGCTGGCGACTTCAACGGTGCAGGGTATGCCGGCCAGGGCTTCGAGCCAGTAGCGGGCGGTCAGGCCGGAGTGGGCGCTGGTGCCGCAGGCGAGGATCAGGATGTGGTCGATATCGGCGAGCAGATGTGCGGCTTCGGCGCCGAAAATGCCGGGCTGGATGCTCTTGCTGCCACCGACGATTTCCAGCGTGTTGGCCAGGGCATCCGGCTGCTCGAAGATTTCCTTTTGCATGTAGTGCTGATAATTGCCCAGTTCGACAGCAGCCGCGGAGAGTTGCGAGACATGCACCGGACGCTCGACCGGGGTGCCGTCGAGGCGTTCGATACGGACCGCTGCTGCGGTCAACTCGGCTATATCGCCATTTTCCAGATAGACCATGTTGCGCGTGACTTGCAGCAGGGCCGAGGCATCGGAGGCGGCGTAATTGCCGTTTTCCGACAGGCCAAGCAGCAGCGGCGAGCCTTCGCGGGCGACGATGATGCGCCCCGGCTGGCTGCGGTCGATGACGGCGATGGCGAACGCCCCCACCAGGCGGCGACAGGCCCGCTGGACAGCATTGAACAGGTCGGGTTCGGTCTGCAGCGTGGCTTCAATAAGGTGGGCGATGCTCTCGGTATCGGTATCCGAGGTGAAGACATAGCCCTGGGCGCTCAGTTCGCGGCGCAGGCTTTCGTAATTCTCGATGATGCCGTTATGCACGACGGCAATCGCCCCGGAAACATGCGGGTGGGCATTGCGTTCCGACGGTACGCCGTGCGTTGCCCAGCGGGTGTGGGCAATGCCGGTGATCGCCGTGGTCGTCGCTGCCGCGGCGGCCAGTTCGGCGACGCGGCCGACCGAACGGAGGCGTTCGATCTGGCCATCGCCGATGATCGCCAGACCGGCCGAGTCGTAGCCCCGGTATTCAAGACGCATCAGTCCTTCGATGAGGACCGGGACAATATTGTACTGAGCTGCTGCCGCGACGATGCCACACATGATGGTTGTTAGTTTCCAGTGGTTAGAGGTTGGCGGAAGGGTTTGCTAATGACTGCAACTAGCAACTAGCAACTGTAGTACTCGCGATACCAGGCGACAAAGCGTGAAACGCCTTCTTCGACGGACGTGGCGGGGGCGAAGCCGACCCAGTCGTCGAGCAATTCGGTATCGGCATAGGTCGCCGGCACGTCGCCGTCCTGCATCGGCAGCAGTTTCTTTTCAGCCTGCAGCCCCAGGGCTTTTTCGATGGCGGCGATGAAATCGAGCAGCGGCACCGGATCGTGGTTGCCGATGTTGAACACGCGATAAGGCGCGTTGCTCGTCGCCGGGTCAGCGGAATTTGGGTCGTAGACCGGGTTCACCGCAGCATTGCGATCCAGCACGCGAATGACGCCTTCAACGATGTCGTCGATGTAAGTGAAGTCGCGGCGCATGTCGCCATGGTTGAAGACATTGATCGGCCGGCCTTCGAGGATGGCTTTGGTGAACAGGAACAGGGCCATGTCCGGGCGGCCCCACGGGCCATAGACGGTAAAGAAGCGCAGGCCGGTGGTCGGCAGGCGGTAGAGATGGCTGTAGGTGTGGGCCATCAGCTCGTTGGCCTTCTTGGTCGCGGCATACAGGCTGACCGGGTGGTCGACGCTGTCGTGCTCGGAGAAGGGCATTTTGGTATTGCCGCCATAGACGCTTGAGCTGGAGGCATAGACCAGATGCTGGATCTGGTGGTGGCGGCAGCCTTCGAGGATATTCACGAAGCCGACCAGGTTGCTGTCGACGTAGGCGTGTGGATTCTGCAGCGAATAACGCACGCCGGCCTGGGCGGCGAGGTGGACGACCTTGTCGAACTTCTCGTCGGCGAACAGCTTTTCGATGCCGGCGCGGTCGGCGACATCGAGCTTGATGAAGCGGAAAGCCGCGTCACCGCTCAGCCGGGCCAGGCGGTTTTCCTTGAGCGAAACTTCGTAATAGTCGTTGAGGTTGTCGATGCCGACGACTTCATCGCCGCGCGCCAGCAGGCGCAGCGCAGTCTCTGAGCCGATGAAGCCGGCAACGCCGGTGACAAGAATTTTCACGGGGGGAATCCTGCTTGAGAAGCGCGTATTTTATCGCTGCTGGCGTTCCAAGATCTTGGCGTATTTGCAAAAGCTGTTGAAGCAGCCGATGGCTATATGGATCAGCCCGGGCAGACCGTCGCGGAAGCCCTGGCGGATCAGGTAGAACTTGATGAAACGAACCAGCGGGCTGATGGCGATGCGGGCGAAACTGCTGCGCTTGCCGGCAGCCAGCGCCATGTCGGCGGCCAGCGAGGTGTAGCGGTTCTGCTTGCTGAGATAGGCGGCCAGAGTTTCAGCGGAATCGTGCAGCAGATCGCCGGCCAGCGTTGCTACGGCGGTACTGGTGACGACCTTTTCATGCACGGTATCGTTCGACCAGTGTGCCTGGCGGCGGTCGAACAGGCGTAGCGACCAGTCGGGATAGCCTTCGCCGAACTTCAGATAGCGGCCGAGGAAGCGATTGCAGCGGGCAAAGCGGAATGCTGCGGTCGACGGCGCTACGAGGGCATTTTCGATACTCGCCCGGAGCGCCGGGCTGACGCGCTCGTCGGCATCGAGGCAGAGCACCCAGTCGTGGCTGGCGGCCTCGACGGCAAATTGCTTTTGCCGCCCGAAACCCAGCCAGTCCTGCTGGATCACTCGTGCGCCAAAGCTTGCGGCCAGTTCGGCGGTGCCGTCGCTGCTGCCCGAATCAACGACGACAATTTCGTCGGCAAAGGCGGCGCTGGCCAGGCAATCGGTCAATTGTGCGGCTGCATTGAGGGTGATGATCGCAACAGAAAGCGGCTGACGCGGTGCGGACATTTATAATCGGGCTTTTGAAAGCGCCCATTTTATCTGCCGATGCGTCTACTGCTCGTGAAAACTTCCTCGCTCGGCGATGTGATCCACAATTTGCCGGTGGTCAGCGACATCCGCCGGCATTTTCCCGGTGCGAGCATCGATTGGTGCGTCGAGGAGAGTTTCGCCAGCATTCCCTGTCTGCATCCCGGCGTTGAAAATGTCGTGCCGGTGGCGGTACGGCGCTGGCGCCGGAGCCTGTTCAAGGCGGCAACCTGGCGCGAGATTGTCGCCGTGCGGCGGGCGCTGGGTGATAGCGCCTACGATGCTGTGGTCGACACCCAGGGGCTGCTGAAAAGCGCGCTGCTCGCGCGTTGGGCCAACGGGCCGGTGCTCGGTTACGACCGTGATTCGGCGCGTGAGCCGATAGTTGCCTATCTCTACGAGCGCCATTTCAAGGTGTCGCGCGAATTGCATGCCGTTGAGCGCAACCGGCGGCTGGCGGCCGAAGCGCTGGGCTACGATCTGATTGGCGAGCCTGATTACGGCATTACTGCGCCGCCGGCCGATTTTGACTGGCTGCCGGAACGGCCTTATGTGGTCTTGCTGACGGCCACCAGCCGCGATGACAAGCTGTGGCCGGAAGATCATTGGCAGCAATTGGGCAGGGAACTGGCTGAACAAGGCTACGCCGTCGTGCTGCCGGCGGGAAATCCTGTCGAGCGGGCGCGTGCGGCCCGCCTGGGGGCAGCGATTCCCGGTGCCGTGGCGGCGCCGGCGCTGAGCATTCCGGCGCTTGCCTCGCTGCTCGCCAGCGCCAAGGCCTGTGTCGGCGTTGATACTGGCCTGACGCACCTGGCGGTGGCGCTGAAAGTGCCGACCATTGCCTTGTACACCGCCACCGATCCGGGGCTGACTGGCGTGCTCGGGGTCGGTTTCTGGCGTAATCTCGGCGGCAAGGGACAAATTCCTGCGGTCGCGGCAGTGCTGGGCGAATTGCAGGGCGCCCTAGGCTGATGGCGCGGTTTTTTTACACCCTGCTGCTGTTTGCCATCACGCCGCTGATCTGGCTGCGCCTGGCCTGGCGGGCTCGCCGGCAACCGGAGTATTTGCAGAATATAGGCGAGCGTTACGGTATTTATGAGCAGCCGGCGCCGGAAAAGCTGATCTGGGTGCACGCCGTTTCGGTCGGCGAAACCCGCGCCGCCCAGCCGCTGATTGAGGCTTTGCTGACGCAATGGCCGACGCATCGCATCCTGCTGACCGGCATGACGCCCACTGGCCGTGAAGCCGGGCGCAGCGTCTATGGCGAGCGGGTGATCCAGGCCTATCTGCCTTACGACTACCCTTTTGCGGTCGACCGCTTTTTTCGGCACTTTTCGCCAGCCTTTGGCGTGCTGATGGAAACTGAAATCTGGCCCAATCTGCTGGCTACCGCCCGTCGGCGGGGGGTTCCGGTGATGTTGGCCAATGCCCGGCTATCAGCGCGTTCAGCGCGTGGTTACCAGCGTTTTTCGGCCCTTGTTCGACCGGCTTTTGCTGCCTTGCGTGGTGTTGCTGCGCAGACAGCCGGCGATGCGGAGCGTTTGCTGGCCTTGGGCGCGCAGCCGGTCGAGGTCTGCGGCAATCTGAAATTTGATGTCACCCCGCCGCCGGAAAAGCTGGCGCTCGGGCGCGCATGGCGCGCGGCCATCGGCGCGCGGCCGGTATGGCTGGCGGCGAGTACCCGTGAAGGCGAGGAGGCGCTGATCATTGACGCCTGGCAGCGCCGGATCGAGCAGGATGACGCCTTGCTGGTCATCGTGCCACGGCATCCGCAACGCTTCTCTGAAGTCGCGGCGCTGCTGGCCGCCACGCCCTTGCGCTGTGTCCTGCGTAGCGACGCCTCGCCGCAAGCGGATACACAAGTCTGGCTGGGCGACAGCATGGGCGAGATGGTGGCCTACTATGCCTTGGCCGATCTGGCCTTCATCGGCGGCAGTTTGCTGCCGCTCGGCGGGCAAAACCTGATTGAGGCCGCAGCCTGCGGCTGTCCGGTGCTGGTCGGACTGCACACCTTCAATTTTTTGCAGGCGACCGAAGATGCCATCGCTGCCGGGGCGGCGCAGCGGGTCGATGATGTGCAAAGTTTGATTGCTGCGGTCGACGGTCTTTTAGCCGGTAAAACCAAACTGGCCGCGATGCGACTCGCGGCCAGTGATTTTGCTGCTGCCCACCGCGGTGCGGCAGGGCGGATGCTGGCGCTTATTTCGCGCTGGACGGATCCAGCAGCGCGTTGATTTGCGCGACGTCGTCGTCGCCGAGGGCGCCGACGGCGGCTTTCAGGCGCAGTTGCGCCATCAGCGTATCGAAGGTCGCCTTGGCCAGGTCGCGGCGAGTGACATAGACCTGATTCTCGGCATTCAGCACATCGATATTGATGCGCACGCCGACTTCATAACCCAGCTTGTTCGATTCCAGCGCCGATTGCGATGACACCAGCGCGGCCTTCAGTGCCTTGACCTGGGCCAGGCCATTAGAAACGCCGAGGTAGTACTGGCGGGCGCCGAGCGCGGCATTGCGTTTGGCCGCTTCCAGCGTGGACACGGCGGCAGCGCGATTGGCGCTGGCTTCGCGCTGGCGGGAAACGGTCAGGCCACCGGTAAAGAGCGGGATGTTGACCTGGATGCCGGCGTTCTTGAAATCGGTATCGACCATATTGCCGGTCGTAGCGTAGTTCTTGCTGTGACCAACATTGGCGACCAGATCGACAGTCGGGTAATGACCGGCGCGCTGCTTGTCGACTTCGCGCTCGGCGATATCGGCGGCGGCTTGCTGGATTTGCACGGCCAAACTGTCTTTTTCGGCGGCGCTGACCCAGTCGGCCATGGCTGCCGGTTGCGGCCGGGATAGTTCCGCAGCCTTGCGCAATTGCGCCAGCAGACCGGCTTCCTTGCCGATGATCGCTTGCAGTGCGCGCTGCTTGACCTCGAGGTCGCTCTCGGCGGCGATGGCCTGGGCGACAGCGAGATCGAAACGGGCCTGGGCTTCGTGGGTGTCGGTGATGGTTGCTGTGCCGACTTCAAAACTCTTTTTTGCCAGTTCGAGTTGCTGGCTGATCGCCTGCTGGTTGGCCTGTACCGCAGCCAGGCTTTCGTGGGCGTTGAGCACGTCAAAATAAGCTTGGGCGACGCGCAGGATCAAGTCCTGCCGGGCCTGGGCAAAGCTGGCTTCGGACTGCGCTACCTGCAGCGTTGCCTGATCGTAGCCAACCCAGTTCTGCCAGCGGAACAAGGGCTGGGACAGGGTCAGCTGGTAACCGTTGGAATTGAACTGCGGCTTGGCGAAAGTCGTGCCGTTGTGCAGTGCCAGTTCGTTGTCGTTCCAGGTGCTGTTGCCGGAAACGGCCAGCGTCGGCAGCAGGCCGGCGCGAGCTTGCGGCGCTTTCTCGCGGCCGGCATCAAGCACGGCGCGGGCAGCGGCAAAACCGGGATCGTTGTCCTGCGCTTCGCGATAGACCTGCATCAGGTCTGCCGCATGCAGCGAGCTAGCGAATAGGGGGGCGGCGAGCAGCCAGGCAATTCTTTTCATGCGCGTTCTCAATAGCGGCGCATGCCCGGCTCGATTTCGCAAGCCCAGGCCTCGACACCGCCCATCAGGTTGAAGACCGAGTCATAACCCTTGCGTTCGAGAAACATGGCGACTTGCATGCTGCGGCCGCCATGGTGGCAAATCACCACGATTTCCCGTTGCGGGTCCAGTTCGTCGCAGCGCATCGGCACCAGGTGCATGGGGATGTGCTGCGACCCCTCAATCTGACAAAGCTCGCATTCCCAGGATTCACGTACATCGAGGAGGAAGGGTTGGGGCCGAGCTGAGTCGGCAAGCCATTCGGCCAGTTGCTGTACGTGAATCTGCTGCATCAGAAGGAGAAACTGTTCTTGGGGGTAAAGCCATCGAGCGGCGGGATGACCGTTTCGAAGAGGATGACCGTGTTGTAGATACCTTCGGCCGTGCACGTCACCAATTGTGCTTCCATCACCGGCGCCTGACCGACGACAACAGCAAGGCGGCCGCCGACGCGTAGTTGGGCGAGGATGCTGGCAGGAATGCTGGGGACCGAGCCGGAAATCACGATGGCGTCGTAGGGGCCGTTCTGCGACCAGCCGGCAGAACCGTCAGCGGTTTGCACGGTGACATTGGCAACGCCGGCGTTGGCCAGATTGGTCTTGGCCTGGACAGCGATTTCCGGGCGGATTTCGATGCTGACGACGTGTTCGGCGCGCGCCGCCATCAGCGCAGCCATATAGCCGCTGCCGGTGCCGATTTCGAGAACCTTGTCGGTTTTCTTCAGGCTCATTTCCTGGAGCAGCCGGGCTTCCATTTTTGGCGACAGCATGACCTGACCATCGCCCAGCGGGATTTCCAGATCGGCAAAGGCCAGACTGCGGCAGGCCGGCGGGGTGAAGTCTTCGCGCTTGACGACGAAGAGCAGGTCAAGAACACCCGGATCCAGAACCTCCCAGGGCCGGATCTGCTGTTCGATCATATTGAAGCGCGCTTGCTCGATATTCATTGGGGTCTCCGCAGGCTTAATATTAGCACAGGCTAATATATTGATTCCGACAAAGCAAAATTATACCTGACTCTCCTTTTCCAGCCTGCGCAAACCTTGCTGCAGGAGGTCCAGATGAATACGCAAATATGCCTGTGGATCGTTGTCGCCAGACTGGCAGCAACTCAGCGAATGACGCCAGATCAGCAGCATCAGGATGGGCGCGATGACGACGTCGATACTCGTCTCGACCTCCAGTTCGCGAAACTCGCCGCTGGCCATGCCACGCCGCAAGGCCGCACCAACCATGGCGCGCCCTCGACTGATCACCTGCTCGTAGTAGAACTGCGCCAATTCGGGGAAATTGCGCGCCTCGGCGATCATCAGCTTGGGAATGCCGGCAAAGTCAGTCATGCCGATCTTGTTCCACCAGTTGTCCAGCAGACGTTCCAGCAAGGCGAAGCTACAACCCTGATGGTTGGCGACGATGGCTTCGTTTTCGGCGATGACCGGCACGATGCCTTCCTGGATTACTGCTTTGAACAGCGCTTCCTTGCTGGCGTAATACAGGTAGAGCGTGCCCTTGGAAACCTCGGCGCGGGCGGCGACGTCTTCCAGTCGGGTGGCGCTGTAACCTTTTTCAACGAACA
>JAVBXO010000129.1 GCA_030824535.1 Azonexus sp. | reverse complement strand
GGTGATCGGCTTTCCATTTGGCGGCAAGACGCGCACAATCCAAGCAAGCATATTCATGGCCTGGGCTCGGCAAGGTGCTAAGTCAGTCAATGCCGTCATCAACATTCCCGCTTCCGACGTACGCCCCAGCCTTTATTTTGGCGCCCGCCTGAAATTCTGACCCTGATGCCCACTTCTGCCTTTTCCCGACTTGCTTTCCGCCTGCTACTGGTGCTGGCTGCGGCTGTCAATACGGCGCTCAGCTTTGGTCAGGTTGCTTCCGAGGGGCAGCTGAAGGCTGCCTACCTGGTCAATTTCCTGAAATATATCGAATGGCCGGCCGGCCGCCAGACAACCAGCATTTGCGTCCTCGGTCGCGACAGCCTGATGCCTTATCTCGTGCCTTACGAGGGGCGCCAGGTCAGTTCGCGCGAGTTGCGCATACGGCGCATATCAGGCCCGGAGCAGCTTGCCGACTGCCAGCTTCTCTTTATTGCCGATAGCGAAGAAGCGCGCTTTCCTGCCGTGCTGCGCTGGACTGAAAAACTGCCTATCCTGACGGTCAGCGATGCCGAAAGCTTTGCCCGCGACGGTGGCGCCATTGCCCTGATCCGCGCTGATGGTCGCCTGCAATTCGATATCAATAACGACACCTTGAGCCGCAATAATCTCAAGCCAAGCTCGCAACTGATGCGCCTGGCCCGGCAAATCATCGGAGCAGGAAAATGACCGACAGCCTGCCAATCCGCCGCAAGCTTTCACTGATTCTGGCCGTGTCGCTGGCCAGCAGCCTGCTGCTGACCTTCATTTTCTTTGCGCTGCGCCAGACCGATCACCGTCGGGACATGAAACTTGCCGAATTACGTTCCATGGCGGAAATCATCGCCTTCAACGCGTCGGCAGTGGTCGAGTTTCAGGACATCAGCGGGGCGACACGCCTGTTCAGTTCGCTGGGCCAGCACCCGGACATCCTCGCCGCGCGCCTGCTGGGAACCGAAACCGGTTTCAATTTTCACTATGACCGCCCCGGTGATCCGCCGCCAGCCCAAGCCGGATTAGGTGAAAAAATTCATGCGGAACCCAGCAGCTATGCCGATCTTTCCCATGTCACCGCGGTTGTACCCATTCACACGGCCGATGGCGTGGTCGGTTCCGTTTCCCTGACCGCGACACTCGACCACGTCTGGGCCGACCTGCGCCGCGATTCACTGATGTTTCTGGTCGCCTCCATCGCCGCCTTTCTGCTCGCCCAGTTCATTGCCCGACGGATGCAGAAATCACTGCTATTAGCCCTGAGCGCGCTGACCGATACGGCCAATTCGGTGGCCTGTTCGCGTGATTTCTCGCAACGCGCCGAAAAGTATTCCAATGACGAAATCGGCCAGTTGGCCGACGCCTTCAATGCCATGCTCGCTGAAATTGCCCAACGGGACACGGAATTGAATCGTCATCGCAGCCACCTTGAAGAGGTGGTCGAAGAACGCACGCTTGAGTTGCGCCTGTCCAAGGAAAGTGCCGAAGAGGCCAACCGAGCGAAAAGTGCCTTCCTGGCCAATATGAGTCATGAGATCCGCACCCCGATGAACGGCATCATCGGGGTTGCCGACCTGCTCTCGGCCGGTAGCCTGACCGACGAGCAACGCAGCCGCCTCAATACCCTGCGTTCCTCGGCGGATACCTTGCTGTTTCTGCTGAACGATATCCTGGATTTTTCCCGCATCGAAGCGGGCGGCCTGCAACTCGAACGCCTGCCTTTCAATCTGCGCGAAACAATCGAGCGCGTCGTCGCCATTTTCACACCCAACGCCCGCAAGAAAAAACTTGCGTTGCGCTTTGAAATCGCGCCGGACCTGCCCGATTTCATCCTTGGCGACAAATATCGCCTGGGACAGGTACTGACCAATCTGCTCAATAACGCCATCAAATTCACCGAGACCGGACACATCCGGGTCATCTGCAAGAATATTCCCAAGGCCGATGCTCACAATCTGCGTATTGAGGTCATCGATACCGGGATCGGCATTCCGCTCAACTCACAGGACAATATTTTCTCGCCCTTCCGCCAGGCCGATAACAGCATGAGCCGCCGCTACGGTGGCAGCGGGCTGGGCCTGGCCATTGTGCGCGACCTGGTATCGCTGATGGGCGGCACGGTTTCGGTCAGTAGCAAGAGCAACGTCGGATCCTGTTTCACCCTGACGATTCCGCTGGAAATAGTACAACCTGACCGCGAACTCCCGGGCTGGATGCCGCAACTGCAGGGACGGCGCGTCATCATCGTCTCGGCCAGCCCCGAGCGCTCCGACCATTACCGCGAAATGCTCTACTGGGCAGGCATCGAAACAAGCTGGGTAAAAAGCTGCCAGGAGGCCCGTGCGTTGATGGCGTCCCAACGGCACGAGGCAATCATGGTTGATAACAGTGACTGTTTCCGCGCCATGCTTGAACAACAAGGTGCCAATCCACTACCGATCCCGGTTCTGTTCATCTACGCTTTTGACACCCCCGATGGCGAAGCATTGCGCTTGCCGGACTGGATACAGGGACGTTTGCATGAGCCTTTTGGTGACATGGCGCTCTGGACCGAACTGGCCCGTTTATGGCAATTGACCGTGATCGATGAAACTCCTGCGGTCAACCACTCGGGAACACTCAGTTTCGAGGCTAAACTGTTGATGGTTGAGGACAACGACACCAATCGCCTTATTCTCGAACAAATGCTGGGCACGCTGGGCTGCCAGGTAAGCATGGCCAGTAATGGCCAGGAAGCGCTGCACATCCTGCGCAATCAAACTTTTGACCTGATTCTGATGGATGTACAAATGCCGGTAATGGATGGCCTGGAAGCAACGCGCAGGATACGTGCCGACGAACAGCTCAATGCCCTGCCGCGACAGTTGATTATTGCCCTGACCGCCAATGCCATGGGTGGAGACCGCGAAATGTGCCTGCAGGCAGGAATGGATGATTATCTGACCAAGCCGGTCACCATTGGTGGCCTGACCACGGCGCTGGCCCGCTGGCTCCCGGTCGAACACCTCAGGCACAACGCACCGCCTGCCAAACAGAAGACTGCAGGCAGCGCCCAGCAGGCCCTGCCCCAAATCAACCTCGACGAACTTCGCGCCAGCCTGGGCAGCGAGGCAGATCGGGTCATTCCGCTGGTTCTGGCCTCGTATGTCAGGGAAGGTGAAAAGCATCTGGAATTGCTGGCAAATATCGCGAACGAACCGGATCATCAAAAGATCACCCGGGTGTTCCATAATTTCAAAAGTTCAAGCGCGGCGCTGGGCATCAGCAACTTTTCCGAACTCTGCAAGGAAGCCGAGCAGGCATCACGCAATAACGACGAGGAACGGCTGCAGGCGATGGGCCGGGCCACCCTTGAACAGTTCCAGATTATTCGCGCCGAAATCAATACCTTGCTATCGAGCGACAAGTCCTCATAAAGCACGACATCATGGATCCGCAAGCTTCCGCCAAAATCTTGATTGTTGATGACGAACCCGTCATGCGGACGATCACCCATTCGGTACTCAGTCAGCACGACTTTGTGACGACCACCGCGGTGTCGGCAGAAGAAGCCCTGGAAAAAATCGATCTGGGCTATACCCCTGATTTGATTCTGCTCGATGTCCTGATGCCCGGACTCAACGGCTTCGAAACCTGCAAGCAGTTACGCCGGCAAACGCGTTTCAAGCATTTGCCGATCATCATGCTGACAGCGCTTGATGACCAGGACTCGATTGATCATGCCTACCGCTGCGGTGCCACCGACTTCATCACCAAACCACTGAATATTTCGCTGCTGCCGCACCGGGTGCGCTACCTGCTGCGCTCATCGGCGGCCATCAAGGATGTCGTCGACAGTGAAATGGCCTTGCTCAACACCCAGCGTATCGCCAGCTTGGGCAACTGGCTGATGGACCGGGACGGGGTCATTTACGGGGCCTCGCAGCAATACCTGGATATCGTCGGCGAGCCAAAATTGCCGATTTCATTGCTGCAATTTTTCCAGCGTGTGCATCACGAGGATCGTGACGCCCTGTTGTCCAATCGCCTGCAACTCCCC
>JAVBXO010000395.1 GCA_030824535.1 Azonexus sp. | reverse complement strand
CGACGACAAGCAGGATCTTTGGCTGCTGGCGGTGACGACTCATCGCAATACGGCGGGCATCGCCCGCTTGAACCTCGCCAGCGGCGATTTCATCCTGATTGAAGTGCCGGCCGAGCAGATTCCGGCGACGCTGGAGCGGATTCGCCCGGCGGAAATTTTGTATCCCGAAAGCTGGACGCCGAGCTTTGGTTTCGATGGTGCGCGCACGCGCCAGCCCGACTGGTATTTCGATTTCGATTCGGCGCGCCGTCTGTTGTGCGACCAGTTTGAAGTCGCCTCGCTCGCCGGCTTTGGCGCCGAAGGCCTGAAGCCGGCGATTGCTGCGGCCGGCGCGCTGCTGACCTATGCGCAGGCGACGCAGTCGGGCAAATTGCCGCATTTACGCGGGTTGACCGTAGAAATCGAGGGCGCCTATCTCGGCCTCGATCTTGCCACGCGGCGCAATCTGGAATTGACCGAAACCTTGCGCGGCCAGCCGTCGCCGACGCTGTTTTCGCTGCTCGACAACTGCGTGACCAGCATGGGCTCGCGGCTGTTGCGCCACACCTTGCACCATCCGCTGCGCGACCGGGCGATTCCGGCGGCGCGTCATGGCGCGGTCGAAGCGCTGCTTGAAGATTACGGTCGGCTGGCCGGCGAAGTCAGAAAAGCCTTGCGCGGCATCGCCGATATTGAACGCATCGCCGGCCGCATCGCCTTGCGTAATGCCCGCCCACGTGACCTCGCGGCGCTGCGTGAATCGCTGTCGCGCCTGCCCGAACTGCGCGCGCCACTGGCGGGCAGCGAAGCGGTTTTGCTCGCCCAGCTGTTTGGCGATCTGCAAACGCCGGAGAGCGCGCTGGAATTGCTGATCCGCGCCATCGCCGCCGAACCGGGGGCGCAGGTGCGCGACGGCGGCGTGATTGCGCCGGGCTTTGATGCCGATCTCGATGAACTGCGTTCGCTGAACGACAATTGCGGGGCTTTCCTGGTCGATATGGAAGTCCGCGAACGCGAGCGCACCGGCATCAGCAGCCTGAAAGTCGAATTCAACAAGGTGCATGGCTTTTATATCGAAGTCACGCACGCCAATGTCGACAAGATCCCCGACGACTACCGCCGCCGCCAGACGCTGAAAAATGCCGAACGCTACATCACGCCCGAGCTGAAAACCTTTGAGGACAAGGCCTTGTCGGCGCAGGAGCGGTCGCTGACGCGGGAAAAGCTGCTTTACGAGCAGATACTCGACGCCCTGCTGCCGGTGGTGCCGGCCTTGCAAACCATTGCCCGCGCCATCGCCCAGCTTGATCTGCTCGCCGGTTTTGCCGAATCGGCCTTGAAGCGCAACTGGTGCAAGCCGGAATTTGCCCCTGCAGAAGAGTCGACCGCAAAATTGCACATTGAAGGCGGTCGCCACCCGGTCGTCGAAGGCGAACTGGCCAATCAGGCCGAAACCTTCATCGCCAACGACTGCCTGCTCGCCGAAAACCGCCGCCTGTTGCTGATCACCGGCCCGAACATGGGCGGTAAATCGACCTATATGCGGCAAGTAGCGCTGATCGCCCTGCTCGCCCATATCGGCTGCTATGTGCCGGCCGACCGCTGTGTACTCGGGCCGCTGGATCGCATTTTTACCCGCATCGGCGCATCCGACGACCTCGCTTCCGGGCGTTCGACCTTCATGGTCGAGATGACCGAAGCCGCCGCCATCCTGCATCACGCGACGGCCAACAGCCTGGTGCTGATGGACGAAATCGGCCGGGGCACCTCGACATTTGACGGCATGGCGCTGGCTTTCGCCATCCTCCGTCATTTGATCGATAAAAACCGCAGCCTGACGCTGTTCGCCACGCATTACTTCGAGCTGACACGGCTGTCGCATGAATACAGCGAACTGGCCAACGTCCATCTCGGCGCGGTCGAGCACAACGACCGCATCGTCTTCATGCACGCGGTGGAAGAAGGCCCGGCCAACCAGAGTTACGGGATTCAGGTCGCGGCCCTGGCTGGCATTCCGAACAGCGTCGTGCGCGCCGCGCGCAAGCAGTTGCGTGAATTCGAGCAACGGGCGGCGGTCGATCCGCTGCAACCCGATCTTTTCGCGCAGGACTTTTCGCCGGAGCCGGTCGAACCAGAACCCCATCCGGTCGTTGAACAGCTAGCCAACATCGATCCCGACACCCTGACACCGCGCGAGGCGCTGGATGCGCTGTATGCCTTGAAGGCATTTCTGCGGTGAACGGCATTTTTGCCCTGAAAACGCTGTTGACCGCAGTAATGCTTGTCTGCAGCCTGCTGGCCTCAGCCGAGACCTGGCGCTTTGCGGTGATCGGCGACACGCCCTACTCTGACGATGAGCGGGTCGAATTGCCGAAGATGCTCGACGACATCGCCAGCCATGGCGTTGATTTTGTCGTGCACGTCGGCGATTTCAAGAATGGCCAAAGTCGCTGTGATGACAGCGTTTTCGCAGACCGCCAGCAGCTTTTTGCCAGCAGCCGCGTGCCCTTCATCCTGGTGCCGGGCGACAACGAATGGACCGACTGCCATCGCCAGAACAACGGCGCTTACCAGCCGCTGGAACGATTGCAGCGCCTGCGCCAGTTGTTCTGGGCGACGCCGCAATCGCTGGGCCACAAGAAAATTGCGCTCGAACAGCAATCAGCGGCCTACCCCGAACACAGCCGTTTTCGCCTCGGGCCGCTGCTGTTCGTGACGCTGAACGTGCCGGGCAGCAATAACAACTGGGGGCTGGGCGACAGCGCCAGCGCCGAATATCGCCAGCGCCAGCCACAGGTCGCCGCCTGGGTCCGCGACAGCTTCGCCCTGGCCCGCCGCGAAAAACTCGCTGGCGTCGTGCTGATGTTCCAGGCCAATCCCGGCTTCAAGCGCTTTACCCGTGGTCTGCCCTTCACTGGCTACCGCGAATTCCTCGAACAGCTGGTCAGCGAAAGCGAGGATTTCCCCGGCCGGGTGCTGGCCATCCATGGCGACACCCACAGCAGCCGCGTCGATCAACCGCTGCGCCCGCCGGCCGGCGAAACCGTCGCCAACTTTACCCGCCTCGAAAGCTTCGGCTACCCCTTGATGGGCTGGACGCGGGTCATTGTCGATAGTGAAAAGCCTGAATTATTCCGCTTCGAACAGTATCCCTGGCCGCCGCGCTAAACGCGCCGTTTCCCGCTTGAGCGTGGGCTTGAGCGGGGAAACCAGCACTTTTCGGGCGTTTTTCCTCCCCCGAACCGAATGGCACTTACTTAAGCCAAAAGCATTATAAAACTCGATGTTGTGACCCCGTTTTTAGAGGAAGACGATGATGTGTAGGTGCGAATTCATTCGCACGGTCAAGGTATTTTGTGCGAATGAATTCGCACCTACATGCAAGTTTTTGACTTAAGCAAGTGCCATTCCTCCCCGAACCCCTTACGTGACTTCCACAATTCTGGAATTTCGGCCTTGCCGATACTCTGCTGCCAAGCCTGAACGCCGTAGCCCGGTGTCTGGCGAGTAAGCCCAGGCCGCCATCCGGCAACCGGGGCTGCCGACCAGGGCCGGCCAGCATAACAAGGCCCGCAAGTGATTGCAGTCGGCAACAGCCAGCCATCACCAAAGGAGTTCGCCGCATGTCCATTTTCCGCATTTTTCGCATTTTCGCCTGCCTGCTGGCCTTGTACGGCAGTCACAGCTTCGCCGCCGAGCTGCTGATCGCCCAGGTCGCCCCCTTTTCCGGGCCACTGGCGCCCACCGGCAAAGGTTTGAACGCCGGGGCGCAACTGTATTTCGACAGCATCAATGCCAGCGGCGGCATCAACGGCAACAAGCTCCGCTTGATCAATGCCGATGATGCTTACAACACCGCCGACACCCTGCGCCTGGTCCAGGAAATCGCCCGCGAGCAAAAGCCGCTGGCCTTCATTGGCAGCGTCGGCACCGGCAATATCGAAGCGCTGCTCAAGGACAACGTGCTGGGCAAGGCCGGCATTCCGCTGATCGGCGCCCGCAGTGGTGCCAGCAGCGTCAGCAATGCCGGCGACCCCTGGCTGTTCCTGACCCGCGCCAGCTACGAGCACGA
>JAVBXO010000053.1 GCA_030824535.1 Azonexus sp. | reverse complement strand
GGATCAGCGATGGCACGCAGGCCGGGACCGTCATGCTCAAGGATATCAATCCCACTTACGGCAGCGCCAATCCCGACAAGCTGACCGATCTGGGCAATGGCAAGGTGGTATTCCAGGCCTACGGGGGCAGCGGCTACGAAGCCTGGGTTACCGATGGCACCGATATCGGCACTTTCATGCTGCAGGATATTTATCCCGGCACTTACGGCTCCAACCCGCAAAACTTCTGCGCGCTGGGTAATGGCAAAGCCTTGTTTGCGGCGAATAACGGGACGGGCGTCAATGGCGGCGAGCTTTGGGTCACCGATGGCAGCAGCGGCGGCACGATGATGGTCATGGACATCAACCCCGGCACCAACAATTCCAGCCCTGGCTACTTCTTCGCGCTGGGCGGCGGCAAGGCCGTGTTTGCTGCGGACAACGGCAGCAATGGCAGCGAGTTGTGGGTCAGTGATGGCACCACCGCCGGCACGCTCCTGCTCAAGGATATCTATGCCGGCAGTCAGGGCTCCCAGCCCCAGCAGTTCACCGCCGTCGGCGCGGGCAAGGCCGTGTTCCTGGGCAATAGCGCCACCTACGGCACCGAGATGTGGGTCACCGATGGCACGGGCGCCGGCACCCAACTGCTCAAGGACATCACTCCTGGCGTCAACGGCAATGGCGCCAACTTCCTGACCCCCATGGGTAACGGCAAGGTCATTTTTGCTGCCAACAACAATACCAACGGCTGGGAATTGTGGGTTACCGACGGCACGACGGCCGGCACCTTCATGGTCCAGGATATTTACCCTGCGACCAACGGCAGCTCGGCTCCGGAACAGTTCTACGCCCTGGGCGATGGCCGGATGCTCTTCCAGGCCAATCCCGACGGACTCGGCAGCGATCTGTGGATCACCGACGGCACGACCGCAGGCACTCATCAGGTCAGCGACATCAACACCATTGGCGTCCATGCCGCGCCGCAGAATTTCTGCGCCCTGGGCAATGGCAAGGTGATATTCAATGCCCAGGGCAGCCTTGCCCAGGGCTATGAACTGTGGGTCACCGATACCACCTTCGCCGGCACTTTTCAGGTCAAGGATATCTACCCGGGCTCCAACTCCTCCTCGATTGAGCGCTTCCATGCCCTGGGCAATGGCAAGGCCGTATTCGTTGCCGACGACGGTATTCACGCCAAGGAATTGTGGGTCACCGACGGCACGGCTGCCGGCACCTTCCTCCTTCAGGATATTCATCCCACCACAGCTTACAGTTTGTCTCCTGCCAATTTCACCCTGCTGGGCAATGGCCAGATGCTGTTCTCTGCCAATGATCCGATCAACGGTAACGAACTCTGGATTACCGACGGTACCACCGCGGGCACCCACATCGTCAAGGACATCCAGTTCGGCATCTACGGCAGCAACCCCGAGCAGTTCCTGGCTTTTGAAGTGCCGACGCCGGGCCTGGGCACCACGGCCGCCGACACGCTGAACGGTGATGCCAACGCCAACCTGCTTTCCGGCCTGGCAGGCAACGATACCCTGAGCGGTCTCGATGGCAACGACACGCTCGATGGCGGCGCCGGCGCCGATGTCATGCTGGGCGGCGCCGGCAACGACATCTACGTGGTCGATACCAGCACGGACCAGGTACGGGAAACGACCACAGCGGGCGGGACAGTCGATGCCGGAGGCATCGATCTGGTGAAGAGCAGCGTAAGCTTCAGCCTGAACGCCAATACCGGGGTCAGCTTTGTCGAAAACCTGACCCTCACCGGCGCGGCGGCCATCAACGGCATCGGCAATGCCCTGGCCAACAAGCTGATCGGGAACGGGGCAGCCAATGTCCTGAATGGCATGGCCGGTAACGACACCCTGTTCGGCGGCGCCGGCAATGACAGCCTGAACGGTGGCAGCGGCGCCGATGTCATGCAAGGGGGCGCGGGCAATGACCTCTATACCGTGGATAACGTCGGCGACAAGGTGGTGGAAACGACCACCCTCGCCGGCAGCATCAATGCGGGAGGAATCGACACGGTCAACAGCAGCGTGAGCTACAGCCTGGCGGGCAACGTGGCGCGCAGTTTCGTCGAAAAACTGGTGCTCACCGGAACGGGCGCCATCAACGGCACCGGCAATGCCCTCGCCAACACCCTCATCGGCAACGCCATGGCCAACCAGCTCAGCGGTCTGGCAGGCAATGACACGCTGATCGGCGGCGGCGGCAATGACACGCTGACGGGCGGCGCCGGGAATGATCAATTCGTGCTGGCATCCCTGCTGTCCGCCAGCGGCAATGTCGATACCCTGGTGGATTTTGTGTCGGGCAGCGACAAAATCGTTGTCGATGACGACATCTTCACCGCCCTGGGAGTCAGCGGCAGCGCCACCGGCGTGGCCTTGCCGGCCAGCAGCTTCCAGTTGGGGACGGCGGCCAACGACAGCGGCGACCGCCTGATCTACGACCAGACCACGGGCATCCTGTCCTACGATGCCGATGGCACTGGCGCCACGGCAGCGGTGCAGATCGCCCTCATCGGCAGTGTCACCCATCCGGTCATGGCGGCTGGGGATTTCCTCGTCCGGGCTTGAGCGCCGGGACGAACAGCAAAAAGGCCGCGCTCAAGCGGCCTTTTTCATTGGCTGCGGTCGACGGCTGAAAAAGGGGCAAAACCAGGCGTTGACCGCAGAATTGCGCTTATCTGACTTGAGGACATACGCGCACAGGATTTTTGCCTGACGATCATTGCCCTGACGCGTGATTCGCGGCAGCATGAACGCCCTTCCTCGTGGAACACTCACTTCATGCTCGAAAAAATCAAGGATCTCGGCAATCAGGTCGCCAACAAGGCCAACGATACCGTCGGCGGCATTGCCAATTCAGTCAGGGGTGGCGTCGAGTCGCTGAGCAATAGCGCGAGCAATCTGACCGATGCCATCAACGAAAAAACCGTGCGCCTGGCCACGGCGCAAATGTGCAGCATCCTGGAAGTGGCGCTGGAAGAGCTCAAAACCCGCAAACTCTCCGAACACCCGGTATCGCTGACGGCAACGGTCAATGTCGGGATTACGGCGCTGGAAATGCAGATTCATCTTGATCCAGTGACACCGGAGCAGCCCGTCGCGACGGACACGCTGACACCGACAAGTCAGCAAGGATGATATTCGACAGCCCCGGGATCATTCCTGAGCGCCAACACTTTTCCGCATCCAGGTAAATAGCAAAGCGGATGGATTGTGTGATTGCTGGATTGTTGGCAACTGGACATAGCTGCGGTCAACCGGTTTTTTGCAGGGAAATTCGGGGGAGACGTTTGGGCTGAAATAGTAGGTGGAGCGGAAACGACGATGCCCGGATTTCCAGCGCGAGCGAAATTGCCTGATTTCTGCGGTCGACCGCAGAAATTAGACAAAATCTGAGAGGGAATACCGTTTATCGTGGTGCGTTCCCTATTATTCATCGTTGCTTGGCTAGCCCTATCCTGCAAGTACAGGATTTTTTCTCGCCCACACCTCAAGCACCTCCTTCAGTCCATCCACTCCAGAAATCAAATCTAGCTGCTCATCAGTAAGCTCGAGGAAATCTCCCGTGCCTAAAAATCGGAAGCTATGAACATCAGAACGTTCCCTAGAAAGACCCAGGTACTCATACGAATGAACAATTGGGTATTTCTGGTCATCATCTTCGTAGGCCAAGCCAAAGTAGATTTGTCCAATATTCATTTTTTCTCCTACCTCATAGCGCTTAATCATCATGGAAAATCCCCCGACTATGCCGGGGTGGCAGTAAAAATTTGACGTTTACGGGAGTCGCTGTCAGTTTGCTTTGGGTTTTTGAGGGCTTTGCTATAGACAACAACGTTATTTGTCAAGATAGTTGTCACGGTACTTAAGCTGCCAATTTTTGTTTTGTATCCTTTTGTCGTACTGGATTGAGGCAAACGGTGCCCGGGCGATCCCAATTTCGGATGGGGCCGGACCAGCGTTCTGGCTTTGCGGCTTTGGCGCTTTCGTAGGTGGCTTTGCGGGCCTGCAGAATGGCAATATCGGCCCCCTGATGGCGCTGGGCCGGGGTGACGAAATTCAAG
>JAVBXO010000334.1 GCA_030824535.1 Azonexus sp. | reverse complement strand
CCTGCCGCGAAAAACCGCGCATGGTCTCGGCAAATCGCGATTCGGGACGATTACCGCCGTGCCGGATGTTATCCAGTGCTTCCTGACGCTGCTCGACGGCCAGCCGTGCAGCCTCGATCCGCGCCGGCAGGCTGCTATCCCCTTGCCTGGCGGCGAGTGCGCCGCCGAGATCAAGCGACTTCTGCTGCAAATTTTGCAGGCTTCCTTTCAGCGCCGCTTCGCGTGCCACAAGCTCCTCAAGCTTCATGTCGCCGTACAAGACAGCGACGATGATCAGCAGCAGGCTGAGTGCAACCGCCCCCAGCACCAGCGGCAGCGCCAGCCAGTCGAAACGGGGTTGCAGATCCGGCAGGATCAGGTTGATCTGCTGACTCATGCCTCATCCCTCAGCGCCGCGCCTATCGCCAGCAGAGCCTGCGCCTGACGTTCAACGACACGCAGTTCGGGCAAGGATGGAAACGCCAGAACCTCGGCCAAATCCATGACCTGCACGGGCAAATAGAGGTTACGAGCCAAGGCGCTGACCGTCGCAGCGGCACTGAACTCGCTGGCGACCATCAGCCGGGCGACCGGAATATAGCTGTATTGTCGGTCAAAATTATCCAGTGTTCGTTGCAGCTCCAGCGCCAGGCGCTCGAAAAACTGTTCGTGCCGCTCTTTATCCGACTGCGCCAGAACCGCCGCCGGCAGGTCAATCTGCCGCGACAGGCACAACTCCCCTTGCAAGGTGATGACCAGCAGAATGCCATCTCCGCTCACATGCAGAAAGGCCAGGCCACGCTGACTTTCCTCGAACAGGGCAGCCACATTGCGCACGGCCATATCCGGCACATCGATGGCCGCCAGCGTCAGCCGGGCATCGCCAAAACGCTTCATGCACTCGCCAATCGCCTGACGCGGCGCAGCAATGGCAAAAACCTGCGGCTGTCGCCCGACATCACCGGGGATTTCGGTCATCGCCAGTGCGGCGTCATCGACCGGAAAATCAACCATGTCCTTCAGTCGCCAGCGCATGGCCTCAAGCCGTTCCTCCGGCGCGACTGCCGGCGGTTCCATCTGTACTACTCGATAGCTGCCTGGACGCATCAAGGTCACACAGCGATAACGCTTCAGATTGTGTCCCTGAGCCAATCGCGTCAGCGACGCCGTTTCATCTGCCTCCATCGCAAAGGATTCGAGCAGCAGAATTTCGGGCAAATGTGCGGTCGACCGTAAAACATGGGCGATATCGAGCTGCGTGCCACGCCGGACAACAGCCAACCATCCCTGATCTAGTTTGCTACCCAATTTCGGCCACATTCATTTGATTATCTAAAGCATTTTGCAAAGGATAACGCGCAACATATTATTTCCCAACGATTTTTTGTCAAAACACTTCTCGTGAGTAGATAACCGGTGAGCGCGGACCACAGGAGCCAAAGCAGGCGCGTGCCTTGGTAACCGGGGGAAGCCAGGTACTCACGCTGCCAGCCAGCACGCTACCCATCACATCAACGTAGCCAAAATTACCATCCCCCGGTCCCTGTGTCGAAATAGTCGGGTGTCGCAGTACCAGCTTGGCGTTCCCCTGTGTCACCAGCACCGAGGCAGCCATCGAACCATTCATCTGGGCCACGACCTCACCGCTGACAAGCTGGTTGCGATCACTCGCAGCCCCAAAAACCAGTCCGCTATTCGCCGCTGTCGGCATCGTCAGGGTGGTGCAGTTATCTTGCTGATTCTGCTTCCAGCCCTTGTCCCAATATTGCGTCTGGGCCGGCACCGGCAAGGGCAGGAATTCACTACCGTAAGCATTGAGCAAATACAGCCTGCCGGCGCGGATATGGGTTGTCCGTTTGCTCCCGACAACACTAGATGCGACCAGTCCAACGCCATCCGCATCCAGGCCAGCAACGGTAATCGTCACCGGCGCAGTCGGCAGCGTAGTAAAGGCAAAACTGGGGGAACTGTTCGATACACCCGAGGTAAAACTGTTGGCAGGGACTGCCACAGGCGAGAAACTACCCGTCGTCTGACTCTGCGACAAGCTCACCGCCCGTGACAAGGCGACTGTCGCATCGTAATTGACCGTCGTCGTTCCTGCCTGATTGCGCGCTGTCAGCAGCAAACCAAAAGGCTGGGCGGAGTAGGAATACACCCCGCTGGTACAGGCATCCGTCACTTCAGTATCGATATGATCGGGGATGAAACGCCCAATGTTACCGGACGTTGTTCCGGTAACATTGCCCGCGCCCAGGTAGTCCGCATCACCCACCGCCGGCGTCAAGGTAATGATGCCGACCTCTCCCCAGGTAAAGCCGGTGCCCGTCGCACTGCCGGCTGAAAAACTGCCAAAGGAACCATTGACGGCCGGCACATTGCTCATCGCCGCCAGCACTTTCGTCGGCGTCAGACCAACCGTTTCAGCGGCAACTTCCTGGCCATAGTTGGGTGTCGCCGTCCCCCCTGAATTCACGGCAGTCACGGTCGCCGAAAAGGCTTCACCGGCATGGACAAACAGGGCACCACTGGCGGCGCTACCGGCACAAACGATACCCGGCGGTGGCGTGGTGGCCACTGAACAACGACCACCTGGACTACTGCTCGGCTTGATTTCGCTCAGCACAAAGCCGGCTGGCTTGACGACAAACTCGGCAGAAGAACCAGAAATGGTTGGACTTGATGACGCCGCGGGGTAACGCGCCCAAAACCGAATTTTTCCGACATCGGAATAATTGAAGGTAAACGGCACTGCCGGCAGTGGATTGGGGCTCGTCGCCGTGAACTTCAGCGACTTGGTCGTATAAGTTCCCGCAGCGCTAGTTGCCGACACCACGCCAGAGTTGTTGCCGATGATGCTCCCGGCCGTACCTGAAGCAACATCCGGCGTAAAGGTCAGCGTCTGCCCAGCCTGGCAGCTCGTCGGGTCACGACATTCATAAGCCAGACCGATATCAACGGCCGTTGCTGCCGGGAAAAGCGACGTACACACCCCGGTGCAGGCCCCGGCGGCGGTACAGGTATTCATCACGGCCTGCAGGTAATAAGTTCCCGAAGTCGTCCCAGCCACCTGATTGGCCATGAAATTGCCGCCGCTATCGACGAAACGGAATCCCGACTGGGTAAAGACCAGATTGGTATCGCAGGTGCTGCCACTGGTGTAATCCGCCGCCACGCAAGTCGCCGCCGTTCCCGAGTGTTCGGTATAGCTACCCGCAGCCACATTGATATTGGTCGATTCGACAAAGTTATCGGTCAAACCAAGGATGACGCTGCTTTCATTACTGAAGGTATACGTTCCCGAACCGTTACCGGCATTGCTCACTGCGCCACTGCCGGTGACCAGTTGCCAGTCACCGTGGCTGGTACTGGTGGTCATATTGATGACCGTACCCGCCAGCGGAATCAGGGCATGCGCCGAGTCGTGCGCTTCCACGGTGACATTGGCGATATCGCAATTGACCTGGGTTCCGCCATGCACGAGATGGAAGTGGTCGACCAATGTGCAACTCGGGCGGGTGGTATTCATGTCATTCGTTGCCTGAATGGCATTGATTTCCGTATTGTAAAAATTCACCTCATCAAGCAAGCCATTGGCGCTTCTCGCCGTACCACTTGCCGGCGTCACCCCGGAGGTTCGATTGTCGCCGAGGTAGACCGTGGAGAAGGCCCCGATAGCCCCCGAAGAAGTTGTCCGCGTGGTCACCCGCAAGACCCCATTAAGGAAAACCCGGATAACCGTCTGGTTGCTCCCCGGCATGATATTCCACGTCACGCCAACATGTTGCCAGGTAGAGGCGGCAAAAGTCTGAGCCGCTGTCGTCGCGGAAATCACCGTGCCCGCCGAATCGGTCACCGCAAACCTGAGCGCACCGGTAGCCGACTTCATCAGGTAAAAAGGCCGGGCCGCCGTGGTTGTTGCATCGAACAACATGGCATTGGAACCTCCCGCATTCCAGTTGACGTTAGACCGGTACCAAAAATCAATGGCGCCAGCCGCAGCCGGTACAATCGGCGTCGCTACCGCGCTAATGACATTACTCGCGGTATTCAGCGGAATACTTCCGCCGCGACAGATCTTCCCTGTGGCGG
>JAVBXO010000378.1 GCA_030824535.1 Azonexus sp. | reverse complement strand
CTTGCATGTAGGTGCGAATTCATTCGCACAAAATACCTTGACCGTGCGAATGAATTCGCACCTACGCATCATCGTCTTCCTCTAAAAATGGGGTCACAACATCGAGTTTTATAATGCCCTTGGCTTAAGCAAGTGCCATTCAGATCTGACCCATGAATTCGCCGGACCCTTGAATTCGCCGGTGCCCGGACTTTTGCGGTCCACCCCGAAATTGCAGCAATTTTCAGCGGTTCGCGAGTTTCGTTTCCGGGTTGTACGCCTCAGCGCTCAGCCCGCCCCGCCCGAAACAAACTCGATGGCATCGCTGCGGAATTTCTCGCGCGCCGCAGCGTCGCTGATTTCGCTGGCGAGTTCTTCGATCATTTGCCGGGGGGTGGCGCTGGAGCGTTTGGCGGCGTCAACGATGACTTCGGCGAAGGGGCCGAGGTGGGTGGCGAGGCATTTGGTGATGTGGCGCAGGAAGGCTTCTTCGTCCGCTGGCTGGTCGGCACTTTTCGGGCTGCTGCTGGTGAGGATGGAAAAATGCAGCAGGCCGGGGATCTCGGTGGCCAGGGGTAATTTGCCGAAAGTGACGGGATGGGCGGACCAGGTGCTGACGTAGTCGGCAAATTCGCTGGTGGCGGCCTGGGCAATGGTCACGGGCAGCCGGCTCAGTCGGCTGTGGGCGGAACGCAGGGCGGCGCCGACAAAGCTTGCGGCCGAGGGAAAGACCGGGCCGTGATGCACGATGAAGCGGACGGCGCATTCCGGGTGGGTCTGGCGGAATTCGTCCTGAATGCTGATCAGGCGACGGAGCAGCGACAGTGTTTGCGCATGGTCGGGGACCACCGCCGTGAAGGCCAGTTCGCTGTCCCGGTTGCTGGCGGCCTGAATGTGGCAGGTGTGCGCCAGCGTGCCGCCGAGCAGATCGGTGAAATGGCTGCGCGCCGGATCGCTACCGGCGCTCAGGCCGATAGCGATGACGGTGGCAGGTTGGGGGGCGCCGAGGGATTCGCTCACGGTTCAGCCTTTGTGCTCATGGTTCTGGCGTTCATGATTTTTTCAGCAGGTCTTTTTGTAGCTGGACGACCTTGATCGCTTTTTCGATGCTGCGCCGCATGCGGTTGAACGCGGTGTGCAGGTGGCGGATTTCATCGGCGCCCTTTTCTTCGAATTCCGGCAGGTCGAGGTTGCCCTGGCTGATCGCGTCGCTCAGTTCGGCAATCCGCCGGATCGGTTCGACGACCAGTCGCGACAGCATGATGTTGATGATGATGAACAGCGCGACGAACAGGCCGCCGAGAACGGCGGTGAATGACCAGAAGGCATGGCGGGCGTTCTGTTCGGCCAGGCCGGTCGGGATGGAGATGATCTGGGCACCGACGATTTCGTTGTGTTGCCAGCCAAAGCCGTTCTTGTCGCCATACTTGGCGATCAACGAGGCCGGCGCGGCGGCCGGGGTGCTGTGGCAGGCCAGGCAGGCGGGGTTGCTGATCTTGATCGGCCGGGCGATGTAGAGACTGGGGCCGTTGGCGGTCAGGCGCTCGCCGATGGTTTCAGTGCTGGCGCCCTGGCGAAAGCCGTTGATGATGGTGGTTTCCCAGTCGGCGCTACGGTCGCGCGGATTGGTCGGGTTCAGCGTGGCTTCGCGGTAGCTGAAATCAGGGTATTTTTTTTGCACGCGGCCAAAAGTTTCGACCGCCGAGTAGGCGGGCACCGTTTGCGGCAGGAAGACCTTGTCGAGCATCGGGTCGAGGTGCGGCTTGATTTCTTCGATGGTGTAACTGCGCACGGCCAGTGCTGATTCCATCATCATGCCGGCATTGCGCAGTACTTCATCCTTGGCATTGGCGAGCAGGACGCGATAGGTCACGAGGATGCTGAGGGCAAAGCCGAGCAGAAAGACGATGGCCAAGGCAATATTGAAGCGGGTACGGATGCGCATGATTTTCTCCGGAGGGTGGTCGCTTCGACAGCTTGTTGGTTTGATTGGCTGGACGCCGGCAAATTCTGCGGTCCACCACCAAATTAAACCATTTTACAATGAGTAAATCTCTCCTTTTCCCACAGTCATAAGAATTTCCGAGCAGGCTGCCGGCTCAGGGTCTTGTTCATGCTCAGACCACAGCAGCGCACCGAAGCCCTTGCCGGATTGCCCGGCGTCTACGACAAGTACAAGGTGGAGGCGATGCCGGATCGCCAGCGGGCCACGCCGTAGAGCAGGAGCGTCAGTTCGACGGTTTGGACATCGCCGGAAGGCAAGCGTTCCCGCAGGCCATCGGCATCACCGCTGGTGAACTCCCAGGGAGAAGATTTTTCCTGGGAGGCTGGACTATCAGCGCGGGCGAACTTTGCCATCTTCTTCAGACAGGATGATTTCCACACGCCGATTCAGCTGGCGGCCGGTCGTTGAGTCGTTGCCGGCAACCGGGTGGTTTTCACCATAGCCATAAATGCCGACGCGGCTGCGGGCAATACCCAGTTCAAGCAAGCTGACCTGGACGGCGCCAGCCCGACGTTCCGACAAATCCTGATTATGGGCGCTGGATCCCGTGCTGTCGGTAAAGCCTTCGATGAGCACCGTGCGTGCCGGGTTTTGCTGGAGGATTTCTGCCAGTTTTTGGGTGGTGCGCTGACCTTGCGGATTCAACTGCGCCTGATCGGTGGCGAACAGCACATCACCCAGGGTAATGACCATGCCGCGCTCGGTCTTTTTCGCGGACAGTTCGGCCAGTTGCGCTTCCAGATTGGCATTGCGCAATTGCGCTTCCCGCGTCTGCTGCTGGGCGTAGGCGGCGCTCCGCTTGGCCTGGTCGGCTTCCAGGGTGCGCTCTTCGAGGCGGATGTTGTCGCGTACCTTGGCCGATTTGGCGACGTCACTATCGGCGGACTTGCGCTTGGCGACTTCCTGCGTCAGGGCAATCTTCTGCTTGGCCAGATAGGCCAGCTTGTCGATATCTTCGCTGCTTTCATTGTCGGCAGCGGCCGTATTGGCCTTGGCCATGGCATCACCGGCCTGCTTCAGCTCCAGCGGGGCGTAGCTGGCGACTTTGGGATTGTTCTGCGCCGCGAGATAGTCATTGCGCGTCTGATCGAGCAGGCTGGTGGTCGTGGGGACGGAACTGCAGGCCCCGAGGAAGACGGCAATTGTCAGCAGCGTCGGTGTAAAAATTGATTTTTTCATGATTTTTCCTAGAAAATTCGGCAGCGGCAGCCTCGAAGAGGACCCGCCCTGATGCTCAGGCTTGTCTTACTTGCGGTTGCGTTGCAGTTCCACGCGCAAGATCCGGATGTCTTCCTGCAGGGCTGCGGATGCGGCCTGGGCCTTGGCGGTGTTGGCTTTGGCCTGCGCCAGCTTGGCGTCGGCCTGGGCCTGGTTGGCCAGATCGGAAGCAAGTTCGTAATCTTTGGCGATCATCGCCTTGTTGGCGCGATCCAGTTTTTCCCGCGATGAACGCATCTCCAGCGGGGCAAACTCGCTGCCGCCGGCGCTTGCCGCATTGTCGACGGCCGCCTTCGAGACGGCGACATCGGCCGTGGCCGGTGTCTTCATGCTGCTGCAACCGACGCTGAGCAGGATGGCCGCGCCGCTCAGGGCGACGAGCCAGTGTTTTACAGGGGCGTTCATGAGTTTCTCCGTTTAGCCCGGTCGCTGAATGGATCGGGATCGATGTTTCTAAACGGAGTTATACGGTGCCGCTGCAATCGGCTCGGTACGCCAGCGCACCTAATACGGCGAATGGGCGGCGCAATGCGACGTGGATCGGTATGCGCAATCCCGCTGGTTTATTTCTGATGGGCAAAGCGGATGGGGGCTGCCATCCAGAACCAAGGCAGCTTATCGCTGCCTTGGTTTTGTGCTGTTGCTCAGCGTCGCCCGCCCAAAATCGACCCGAGCACGCCGCGCAAGATCTGCTTGCCAATCTCACGTCCTACCGTGCCGGCCATGCCGCGTGCGGCACTCTTGGCGGCGCTTTCGAGCACGCCTTCACGGCGGCCGCCACGCGGGCCGGTGCTGCCGGTGAGGATTTCGCCGAGGCCGCCGAACAGGCCGCCGCCGCTGGATTCTTCGCGGGCGGCTTGGGGCTGGCGGGCTTGTGGTTCGGGG